>DATCXQ010000840.1:0-9940 GCA_036565725.1 Blastocatellia bacterium
AGCTTCCGCCCGCCGTAAAGAGATCGCAATGCGGCTAGCGCTGGGAGCTGGACGCGGGCGGTTAATCAGACAACTCCTTACCGAGAGCCTCGTCCTCTCATTGGTGGGCGGCATGGTCGGATTTCTGGTTGCGTTCTGGGCGAAAGACCTGCTGAGTTCTTTCGATCCGGTCGGCGGAGGGCCGAACGCCCCACCGGTCGCAACGTTGAATTTCCGCGTGCTAGGCTTCACCTTGCTGGTCTCGCTTTTGAGCGGAGTGATCTTCGGACTGGCGCCCGCGCTGCAAGCCTCAAAGCCCGATCTGTTGTTGACGTTGAAAGGCGAAACGACCGGGCCAATTCGCCGCGCTTTCGGCTTCAACCTGCGCAAGGCTCTGGTAATGGTTCAGGTCGCGCTCTCGCTCGTCTCGCTGATCAGCGCGGGACTGTTCGTGCGGAGCCTGAGCAACGCGCAAGCCGTCAATCCCGGCTTCATCACCGACAGCATCTTGCTCACCGGCTTCAATCTGGGGCGCGAGGGAATGGCCAGACCGCAGGGCCTCAATTTCCAGCGTCAATTGGTGGAGCGCGTCGGCGCATTGCCCGGCTCGCGATCTGTGACTATTGCGAGCAACCGTCCCTTCGGCGGCGGGTTTAGCCACACCGTCTTTCCCGAAGGGCAGGCGCCCAGTGAGCGGGGCGTGTTTGTGCAGGTCAACAATGTCGGGTTGCGTTTCTTCGAGACGCTCGGCATTCCGCTCATCACAGGCCGCGATTTCACCGAACAGGACGGAGAGAACGCTCCGCAGGTCGTGATCGTTAACGAGACCATGGCCAGACGCTTCTGGCCCAACCAGAACGCCATCGGCAAAAGGTTCAAATTCTTCGGCGAAGAGTCCTATCGTGAAGTCGTCGGCGTCGCCCGCGACACCAAATACAACAGCCTGACCGAAGCTAACACGCCTTTCATCTATCTGCCGCTGCTCCAGAATTACGCCGACGCGGGCACGCTGCATGTCCGCGCGACGGGCGACGCCGCGCAGATAACCGCCGCGGTGCGTGGCGTGGTTAATGAACTGGCCCCGAATCTTCCGCTGCTCAACGTCCAGACGCTCGGCGACCGCATTGATCAATCGCTCGACGGGCCGAGGGCGCAAACCCGCCTCCTGGCCTTCTTCGGCCTGCTGGCGTTGCTCCTGTCGTCAATCGGGATTTACGGTGTGATGGCCTATTCCGTCGCCCAACGCACGCGCGAGATCGGCATTCGCATGGCTCTGGGCGCGCGATCGCAAAATGTCCTCTCTCTGGTCGTAGGACAGGAGATGGCGCTCGTGGGGATCGGAGTCGCGTTGGGATTGATCGCCGCTTTCGCTGTAACGCGGCTGATCGGGAGCCTGCTCTTCGGAGTTGGCGCGGCCGACCCGGTGACCTTCGTGATCGCCTCTTTGTTGTTGGTGAGCGTCGCCGCGCTGGCAGGCTACCTCCCGGCGCGGCGGGCGACGAAAGTGGACCCGCTGATCGCCCTCAGGCACGAATAGATGTCAGATGTCAGTGACGTGATAAATTTCTTCGAGAGGTAGGGATCGTTGCGATCCGCGCCTCCGACGATTCTTCCTGTCCCGGAGGGACATCGGATATTAGCCGGTGGAGAAACCACCGGGATTGCGGTATTCGTAATCATCGCGCCCCGGATGGGGCGCCGGACTAACTTTCACCAGAGATGCCTTTCGTCATACTCCAAGCCGCTTTGTTTCAAAAACTCAAGGCACTCTTCCTGAAATGTCTTTTTGCGATGGCGCTCTTCCTGATTGGCGATGTAATTCTTCACCGCCTTGATCTGCGAGGCGCTGACGGTGAAGGCTCCGTATCCTTCCTGCCAGGAAAATATCGGCTTTTTAAGCTCCTCGTGAACCCATTTCGAGGATGACGACTTGAGGTCCTTCAATACGTCGGCGAGGCGATGCGTGGCGCGCAAACCAACGAGCAAATGAACGTGATCCTCTACACCTCCGATCGTTTCAGAGACTCCGCCCAGATCGTTGATGATGCCGCCCATATAGGCGTGCAACCGTCCGCGCCAATCTTTGTGCATGAACGCCACGCGGTCTTTCGTGCTAAAAATCAAATGATAATGCAAGCTGAGATGGGTTGATGGAATGTCTTCCTCCAAGTCTGGTCCGGCGCCCCATCCGGGGCGCGGAGTTTAGATCATTCATGTCCGGTGGTTTCTCCACCGGCTAATATCCGCTGTCCCTCCGGGACAGGGGAATGGCGAACACTTTTTCCCATCGTGCGATGCGCAGCAGTTCTTTTTTAGCATCAAGCAAGGTGGCGCAGTTCGCGCAGCGCGACCGAGATCATCGAGACGTCCATGGCGGGCGCGTTCTTGAGTTCAGCAAGGAGTTGCTGGGTGCGTTCGATAGCGCGCTGGTTGCGTGACCGCCATGCGCCGACCAGGGCCTCGGGCGAGGCGCCATCACCAAAGCCGTTGATCGCTTCGCCGGTGATGGCGCTTTGCAAGCCCGCGAGGTCGTCGAGCATGGCGTTGCGGGCCATCGCCTGCCAGTGCTTGTCGGCGGGCAAAGCGTTGATTTGCTCGCGCAACTCCGGCAACCCGAGTTGGGTGGCGAGGTCGAAATAGACTCCCGCAACGAGTTCGACCTTCTGCTCGCTCATCGCCGCCACTTCGACGATGTCGAGCGCCGCGAACAGCGCGTCGAGGCTCGCCACCCGAAGCGCCGTGGATTCGGGCACGCCGCTCTCCCTTAACCTCGCGGCGAGCGATTGCGCCCGTTCGCGGTCCGCGTCGTCGAGCGCGCCGGGCAATTGCCGCGCGAGCGCTTCCACCCCCCGGCTGAAGTGGGAGATGACCCCCGACATGTCTTCAGTGAGCCGCCGCGATCGGAGGAACCAAGCGGTCGCGCGCACGATCAAATGGTCGGCCTCGATCACCATCTCGGCCTGTACTCTGTCTCCGACCTTGTTGTCGAGCGCCTCGATCTCTTTCCAGAGCGGGGCCAGGACGAAGACCTCGCGCGCGAGCAGATAAGCGCGCACGATCTCAGCCGGGCTGAAGCCGGTGATTTCCGTGAGGTAATGCACGAAGGTGCCGCCCACCCGGTTGAGCATGCTGTTGGTGACGTGGGTGGCGATGATCTCGCGCTTCAGCGGGTGGCGAGGCATGTAGCCGGAATAACGCTCGCGCAGCGCCTGCGGGAAGTACCTGACGAGCGCCGACTCCACCCACGGGTCGTCGGGGAGCGAGGAGGCGAGCAACTCGTCGAAGAGCCAGATCTTGCTGTAAGCGAGCAAGACCGCGTTCTCGGGGGTAGTCAATCCCGTCTGCTTCGCGCGCCGTTCCGCGATCTCTTCGTCCGAGGGGAGGAATTCCAGCTGGCGGTTGAGCCGCCCTTTCTTTTCGAGGAAGCGAATGAACCGCTGCTGCGGGTCGAGCAGCAGGGAGGCCAAGTGTCCCGAGACCGACAGCCACTGCGTTTGAGTGTAATTGTCGCGCAGCACGAGCGCGGCCACTTCATCGGTCATCTGCGCGAGCAGCGTGTTGCGCTGCTTCTCGGTCATCTCGCCGTCAGCCATCACTATTCCGAGCAGAATCTTGATGTTGACCTCGTGGTCGGAGGTGCTCACGCCTGCGGAGTTGTCGATCGCGTCGGTGTTGATGCGGCCGCCGGCGAGCGCGTATTCGACTCGGCCCAGTTGCGTGAAGCCGAGATTGCCGCCCTCTGCGACGGCCTTGCAGCGCAGGTCCGCGCCGTTGACGCGCACGGCGTCGTTGGCGCGGTCTCCGACCTCGGCGTTCCTCTCCTTGCTGGACTTGACGTAGGTTCCGATGCCGCCGTTGTAAAGCAAATCAACCGGGGCCTTGAGAATCGCGCTGATCAGTTCGTTTGGCGTCATCTCGTCGGCCTCCACGCCGAGCGCCCGCCGCGCCTCCGGCGATAGCGGGATGGATTTGGCCGTGCGCGGATAGACGGCGCCGCCCGCCGAAATCAGACTGGAATCGTAATCGGCCCACGACGAGCGCGGGAGGTTGAAGAGGCGCTCGCGTTCTTTGAAGCTCGTTTCGGTGTCGGGATCGGGGTCGAGGAAGATGTGGCGATGATCGAACGCGGCGACCAGTTTGATGTGGCGCGAAAGCAGCATTCCGTTGCCGAAGACGTCGCCCGACATGTCGCCGACCCCGGCCACTGTGAAATCGATAGTCTGCGTGTTGACGCCCATCTCGCGGAAACGCCGTTTGACCGACTCCCACGCGCCGCGCGCCGTGATGCCCATCGCCTTGTGGTCGTAGCCCGCGGAGCCGCCCGATGCGAAGGCGTCGCCCAGCCAGAAGCCGTATTCCTTGCTGATCGCGTTGGCGTAATCGGAGAAGGTGGCGGTGCCCTTGTCGGCGGCGACGACCAGGTACGGGTCGTCCTCGTCGTGGCGCCGGACCTGGGGCGGCGGCTCGATCCGGCCCTGTACGCGGTTGTCCGTCAGGTCGAGCAGTCCGCGCAGATAGTCCTGATAACATTCCACGCCCTCTTTCATGTAAGCCTCGCGGTCGGCGGGCGAGGGCGCGCGCTTGAGCACGAAGCCGCCCTTCGACCCGACGGGCACGATGATGGTGTTCTTGACCATCTGCGCCTTGACCAGTCCCAGTATCTCGGTGCGGAAATCTTCGGGGCGGTCCGACCATCGCAATCCTCCGCGCGCCACCTTGCCCCCGCGCAAGTGTACGCCCTCGAAGCGCGGCGAGTAGATGAAGATTTCGAACATCGGCCTGGGTTCGGGCAGCGCGGGAATCTTCGACGGGTCGAATTTGAAAGAGAGGAACGGTCGCCGCCGTCCCTCGCCGTCCGCGCGCCAGAAGTTGGTCCTCGTCGTGGCGCGGATGAGCGCCAGGATTTGCCGCAGCACGCGGTCCTCGTTCAGATTCTGCACGCGGTCGAGCGAGGCTTTGATCTCCTTGATCATCTCGGCCTCGGCCTCCTCGCCGTCGCGCGGCGCGGGGTCGAAGCGCAGCTTGAAGAGTTCGATCAGTTGGCGCGCGACGCCGGCGTTGTTGGCGAGCGTGGCCTCGATGAATCTGAGCGGGAGCGGGAACCCGATCTGCCGCATATATTTCGAATAAGCCCGGAGGATGACGATCTCTTCCGCCGGCAACCGCGCGGCGATCACCAGGCGGTTGAAATCGTCCTTTTCGATTTCGCGGCGGAAGAGGCGTCCGAATGCGTCTTCGAAGATCGCCTGCAACTCGTCAATCTCCATGTCGATGTCCACGCTCTCGCTCATCAATCCGAAATCGTGAATCCAGACCGGCTCCTCGCCTTCGATTTCGAGATGATAGGGGCGTTCGTCCAGCACCATCAGTCCCATGCATTCGAGCATCGGCAGGCTGTCGGAGAGCATGACGGGCTTGCCCTTGTGAACGAGCTTGAAGCGGAGCGTGCGCGGCGCGGCTTCGAGAGGGCGGTAGAGCGATAGCGCGAAAGGCTCGCCCGCCAGCACGCGCTCGGCGCGCTCGCAGTCGGGCACGGCGCTGCGAGCCGCGAAGTCTTCGCGGTAGGCGGCTGGGAAAGCCGCCCCGAAGCGTTGGAAAAATTCATTGCCGCGCGCTTCGCCTAGCGCCTCGACCAGCGCCTGCTTCAATTCGTCCTCCCACCGGCGCGACGCCTCGATCAGGCGCCGCTCGATGTCGGCCACATCGTATTCGGGGATGTTGTCGGATGAGGCGCGCACCGTGATCAGGATGCGGACGAGCGGAGATTCCGAGAAGAAGACGTTGAAATCGGAGCTGACGCCGTTGAACGCCTCTTCGAGAAGCTTACGCCACCGCTGTCTCAACTCGGTCGTGTAATTTTCGCGCGGGGAGTAGATCAGGCAGGAGACGAAACGGTCGAAGGGGTCGGGCCGCACGAAGAGGCGGAGTCGCTGCCGCGCGCCCAGATGCAGGACCCCCGTCACTATCCGCAGCAGCTCGGTCTCGCCGATCTGGAACAACTCGTCGCGCGGGTAGGTCTCGATGATGTCGAGCAGCGTCTTGCCGGTGTGGCCGCCGGGCGGGATGCCGGTGCGCGATATGACATTCGCCGTCTTTCTGCGCAGCAGCGGAATCTCCGACGGTTTGGCGCTGTAGGCGGTCGAAGTGAACAGCCCGAGAAAACGATGCTCGCCGCAGACCTCGCCTTGCTCGTTGAAGCGTTTGACGCCGATGTAATCGAGGTAGCCGGGCCGGTGCACGGTCGAGCGCGAGTTGGCCTTGGTGATGTAAAGAAGTCTGGGCAGACGGGCGAAGGCGCGCACGTTAGACGGCAGGGCCGTAACGCCCGACGCTTTCCCTTCGGCCTCTCGCAAGATTCCCAGCCCGGAGTTAGGCACGACGCGCAGCGCCTCTTCGCCTTCGACGCCGGTCAAGTCGTAGCAGCGGTAACCGAGGAAGGTGAAATGATTGCTGGCGAGCCATCGCAGAAACGCCTTGCCTTCGAGCAGTTCGTCGGGGGCCAGGGGAGGGCGGGTGGCCTCGATCTCACTGAGCGCCTCATCGAGCTTCGCCACCATCTTCTTCCAATCAGTCACGGCGCGGCGCACGTCCCCGAGGACCCGCGTCAGGCCGGCGCTGAGCGCGGCGAGCTTGTCCGGCGAGACGATCCGATCGACCTCGACATGCATCAGCGATTCCGGGCCGACTCCCTCGCCTGCCGCCGCGGGCATCTCCTCGACCTCCCCGTCGGCGCGCCTGCGCGCCAGCATAATTGGATGGATGATCAGGTGAAGCGTCAGCCCTTGCCGGTTCACCTCCATCGTCACCGAATCGACCAGGAAGGGCATGTCGTCATTGACTATCTCGATCACCGTGTGCGTCGATTGCCAGCCGTGCTCTTCGATCGTAGGGTTGATGACGCGCAGCTTCGGCTTGCCGGGCTCGCGCTTGCGCGCGAAGTTCCAGTGCGAGAGCGCGACGCCGTAAAGGTCGTCCGCGCGGCGTTCAGTTAAATCTTCCGGGGCCACCTGTTGGAAATACGCGTTCACGAAACGCTCAACGGCGTCCCGCTTTTCGGGCGCCGCCTTCGCGCGCGCCAGCGCGAGAATCTCTTCCATCCTCTCGGCTTTTTCCATAATTGTGTTTCCTCCTGCGGAAAATCTCTTGGGGGGCAAGAATAGGGCTTTCAGGACTCATAGGACCCATGGGACTCATGAATCCCATGGGTCCTATGAGTCCTATAAGTCCTAGTTCTTGACGCTCGCAAGTGGCGACTTTCATTATTGCGCACCCTTCTTAAATCAGCCTTGCGTATTGTCCATTGAATGATCCGCCGGTAAAAGTCGCTTGAACAAATCGCCGTCGCCGTTCAACGAATTTAGCCGGAATTGATGCGCTGATAAAAAAAGATCGAAACCTTTCCACAGTTCGTATCACATACCGGCTAGTTCGTATTGTGGATTCAGAAGAACGTTCAATATGCGAGTCATACTGCTTTGCCTGTTTTTAACCACCGGCCCGCTCGTCGCGGCTCAGGATCAGCCTTTGCCCACGTCTTTAAAAGATGGCGCGAAACCTTCCGCCGGGAAGCGCGAGGCCGCGCCGTCGCCCGATAAGGGGGCGCCCGTTCGCATCGCGCGCTTCGATTCGGCGCCAAAGATTGACGGGCGGCTCGACGACGACGTCTGGGGGCGGGCCACAATACTCAAAGATTTCCACCAAATCCAGCCCGGCGATAACATCGCGCCTTCCAAGCCGGCCCAGGTCCTGCTCGGCTATGACTCGAAACATTTATACATCGGCTTTCGCGCGGCGGACGATCCGGGAAAGGTGCGCGCGACTGTGGCCAAACGCGATCAGATTTTTGACGACGACTACTTCGGCTTCTATCTGGACACCTTCAACGACCGTCGGCGGGCCTACGCGGTCTTCTTCAATCCGCTCGGCGTGCAGGCCGACGGCGTCTTCACCGAAGGCAACGGCGAGGATTACAGCGTAGACATCGTCATGGAGTCGAAGGGTGTGGTGACCGATGAAGGCTACTCGGTCGAGATCGCCATCCCGTTCAAATCGCTACGCTACGAAGCGGGCAAGGGCAAGTTGTGGAACGCCCATTTCTTTCGCCGGATCAAACATTTCAACGGCGAACTGGATTCATGGATGCCGGTTTCGCGCGACAAATCCGGCACGCTCAATCAAGCCGGGCAACTGACCGGCCTCGAAGACATATCCACCGAGCGCACGCTCGAACTGATTCCGAGCCTGACGGTCTCGGAGACCGGAAGGCGCGTGCGGGCGTTTCCTGTCGGGGCGACGCAACTCGACCCGGGGCGGCTGGTCAATCAGCCCATCCAACTCGATCCGGGACTGACGACGAAGTTCAGCCTGACGCCAACCGTCACGCTCGACGCCGCGATCAATCCCGATTTCGCGCAGGTCGAAGCCGATCAAACGGTGGTCACGGCCAATCAGCGCTTCCCGATCTTCTTCGAAGAGAAGCGGCCATTCTTTTTCGAGGGCATCGATCTTTTTCAAACGCCGCTGCAGGCCGTCCATACGCGCTCGATAGTCGATCCGGATTACGCGCTCAAGCTGACCGGGCGTCGTGGGCGCAACAGCTTCGGGCTGCTGCTGGCCTCGGACAACGCGCCTGGCAATTTCAGCGAGGACGAGCGCAACGACCCTGAGACGCGCCCTGACATCGAGCGGTTTCTGGACAAGAACGCCTACGTCGGCGTCCTGCGCCTCAAGCGCGACGTCGGCAAGGAAGGTAATCTGGGGTTGATTGCCACGAGCTACAACTTCATCGAGAACCACAACCAGTTAGGCGGCTTCGACGGGCGTTTCCGGCTCGACCAGAAGACGACCTTCAGCTTTCAGGTCCTCGGGACGCATTCGCGGAAAATCTTCTTCGACCCGGACCGCGGAGAAGACCTCTTCCGGACGGGCAACGGTCTCGGCTACAACTGGAACCTCGACATGTCTGGACGCCACTTTGGTTACTTCCTCGGCATGACGGGCAGGACGCGGGATTACCGCGCCGACGTGGGCTTCACGCGCCGCACCAACACCAACGAGTCGAGCTTCTTCACGCGCTACAGCTCCGAGCCCAGGCCGAAAGCGATGCTCATCGATTGGCGGTTGTCGCAATTCAGCGGCGCGAATTTCGACTTTCAGGGGCGGCTGCAAAACTGGATAGTCGAGCCGCTTTTCAGAATGCAGTTCAAAAGCCAGACATACCTCGGCATCGGTTACACCCACCGCTACGAACGAATCCTTGAAGAAGAGTTCGGCGCCAAGCGCGCCGCAGGGCGGCAAGGCGCTTTCTTCGGCCTCGACCCGGAGCGTTCGACTTACCGCAAAGAGGTTTGGGGCTTCGCCGAGACAGCGCCAAGCAAGAAGTATTCGGCGAACGTTTCGGGCGTCTATCGCTGGGGCGAATTCGATTACGACTTCGGCGCGGGCAAACGCTTTCCGCGAGTCAGCCCGGCGGCGCTCATCTCGCCGGACGCGCCTCAGGACCCCGGCCCCGGAATCTCACTCAACCTGAATGGGAATTTCAATTATCAGCCGACCGACGCCCTGCGCCTCTCACTCAACTATACGAAGAGCCGTCTGGAGCGATACGACACCGGGCGCGTGGCCTTCGACGACAACATCTATTCGTGGCGGGCGACCTATCAATTCACCCGCTTCCTCTTCGCGCGGGCGCGAGTTGACTACACCACGTTGAGTTCGAACCTGCGCGGGCAATTCCTGATCGGGTGGGCGCCGAATCCGGGCACGTCGTTCTACGCCGGTTACAACGACGACTTGACTCGCAACGGATACAGCCCATTCACCGACCGACTCGAACCCGGATTCCGGCGCAACGGCCGCACATTCTTCATCAAAATGTCCTACCTCATCCGACGCAGTTTTTGAAAATCCGGGCGTCGCCCGGCGACCGCAACGACTCCTAAATATTTAGTTGACTCCCGCC
>DATCXQ010000882.1:0-9791 GCA_036565725.1 Blastocatellia bacterium
GATGCCGCGCGCCTTCTCTTCGGGGGCGTTGTCGATCGAGTCGAAGCTGCGGAACTGGATCTTCGGATTATTCTTGGCCAGCACCTTGGTGATGGCCGCAGTCAAAGTGGTCTTGCCGTGGTCTACGTGGCCGATGGTCCCAACATTGACGTGCGGCTTGGTGCGATCAAATTTCTCTTTGCCCATATTTATGTCGCTCCTTAAATCTCCTCTGAAAATCCCTGGGAGCGCAGGCATCCCTGCCTGCTTGTTTCGGTCAGTCAATTATTGCCGGAAGCCCCACAGGCAGGGATGCCTGCGCTCCCATGGGATTTTCATTGTTTCAGGGCATCGTTCATTGCGACCTGAACGCCCCCTATCTATTTTGATGCTCCTTGAACTTTCGCAATGATCTCCTCGCTCACGCTCTTCGGCGCTTCCTCGTAGCGATGGAAGTGCATCGTGGAGGAGGCGCGGCCCTGAGTCATCGAGCGAAGGTCGGTTTCATAGCCGAACATTTCCGCGAGCGGAACCATCGCGGTGATGATCTGCGTGCCGGTGCGCGAGAGCATTCCCTCGATTCGTCCGCGGCGCGAGTTGATGTCGCCGGTGACCGATCCCATGTACTCTTCGGGAGTAACGACCTCGACCTTCATCACCGGTTCGAGCAGCGCCGGGCTGGCCGCCCTGGCGGCGGTCTTGAAAGCGATCGAGCCCGCGATCTTGAACGCCAATTCTGACGAGTCGACTTCATGGAAGCTGCCGTAGACCAGCCGGACTTTGACGTCCACCATTTCGTAGCCGGCCAGGATGCCGCCTTCCATCGCTTCGACCACGCCTTTTTCGACAGCCGGTATGTATTCTCTGGGGATCACTCCTCCGACAATCTCGTTAACGAACTCGAAACCGGTCCCCGGCGCATTCGGCGCGATTTCCAGTACGACGTGGCCGTACTGGCCGCGGCCGCCGGTCTGGCGGACATACTTCTCTTCGCCCTTGGCCGGTTTGCGTATCGTTTCGCGGTAGGCGACCTGCGGTTTGCCGACGTTGGCCTCAACGCCGTACTCGCGCTTGAGGCGGTCGACGATGATTTCCAGATGCAGTTCGCCCATTCCCGAAATGATCGTCTGATTCGTCTCCCTGTCGGTCGTGACGCGGAACGACGGGTCTTCCTGCGCCAGACGACCGAGAGCTATGCCGAGTTTCTCCTGATCAGGACGGGTCTTCGGCTCGATGGCGAGCGAGATCACGGGCGCCGGAAACTCCATCGCTTCGAGGATTACCGGATGCGATTCGGCGCAGATTGTGTCGCCGGTCGTGACCTGTTTGAGTCCCGCCACCGCCACTATCTCGCCGGCGTAGGCCTCGTCCACGTCCTCGCGCTTGTTGGCGTGCATCTTCATGATCCGCCCGACGCGCTCCTTGGAGCCTCTGGTCGAGTTGAGCACGTACGAACCCGCTTTGAGCGCGCCGGAATAGATGCGCGCGAATGAAAGCTGACCGACGTGCTTGTCCGCCATGATCTTGAAGACGAGCGCCGAGAACGGCTCCTTGTCATCAGCCTTGCGCTCGACCTCTTTGCCTTTCATGTCGACTCCCTGGACCGCCGCGATGTCCATCGGCGAAGGCAGGTAATCGATGACAGCGTCGAGCAGCGGTTGGACGCCTTTATTCTTGAAAGCCGAGCCGCAAACGACCGGCACCAGTTTGATGGCGATGCAGCCGCGGCGGAGCGCGGCGCGAATCTCGGCGGCGCCGATCTCGGCCCCCTCCAGATACTTCGTCGCGATCTCGTCGTCCGCGTTGGCGATAACTTCGATCATCTTCTCGCGGGCGGCATCGACCTGCTCTTTCAAATCAGCGGGGATGCCTTCGACGGCGTACTCGGCGCCCTTGGTCTCATCTTTCCACACGATCGACTTCAGGTCGATCAGGTCGATCACGCCCTTGAACCGGTCTTCTGCGCCGATAGGCATTTGGATGGAGACCGGGTTGGCCGCCAGCCGTGTGCGGATTGTGTCTACCGCGTGATCGAAGTCGGCCCCGGGGCGATCCATCTTATTGATGAAGGCGATGCGGGGGACGTTATATTTGTCGGCCTGACGCCAGACCGTCTCAGATTGCGGCTGAACGCCGGCCACGGCGTCGAACACGGCGACTGCGCCGTCGAGCACACGAAGGCTGCGTTCGACCTCGATGGTGAAATCGACGTGCCCGGGCGTGTCAATGATGTTGATCCTGTACTCCTCGCCGTTCCGCTTCCAGAAACAGGTCGTCGCGGCGGAAGTGATAGTGATGCCGCGCTCCTGTTCCTGCACCATCCAATCCATGGTCGCTGTGCCTTCATGCACCTCGCCGATCTTGTAAGAGATGCCCGTGTAGAAAAGCACACGTTCGGTAGTCGTCGTCTTACCGGCGTCAATGTGAGCCATGATCCCGATGTTGCGGAATCTGCTGAGTGGCGCCTGTCTTGCCATAAAACCTCTTCATCGACTCGAATGGGGGCTGGATAGCGCCCCCCCGCGGGCCGACCGATACCTCTTCTCCTTCTGTGTGTACGTCTTCGTTTTACTGCGGGTTACCAGCGATAGCGGCCCCGCTTGCTTTACGCTCGGTACCGTACATACGTCTTAGCCATACCGCCGGTTACCAGCGATAGTGCGCGAACGCTTTATTGGCCTCGGCCATTCGATGTACGTCCTCACGCTTCTTGACCGCATTCCCCTTGCTAGATGCGGCGTCGATAATCTCGGCGGCGAGTTTATCGACCATTGTCTTCTCGCCACGATCGCGCGCGTAAGCCACCAACCAGCGCATCGCCAGGGCGACGCGGCGGGTGGCGTTGACTTCGACCGGCACCTGATAGTTGGCGCCCCCGACGCGCTTCGATTTGACCTCTACCTTAGGTTGAAGGTTCTCGATCGCTTTCTTGAAGACCTTCAACGGGTCTTCCTGGGAACGCTCCTTGATCTTGTCAAGAGCCTTATAGATGATGCCCTCGGCGACTGATTTCTTGCCGTCCCACATCATCGTGTTGATGAACTTGGCGACGAGCGGGCTGTTGTAAACAGGGTCGGGCAGAATTTCGCGTTTCGGTACTTCTCTTCTTCTCGGCATATGAGCTTCTCAATTGGCAGAACCGCTCGCCACCGCTCGCGGCGTTGACCTGCGGATTATTTCTTCTTGCCACCCTTCGCGGCCGCGCCGGCCGCGCCCTCTTTCGGACGCTTCGCGCCGTACTTCGAGCGCCCCTGCTTGCGGTTGGCTACGCCGACCGAATCGAGCGTGCCGCGCACGATGTGATAACGGACGCCCGGCAGGTCCTTCACACGTCCGCCGCGCACCAGCACAATCGAATGCTCCTGCAGGTTGTGCCCGATGCCGGGGATGTAAGAAGTGACCTCGATGCCGTTGGTCAAACGCACGCGCGCGATTTTGCGCAGAGCCGAGTTGGGCTTCTTAGGCGTTTGAGTTTTCACCTGCACGCACACGCCTCGGCGCTGCGGGCAGGATTGAAGCGCAGGGCTTGAAGTCTTGTATTTGACCCGCTTGCGTCCTTTACGAACTAATTGGTTAATTGTCGGCATAACTCAGTCTTGTGACTTTTCCTCAAAATGAGGCGCGCCTCCTTTGAGGGCGCGTCGAAATCCTTACAAACGCCCTTCGGCGCAAACGCCTTTCGGCGCAAACGCCGGGAGGCGCGCGCCTGTGACATACACATCGCCAGCCTGATCGAAAGCAGTGATTTTTTTTGGGATTTTCGCGAAAGCCGTGCAGATTATGGCGTCCCAATCGCCGAGTTTTTCTGTGGCGTGATTTTCAAAGCGAGAATCGAGCGATGGCGCTCCCCCCTTGGGGATGCTCTCAGCCGGGAAGCCGCGTGTCTCAGTCCACGAGGGAATCACGACGCCACAATACATTCTCAAGAAAGATTCGCTGGAATTGCCACGTTTCCCGCTTTTCCACCGAACCCGGCGGCGCCTCTGCACCCAAAACCCGCTAGCGCCACCTGTGGGGCGAAGTTCCTGCTTCGCAAAGTCCCGCAATATATGGGCCACAACGCTGTTTGTCAAGTGGGATGTCGCACCTTTTTGCGTCGCACCTTTTTGCAAAGATAAAGTTTGGCTTAAATCCCTCTGTATTGATAACGGTAAGGACAATGTGGCGGCGCTTATTCCGCGCCCAATGACCTCGATCGTGGGCGCGGGCGAGGAAAAGGGCGCTCCTACACTGTCGTCACATTCAATTCCTAAAGGCCAGTAGGCCTCAGCGGCATTGGCGAATTCGTCCAATTGGGCCAAAATCGCGGCGCAAAAATTCTCGAACGGAGAGAACAGATATGAGATCACAAACCCAGGAATTCTTTTCTTACCTTCAGGACAAAATCTGCCGCGCGATTGAAGAGGTGGACGGCGAAGCGCGATTCCGCGAGGACAACTGGCTGCGCGAAGGGGGCGGGGGCGGGCGCACTCGTGTTATGGAAGAAGGCGCGGTCTTTGAGAAGGCAGGCGTCAATTTTTCAGCCGTCGAAGGCGTCCTGCCCGAGGAGTTCGCCAAAAAGATCGAGTTAGGAGAGGGGCGTGAATTTTTCGCGACCGGCGTCTCGCTGGTGTTCCATCCTCGCAACCCCTACGCGCCGACCGTTCATGCGAACTTCCGCTATCTCGAAAAAGGCGATGCGCGGTGGTTCGGCGGCGGCTCCGATCTGACCCCCTATTACCCGTTCCGTGAAGACGCGCGCCATTTCCACCGCGCGTTCAAAGAGGCCTGCGACAAACACGACCCGGATTATTACCCCCGCTTCAAGAAGTGGTGCGACGAATACTTCATCATCAAACACCGCAACGAAACGCGAGGCGTGGGCGGGATCTTCTTCGATTACCTGCAAGGCGATATGGAGAGGCTTTTCGCTTTCGTGAAAGACGCCGGCGAGGCTTTCCTGCCCGCCTATCTGCCGATTGTCGAACTCAGGCGCCATCAAAGCTACGGCGAACGCGAGCGCGAATTTCAATTGATCAGACGCGGGAGATATGTTGAATTCAATCTGGTCTACGACCGCGGAACGATCTTCGGGCTGGAGACGCGCGGGCGGACGGAATCGATCTTGATGTCGCTGCCGCCCCTGGCCCGGTGGGTCTACGATTACAAACCGGAGCCTGATTCGGCCGAGGCCGAAGCATGGACATATTTCAAACCGCAGGATTGGGTCTGAGGCATAAGCGATCTTCTCCCAAATTACGAAAAAAAATAATCTCCGAGTACGCATAGATTCCAGCGCGCAGTCTCGAATAGTAACCCCTTGGAGTCTTGTAGCGCGCTTGGGGAGTTGATGCGCACAGTCGCTAGCGATGAACGAACAATCAGGCAAGGGGCTTCCGGAAGCGACTGGTTTCAATCAATGCGTCTTTTGCCGAGACTGCGCGCTTGAAGCGACGCGTACCCAGGTGTGATCTACGAAAAATTGAAGTTCGCATACGAAATTCTGGATAAAATGGTCTTACCGTATCACCTGTGCGCGCCCAGTCTTTCCGCTAAACCAGCGTTTTCCGCATAGATAACCACATGTCCATTATCTCGAACAATCGTGGCGCCAGTCTTGCACTTATCAATGTTGCGCGCTGGATGAGTTCTAGCGCCATTGTCTTCCAAGTTTTCATCCCAGCAAAGCTAGCCTTCTAAAGGAGAGATTGAAAGATCTCTCCTTATTTTTTTTGGGTTTAGCCACAGAGAGAAAGAGCGACGGGGCGACAGGGTGACGAGGCGACGGGGCGAGTGTGTGCGCCGCTTTCTGTCCTATTCGCCTTATCGCCCCGTCGCCCCATCGCCCCGTCTGTAGCCTCCGTCGCGAATTTCCATCAAACTGTAGCCAGGGCTTGATCGAAATCGCGTAGCATATCGACCTCATCTTCCAGGCCGACCGAAATTCGCACCAGACCTTCATTGATTCCGGTGGACTCTCGCAGTTCGCGGGAAAGCTGAAGGCTCCACATCGAGGCGGGATGTACGACCAGAGTCTCGAATCCGCCCAGGCTGGCGGCGCGTGTGGCAAGGCGGAGAGAGGATATGAATTTGTCGGCGGCGGCGTAGCCTCCTTGCAATTCGACGCTCAGCATTCCGGTGAAGCCGCTCATCTGCGATCCGGCCAGGTCATGCTGCGGATGCGATGGGAGGCCGGGATAATAGACTCGCGCGACTTTCGGATGATGTTCCAAAAACCTGGCCAGCGCCATTCCGTTCCGGTTGTGGCGTTCGACTCGCAGCCCCAGTGTCCGCAACCCGCGCAGCAGCAGCCAGCCGTCGAACGGGCTGAGCGTGGCGCCCGCAACCAGCGCGAAACGCCAGACGCGTTCGACGAAATCTTTCGACCCGACGAGCGCCCCCGCCGTCACGTCGTGATGGCCGCCGACATACTTGGTCGCGCTGTGAACGACAGCGTCAACGCCGAATTCGAGCGGGCGCTGATTGACGGGCGTCGCGAAGGTGTTGTCGCAGATCGTGACGACGCCCCGGCCTTTGGCCAATTCCCCTCTGGCCAACTCAACGACGAAGCGCAGGTCGGTGATCTGCATCAAGGGATTGACGGGAGTCTCGATATAGATCAGTTTCGTGTTCGGGCGCACTGCGGCGGCGAATTCGGCGTTGTTGGTCTGATCGACGTAAGTGATCTCGACGCCCCATCGCGGGAGGAACTCTTTCATCAGCGTCGTCGCGCCGGCGTAATGATTGCGTTGCGCCACGACATGATCGCCGGTTTCGAGCAGGCATCCCATGGCGGCGAAGATCGCGCCCATTCCGGAGCTGAAAACCTGGGCCGCTTCTCCGCCTTCGAGTGCGGCCAAGGTCGCCTCGACCATCGCGTGGTTGGGGTTCCCGTTGCGCGTGTAGAACTCCGCCGGCTTCGTGGCGACGGCGATCTCGGCGAAATCTTCAGTCGTCTCGGCGCCGAAAGTCGTCGTTTGCCAGATCGGCGGGCTGATCGCGGAAGTGCGGTTCAGCGGTTTCGACGCGTAAACCGATTTGCTCTGCAAACCTTCAAGATCAAGGTCGTCTTTTGACATGGTCTTTACTTTTTACATTTGCATTTGTCATTTGCCATTGCCGCCCGCCACGCGGTTCCGGCAATGACAAATGAAAACTTTGCCCGATTGCTCACACGCTTCAATGTTGGGCGAGATGGGTGAATTTGAGAGTCACCAGGGCCTGTTTGATGGCGTTGATCGCATCGTCGAACCTCGATTCGTGGACGAGCACGGCGTCGGTGCGATAGGTCGAAATGCTCAGGATACTGATGTCGGCTTCGGCCAGCGCGTTGCTGATCTCAGCGATGAAGCCGACCACCGAGAAGTCGAGCACCGTGTCGAACCGGATCAGCCGCCGTCTCTCCTGCGCGACCGCGCCAGAAAAACGGGGCGCCAGTTTGCTCCAGATATCTTCGGCGACGACCAGAGTAATCTCCTCCTTGTCGCGCGTCAGCGAAACGAAGCCCTCGGCATCGCGCAAACAGTCGACCGCCTCGCCGTAATGTTCGAGCGGAAGGCTCGCAACGACATACCGGGTTTCCGGCAGGTATAGACTTATGGGCATAAGATCACTCGATAACGGCGTAAGCCCGAACCGGGAACGTCCCCACTCCGCGAAACTTCACAGGGACGCAGTGAAAACGGAACCCGCGCGCGGGCAATTCATTCAGGCCGCAAAGATGCTCGACAACCGGAATCCCCGCGCCGAGCAACCACGTGTGCGCGGGCCGCGAGCCGTCTTGCGCGTCGTCAATGTTCACTGAATCGATGCCGACCAGCGCCGGCGCAGCATCTACCAACAACTCGGCGGCGCGGCTGGTCACGAACGGAGCGCCATTGCCGTATTGAGGCGTCCGCCAATGCGCGTCCCAGCCGGTGCGAATCAGAACCGCCCGGCCTCGCAAATCGAGACCTTGAAAATATTCCTCGTCAATCGCGCGACCGTCTCGCCCGGTCGCGTTTATCACCAGACCTTCGACGTCGGCCAAACGTTCGAGCGGCAACCCGCCGAGATCAATTCCCCCCTCGAATCGATGGAATGGCGCGTCAATGTAGGTTCCGGTGTTGGCGATCATTTCGATGCGCCCGATCTGAAAAGTCGTTCCCTCGGCGTACCTGCCACTTGACGCCTCGCGGCTCAGATAATCGGAAACGATCGGAGCGGGAAGACCGGGATAGGTGACCATTCCCGCTTCAATCTCATGGCTCACGTCAATCAGTCTTCGTATCATTTGACCTTAAGGACCGGTTTATCCGTGCGCGCAGTGTCGCCAATCTTTACTATCTACTCGCCACCGACGGCCATCCCGATTTGCGCACTTCCTGTTTCAACCTTGCCATCGTCGCTTCGACGTCTTCCAGTTTGCGCGGGATCGCCGCCGACATGTTCACCGGTTCGCCCGAAGTGACCAGAATGTCGTCTTCGATGCGGACGCCGATGCCTTTGTATTTCTCGAAAGCCGGGCGTACGGCTTTGATGAATCGCTCGTTCTCTGGCGTCTTCGGTAAAACGTCCAGCGCGTCGGGCCGGATGTAGATTCCCGGCTCGACCGTCAGGATCATTCCCGGCGCGAGCGCCTTTCCGGGGACGCCCACGTCGTGGACGTTCATCCCAAGCCAGTGGCTCGTGCCGTGCATAAACCACGTGCGGTATTCGTTGTTCTCCTTTGACGTGATCAACCCGAGCCGCAGCAATCCTTCTTTGATCACCTCCGTGGACCGTCCGTTGACGGTGTCTTTCGGGTCGCTGCCTAGCATGAAATTGCCGGGGCGGGCGAGTTTGATCGCCTCGGTCTGCGCTTCGAGGACGACGTTGTAAATCTCGGCCTGTTCCTTGGTAAATTTGCCGTTGATCGGGATGGTGCGCGTGATGTCGGCGGTGTAATGATCGAATTCGGAGGCGCAATCCATCAGCAGCAGGCTGCCGTCGTCGAGGCGATCCTGGTTGGTGATGTAGTGCAGCGTAGTGGCGTTCGGCCCCGCCCCGACGATGCATGGATAGCCCCAGCTGTCGGCGCCGCGGCGGCGGAACGTGTATTCGAATTCGGCCTGGATTTCATACTCATGCATAGCCGGCGCGGCGGCGGCGAAGACGCGGTGGAAGGCCTCTGCGGTGATGTCTACGGCGTGCTGCAGCAGTTTCTGCTCCCACGTCGATTTGACCTGGCGCAATTCGGCGAAGATCGGCGCCGCCGACTTAAATTTCAACCCGGCGGAAGCGGCCTTGATCGCCCCGGCGAATTCGTACTCCTGCCGGTATTCGCGCAGGTCGCGATCTGTGGACGGCGCGAGCAGATATATCTCGCCCTGGTCCGATTTCACGGCTTCGATCAAGGCCTGGAATTCGTTCTGCCATTGCCCGGCCAATTTCGCGTCGGATTTCGACACGGCGCCGCGTTTGGCAGTCGCCTGCTCGGCGCGCGGCGCCAGAAAAGCCAGGAACCCATTGAGCAGACCGTTGTCCCACACCTCCTGAACGCCGCTGCGCGCGCGGGCTTCGTCGGCGCTCATCATATGCCCATTCCACGTTTCGTTCCGAGGATCACGCGGAGGCATGAACAGAATCTCGCGCGTCCGCTTCGCGCCCGGAATCAGAACCAGAGTCGCGCCGTCCTGCTTGACGCCGGTGAGGTAATAAAGATTGTTCTCCTGGCGGTAATGGTAATCAACGTCGTTGGTGTAGACGCGCGGCTCGGCGCTAAACAGAATCATGATCGCCCTCTCGCCCATACGCTTCATCACCTCTTCGCGACGCGCGCTCAATTCGGCCAGGCGGTCGGCTTCAGAGATTTT
>DATCXQ010000903.1:0-9005 GCA_036565725.1 Blastocatellia bacterium
CGCGGGACCTTAGCCGCACACTGGTTGAACATCATTCTGCCGCCCGCGATCTACTACGCTTACCTGGCGGCCGATCTGGCGCTGATCAAACCTGGCCGGTTGGCGAAATGGCTGCGCAATTCAATGCCAATCTGGTTGATCCTCGCCTGGCATTACCCACTGACAAGCGCGCTGATCTTGCCCGCGGGCGACAGGAACGACCTGCTGGTCGCGGCCACGCTCGCCGCGTTTTTTCCCTTCTTTTACGAGAATTACTACACGGTGCAGAAATTCGTGCGGGGCGTTGTCGTGAGCTACTACTTCTCGCTGGCAATCTCGCTGGCGCTGCCGCACGGGTTGGGGACGCTGGTGGCCGTTTTGGGATTCATAGCGATCTTCGTCCTGTGGCAGGAGGTGATCTACCGAAAGCTGATCGCGGCGGTAATGCTCGCGTCGGTGGCTTTGGCCGTAGGCTTGAGCGACGAGCCGAGAGCGCCGCTGTTGGTTTACGCCACGCTGGCATTCGCGACTATCGCCTATCTGCAAATACAGTGGGAACGATCACCTTTCCCAGCAATACATTACGGTAATTCGAGTTCTGAACGACGGAAAGACAATTGAGTCTTCCCGCTAATCGTTCATATTCCTATGCTAAATCGGTTGAAATTAGCGCTTCCCTTCGATCCACGCGAGTCGCACAATAAATCTGCGCTCCGAACGACATAGATACCGAATAAAAATGGGGGTGTCTATGGAAGACCAGAAAAACCAGAATTCACAAACCCGCAGCGTAATCCTGCCTCTCAGACGATCCCGCAGCATTTCGAGGAAGCGCAGAAGCTTTGTCGAAAGATTTCTGTTCAAGTTCGATGTTTTTTGATGATGAGATAAATTGTGCAGATAACCAATTGGCTTTTACCTTCTGCAATTTGGCGAACCGGTATGTTTTGGGCAAGTGCGCCGACTCCCCGAAGGTTCACCGCATTCCCGAACGTCTTGAACCCCAGCATCGGATAACATCTCTGCGGCGCCTTCCGGTGATCCTGCTCAATCAGGTTATTCAAGCGCTTGTTGGTCCGGACGAGCGTTTGAGCGTGCAATACGCCTTGCGCCTTCCACGACCAGACCTGTCCTGTTTTGTTCGCTAGTGTTTTCATCATTGCGGCTTTTGCTGAGACTGCTCCTGAACCGCGATCTTCATCGGTTGCCTGCGCCAGTAAGTCAGCGAACGCCAGACCCACTCCATCGGCCCGAATCGGAAATGGCGCAGCCAGATAGGGCTCACGATCAGCAGGAACAGCCATACAGAAAAGACCACGTAAAGCAGTTGATACCGTTGCAATTTTGCAAACATTCCAAAGCCATAGCCCTCGAAGATCGTCGTGCAGATCAGGCTCGTCGCCAGATAACAGGTCAAAGTCATTTGTCCGACCGCGGCCAGGCGGGAAGTCAGCCGCTTCAGCCAGCCGGATTTGACGATCAGCATGACCAGCCCGATATGGCCGCCCGCGACCAGTAGCATGCTGGGGAAATCGGCGAGGATCCACGCCAGACTTTCTTTTCCCAGATCGAAGCCGCTGCGCGCGAAATAATATCCAGTAATCGCATTAATGGTTCCGCCTATGCCGTAACCGATTAGGATCATCAGGAGATAAAACTTTCTCTCCCGCTCGGCTGTTATGATCCCCAGCTTGAGCATCGCCATCCCGATCAGCATCATTCCTGGCGCGTCAACAGCCAAGAAAGACACGATGGGTAAAAGCAGGACGGCCTGTGCTTCCAGGTCTTCTTTTATCCGCCATTTGAATAGCTCCCAATAGCCGCCGCGATGCAGTTTGATCTCCTTTGCGAGTTCATCCGGGTTGGGTCTGATTTCCTTCGAATCCTCTTCCCACTCCTCCTGCGCCGCGAGCTGCTCTTCGGTCGGCTGCCCTCCCGCCGCGACCAGACGATCAACCGCCAGCGCTCGGTCGCGAGTCCGTATCTCGCTGTAATGCCCCAGGGTTGTTATGCCGCAGACTATCATCAACAACAACGCGCCGATGGCCAGCATCGTCGATGGCCGAAGCTTGCGAAATGGAAAGAGCGCAAGTCCGACGACGCCGTAGAGATAAAGGATGTCGCCTATCCAGATGAAGTAATCGTGCAACAGCCCGAAGACGATCAGCCAGAGCGTGCGGCGATAGTAAATGCCCCGCGCCCTGAGGCCGCCGCGTTCTTCCGCGCGCTGCGTCATTAACATTACGCCCGCGCCGAAAAGCATCGAAAAGAGCGCGCGCATCTTACCTTCAAAGAAGATTTGATTGGCGTACCAGAAGACCAGATTCAAACCGGTATGGCCTCCAGCATTTATCGGAACGCTGTAGGCGCTCGCCGGCAGTCCGAAGACGATGATGTTAATCAACAGTATGCCGAGCAGCGCCACCCCGCGCAGAGTGTCGATTGATACGATCCGCTCCCGATTCGTAACCGGCGCGAAGGCCGCCGGCGCCTCAGCGTCTTTATCGTTCAAGCTATCCTGGCTTGCCAAAGGCGGAGTGATCTCCATGGCCATGGCCTTCTCCTGTCCGATAAGTGGTTGTTGAGTGGAGCGAGACCGTCTCGCTCCACTCCCATACATACGGGAAATTGAGCGAAGCCCGGTAATGTCGTCGCTGGATTTTTCGCTCACTTGTTTGCATAAATCGGTTGTCGACGCGCGTGGATGAAAGTGAATATTCCGCCCCCCACGGATTACATCGGCCCAATTATGGAAATAGTAACCAAGCGGCGGGGAGTTTCCGTCAACATTCAAGACCTGGGCCAGAACCGTGTGGACATTAGCTTTGAAATGCCCTTGGCAAATATTATTGTGGATTTTTACGACAAACTGAAAAGCGTATCCAGCGGGTACGCGTCATTGAACTACGATTTTTTGTAGATGCGGCCTGGCGCCCTGGTCAATCGGCGCCATCATCTTTTTCATCTCTGGAGTCGTCAACCTTAGTGGTTCTTTCGGTTCCCACTGCGCCAATCAGGGGAAACCCGAGCAATACAGCTCCGAGCTGACTATTGAGCTGTAAGATCTTGCATCCCAACTCGTTCGCCGCTCCTTGGAGCGCCTGGGTCTTTAGCGGAACGCCTGTTTCCATAAGCACGAGTTGTTCCGTCTCAACCGTGGGTGAGCAGTCAGTGAGTTTAAATGCATGGAACTTAACGCCCCACTCTTCTCCCTTTTGGCTAATGCGATCCAAGAGCGCCTTACCGATTTTTTCATGGTCAGCAAGGTCTTTGTGGTTGCGCGAGCTTAACTCCTCCCTCAGGATCGCCAGCCCGAGCGTTTCCACCGCATCGTCCAAGTCTTCGATTTCGAACATCGCCTTGAACACGTCCGTAACGGTGAACAGAAGCATTGCGCTCACCTGAAAAATCATGCCGTCTTTAAACATGATTTTTTGGTAGTCCAACCGGATAGTTTCCTGCCGAACATGGCGACGTTTCAACTTGTCTATATATGGGATCATAAACACGAACCCAGGGAGAACGATTTTCGGCTGGCCGGCATTTTTCCCAGTTCGATAACGTACTGCCTTACCGAATCGAAGCTTAACGCCTCTTTGTCCTTCCTGGACAAAAGCGATGCTTTTGAAAACTGTCACCAATGCCGATCCGAGAAGTACGAGCGCCTGATACGGTATTTGCGCTAACAGTCCTGTCATTGCCATGCGCCCTCCTCTGCGCTATCGATTGTTGTAGCTGAACAACGCCAGGCCCCCTCGTCAGCCTTCACCCGATCAAACTCTTTTTCCACCGCATAAACACGAAGTATCTCTCGGCTCATATTCATTATCATCCACGTCGTTATGAGATCGCCGAGCGCTGACCTGAGCCTCTCGCCTTACCACACCGCCGGCGCGCTCATGGGGCGTCACTATTACAGGCGGATTTCTGCGCCGCTTTCCCTCACCGTTGATAAAAATTTTCGGCGCCTTCTGATAAAATATGACCGCCGCACTCGTCAGGCGATTAGAGTCACAACAAAAGCGAATAAAGAATGCCAGTCAGGCCGATTGAAGGGATAACTCGATTACTCACGCGATGGAGCAGCGGCGATCAGGCCGCGCTCGATGAGTTGATGCCGCTCGTCTACGACGAACTACGCCGCGTCGCTATCGGCCACCTGCGGCGCGAGTGGTACAATCTCACCTTGCAACCCACGGCCCTCGTGCACGAGGCCTACCTGCGCCTTACAAACCAGCAGAGTGTCAATTGGCAGAGCCGGGCGCAGTTCTTCAGTCTGGCCGCCACGATGATGCGGAACATTCTTGTGGATCACGCCCGTCAGGCGAAGGCAGCCAAACGCGGTGGGCCGCAGTACACGCTCTCGCTAAGCCAGGCCGACCGACTTGGCGCCGGGCCGGACGTCGTCCTGGTTGCGCTGGATGACGCCTTGCGAGAACTTAGTTCCATCAAGCCCCAACACGGCAAGATCGTCGAGTTACGCTTCTTCGGTGGGTTGACCATCGAAGAAACGGCTGAGGCCCTGGGAGTCTCTCATGCCACGGTTGAACGCGGATGGACTTTTGCGCGCGCCTGGCTGCGAAACGCGCTCGAAGCTTCGTCAAAATGAGGGTCGATCATCAATGAGCGACACGGATCGCTGGCAACAAATCGAGGACGTGTTTCATGGCGCCCTGGAACGCGCGCCAGGCGGACGCGACTCTTATCTCACCGCGGCCTGCGCCTCGGACGCCGATTTACGCGCCCAGGTGGATGCCCTGCTCAGTGCGCACGGAAGGGCCGAAAACCCACTCGATTCTCCGGCGTTTGAGCTCGCTGCCGGGCTGGCCGTCCCGATCTCGTCCTTCTCGGCGACGGGCGGCGTGATCGGCCATTACCAGATTCTGGCGCTACTCGGCAAAGGCGGGATGGGCGCTGTCTACTTGGCGATGCACCTGGGCACGCGGCGTTACGTCGCGCTAAAAATCATCGCGCCGGAGTTGATGGCCCAGCAGGAGTTTGTCACGCGCTTCCGCCACGAGGCCGAGGCTGCCGGCCGTTTGCGCCACCCGAACGTCGTAGACGTGACCGACTTCGGCTTCGCCAGGCTCGGCGCGGCCAACATCGCTTACCTGGTGATGGAATACCTGGACGGCTGCGCCTTATCCGAAATTCTGGCCGAGGAAGTCCGGCTGCCGCTGATGTGGGTAGTGGACATTCTGGAACAAGCCTGCTCAGCGGTCGACGAGGCGCACCAACAGGGGACCATCCACCGAGACTTGAAGCCGGAGAACATCTGGCTTGAGCCGAACCGTCGCGGCGGTTATACCGTCAAAGTGCTCGACTTCGGGCTGGCCAAACTGGCGCCCGCCTCACAAGTCAAGGCGGAACGAGCTCTCGACCAAAGCGGCCCAGACGTTTCGGCTCCCGTGCTTCCGCCTTCAATCAAACCGTCACAACATATAGACGCCGGCCCGAACCGAGCATCCCTCGACGAAGCCGCTAGGCTGCTGCCCAAGGTCTTTGGAGAAGAAGCGGCTACGCTGGCGCTGCGACGTGAACCTGCGGCAAAAGGAATAGGATCGCGAAACGAAGCGACGCAGAAGGAGGCGGCATTGTTGACTCCGCCAGACGACGGATTGACCCGCTTCGGCTCACTTATGGGTACGCCGCTCTACATGTCCCCTGAGCAGTGCCGTGGCCAGAGACTCGGCCCGCAGTCGGACATTTACGGCCTGGGAGTGATCGCGTACCAAATGCTCTCCGGTCGGACACCATTCACAGGAGAGGTGGACGCGGTGATCAGATCACAGCTCGAAGCGCAGCCCACTCCGCTTCGTGAAATCAGTCCGAGGACGCCGAAAAAGATCGCAGCCCTGATTATGTCCGCCCTCGCCAAAGATCCGGCGGCGCGACCACAGAGCGCAGCGGCTTTTGCCAGCGCGCTGCGCGCGCGCGCCGAGGGGACAAGCGCGCTATTGCGCCGCGCCTTCGCAATCTTTAGCGAGCACTTCCCGACCTTTCTACGTATCTCGGTGATTTCCTACCTGCCATGGCTCGCTCTGTTGTTGCTCCAGTTCGGCGCCAATCTGATGATTCATGCGGGCGTGACGCCGAGCGGAGCTGCTCGCGCAATCAGCATCACGCTCAATCTACTCTCCTTCCTAGTCAGTCTCCTGTGCAATGCCACTATTGCAGGCGTGGTCGTACCCATCATCATCCAGTTGATCGTGACCCCCCTACGCCCGATCCAAAGCCGCGCCGCCTTTGCCTTGCTGCGCCGCCGGTTGCGTCCATTCATCACCACCTCACTTCTCCTCATTCCCCTGACCAGCGTCGGCATGCTGCTTTGCATCTTGCCAGGCGTTATCATGAACGTCATGTATTCGCTCTGCGTCCCCGTCGTCATCATCGAAAACCTGCGGAACTGGGCGGCGCTTCGCCGCTCACATACCCTGGTGCGGCGCGCCCCGTGGGACGCGACCATCCTCGTGCTCGTGAAGTTTGCAATCCCAATGTTAGTTTCGTTGATCCTCGGGCCAAAATTCGTCGGTGTGTTCAATGAGAATCTCGAGTTCGGACCCCACCTGTTGAGCACATTGTCGATCCTCTCGAACCTCCTGACCGTGCCGCTAATCACTATCATCGCGGTCTTGCTATATCTGAAGGCGCGGCAGGCTGGGGGCGAAACGATAAAGGAGATGCTGGCCCAGTTTGAGGAAGAGGAAACGCCGCGCCGCAAGTGGCAAATGCGCATTCGCGAGCGTCGGCTGATGCTCGACCGCCAAAGACCCTAAATCAAAAATGGCTGCCACCTTCAGATAGCGCGAAACTCCGCTGCCGACTTCGCCACAGCCTGCGCTGACGGAAAGCTTCTCCGCTGATCCGGTGAAATGTGATCACAGCGTTAGCGCATCGTAAGTCCATCTCCGTCTACCTTAACGGTTATAACATCTACGATGCTCCACACTACGAGAATGAACGGAACGATCAGAGTCCAGAAGAACATCAAGAATAAGATCAGTTGCACCGCTCCTACGTTGTTGCGCTTTGCGTAGAGGTTGTGGAGACCAAACCAACCGAACAGCAATCCAAGAATTATGTACGTGCTCCTGCTCTTTGGAATAGCAACCACCATCGGTGTGAATAGTGGTTGCGGAACGTGGCGCTGAACTGGTGTCGGGTTCTCTCCTCTGCAATTTACACAATAAGTATAATTGTTCGGATTCTCGAAACCGCAGTAATAACAGAAGCGGGATGAACCATCCGTCAAACCTTGCATAGTGGGAGTCTCCTACGGACTCTGATGTTGTTGAGATTGGTCTCAACAATAGGATACTAGACTGATCAAATTACACAATGCGTTCGCGGGGGTGATGAAGATTGGAGCGATGAAAAAAAGAGGAACTATCTGGAAAAATTCGACTACCGGATTTATTTCGATGGTAGGTCGTTCGAGATCAGATTGAGAACGGGGAAAGTCGTTGCGAGGTGGGATGAGTCTAGCGGGGTTATTGCGAATGGTTCTGGTGGTATCGTTGAGAACGAGTTTAGCTGCAAACATTCGACACGATCGCCTACGACATCAGGAAGGCGGGCAATGTGTCGCTGAAATAATAAGAGACGCATTCCCGTGAGACGCGGCGCCACAAAAAACCACGCCGCGATGAAAGTCAGGTATCGTGGCGAAAGACAAGGCCGAACTCTTCCAGTTCTTCACGCAAGGCGACGGCGCCTGTGAAGTGAATCGAATGCCACCCGGCGGCGCGCGCGGCTTCGGCGTTGGCTAGAGTATCATCAATGAACAGACATTCGGCGGGGCCCGCGCCGAGTTCGCGGCAGGCGATGGCAAAAGCCTTCGGATCAGGCTTGGCCGCATGAATCAGATGTGACGCGATGGCCCTGCGCCAAAGCCTGAATGACTGGTAATTCGCCTGCATGTGATCCCAGTGGATGGCATGCGTGTTGGAAAAGCAGGCGACCTTCCGCTGGACCGACAGGGCGCGAATGATTTCCAGAACCTCCTCGTCCTCTCCCTGGATCACCTGCATCCGCAGATCAACGATCTCCTCGCGCGTCAGTTTGCGCCTGAGCGCCTGGTTCAGCAGCGCAGTGTACTGGTCAATTTCGAGCAAGCCGAGCTGCAGCTTTTCATCCGGCGATAAATTTGATTCGTCGCGGGCGCCCATAAAGGTCTTGATCAGATTTCTGTCAGTGTCACTGCGCCGGGCGAGCGCCTCTAGCGCCCCGTCAATGTTGAGCTTCACCACCACGCCGCCAAGATCGAAAACGATCCACTGGATGTTGTTCCGCATAATATCGGTCACTGTCTGATTAACGTCGCGACGTAATTGAGGCGCGCGCTCGCCACTGCCCATATGGCTTTCAGCGCCGTGTCGAGTTCCAGGTGATCCGGCTGTGCCAGCCGGTTGACGCCTGGCTTGATCTGATACTTTCTCATCAGGGTCGCCCCAGGCTCGCTGTCGACCGGAATGCGTTGTTCGATAACCCGTTTGGCGCCCCATGGGTCGCCCCAGGTTCGCTGTCGCCTGGTGTCATAATCGCGCGCGGCGCCCCAGGCCTGACCGGCGTCCTGGTAAGCTTCCAATGTAAGGGCGATCTCGTTTTTCAGCGAATAGTCCGAAATTTCCGTCAGCGCCTCTTCAACTACCGTCTTGGTGTCAATCAGCAGGTTCCCGTACTGCCCCAGAGGCAGTTTGATGTTCGCGGCTTCGGCCAACTTGCGCAGCGCCGCGTATGCCTTGCGTCCGGCAGCCGGGCTCGGGTCCGGGGCTGGCGAGGGGGCGTCCTTCTGCTCTTCCTCTATCGGCGTCACCCCTTCCTCGATAAAGACCAGGCTGGCCACTTCATTCATCTTGATCGTCAATCGCCCGCTCTGTATCTCGACCTCCATTGTTTCGGCGTCGGCGCGCAGGAAATTGCCAGTCACCGAATCGCCCTGCTTGAGAGTGACGGTGACCGGGCGCTTGGTAGGAACGGGCGCGGCGGCGCGGGCCGGAACCGTTTTAGGTTTCGGTCGTGACCGC
>DATCXQ010000913.1:0-19324 GCA_036565725.1 Blastocatellia bacterium
ATGGGGAATGGGGAATGGGGAATGGGGAATGGGGAATGGGGAATGGGGAAAAGATCCTACTCTCACTCCCTACTCCCCATTCCCCACTCCCTCTTTATCTGAGTCTCGAAATTTCCTCGAAGTACTTGACGAACATCTTGACGCCGCCTGCTGTCTGGCCCCAGTCGTAATTCTCGTTCTTCGCGTGGTAGCCGTGTTCGGGCAGGCTCAGGCCGAGAAAGGTAATCGGCGTTTTGAGGTGTTTCTGCATTGTGACGACCGCGCCGATTGAACCGCCCTCGCGTGTGAAGGCCGGCTCTCGTCCGAACGCAAACTTCATCGCCACGCGCGCGGCGTCGGCGTAGGGGCCCTCGAAGTCGCCGAGAAAGGGTTCAAGCCCGGGGAGCGCCTCGACCTTCACGTCGGGGTTGAGCTGCTTGACGAAATCCTTGATCAATTTTGCGATCTTCGCCGGACGTTGATTGGGCACGAGCCGTGTGCTGACCTTTGCCTCCGCGTGGTAAGGCACGATGGTCTTGACGCCCGGGCCGCTGTATCCGCCGGTGACGCCATGTAATTCGAAGGTCGGCAGGGCCATGAACGCCTTGAGCACATCGGCTTCGCTCTTCATATTGGGGCGGATCGTTTTCAGTTCGTGGGCTTTCTGGTAGCCCTTGGTCGTGAAGCCAGAATTTACGAAGCTGTTAACCTCGGCCTTTGTGGCAGGAACCACGTCCTCGTAAAAGCCAGGTATTTTCACCTTGCCCGTCTTCGCGTCGTAGCATTGGCTGACGACCTGGGCCAGTTCGCCGATGGGGTTGCGCGCCACGCCGCCGACCAGCCCGGAATGCACGTCTTTCGCATGCGTCTCCAGTTTGAAGAGAAAGCCCTGCAAACCGCGCAGTCCGTAAGGGACGGCGGGCTGTTTGCGCGAAATCCAGATCGTGTCGGATACGAGGACAGAATCGGTTTGCAGATGGCCCCTGTTATGCTTGACGAAGTATTCGAAATTCGGCGAGCCGATCTCTTCTTCGAGCTCCCAGATGAATTTGAAATTTAGCGGGAGGCCGTTTTCGACGGCGTACCGAACAGCGAGCATCGCGGTCAGCGCAGGACCTTTGTCGTCGGTCGTCCCGCGGCCTTCGTAGCGGTCGCCCTCCTTGTGGAAAGTAAACGGCGCCTTATTCCATTCCGAGGCGTCGGCGGGTTGCACGTCGAGGTGGTTGTATATCGTCACCGTCGGGTTTTTTGGGTCAGTGGTGAGCGAGCCAAAGACCACCGGGTAGCCGGGCGTCGGGACGATCTCCGCCCTGGCGCCCAGATCGTTCAGGAATTGCGCCGCGATCTCGCCGCAGCGACTGATGTCTCCGACCCTTTCCGGGTCGCTGCTGATGCTCGGGATTTCGACTAGCGTTGCGAGTTTGTCTTCGAATTCGTTACGGCTGTTGCGGGTGTAGTTGTCGAGGTTTCTAAAAAGTCCGTTGTTGTTCATTGAGCCTCCGATATTTGAGATGCGACCAATTTAGCCCCTCTCAGCCGTACAATCAACGATAAAATCTCAGATTGTCGATTTCGAGCCACGCGAAGGTCCCGGCGGGACGAGCGATCTCGAAGCTGAGCATCCGTAGCTTGTCGCCGGGCCAGGGGGCGCTCTGGGCTTGAGGCTGTCTGAACGAAGAGAAGTCGATGCGGATCGTCCGCCATTGCGGCGAGGCTTTGAAGGGGGCGTGGAAGTTGGGGGCGCCGTAGGCAGAGGCGATCAATTGGTAATCGCCGTCGCCGCGAACGTCGAAGCTAACGCCGCGTAACGCGGTCGCGTCTACGGGTTCGATCGCGCCGCGGCTGAGCGGGATGTCGATGCGGCCGAGCGCGCGGTCTTTTTCCGACATTCGCGTCGTGACCGACAGCGCGTGATTGCCGCCCTTGCGCGTCACCCTGCCGAAGATCATCTTCGTGGTGTCGACGCCGGAGTCTGTCGAATTGACCCAGAGCGTGTCGATGGAACTGCGGCCGTTGGCGCTTTCAAAGTCGTCTATCAACTCCCGAGCCTTGATCGCCGGGATCGGCGTCCGGCCGGGTTCGGCGATTTCGCGCGCCAGCTCTTCGCGGTCGATCTCGCGCCCGCCCAGGAAGACCCGCTTGATTTTTTCGACGTCCCGGATGTCCTTGTACGGCTCGCCCTCGACAAGAACCAGATCGGCGAGCTTGCCCGGCGCTATCGTCCCGCGGTCCCCGTCGACTTTGATCGCCCGCGCCGCGGCGCCTGTCGCCGCCGTAATCGCTTCGAGCGGGGTCAGTCCGCCCGCGACCAGCAATTGCAGTTCACGCAAAGTGGCCCAGCCATGGTGCGTGCCGGTGACGCCGGAGTCGGTGCCCACGCCGAAAGTGATTCCGGCCTTGCGCAGCGTGGCGGTGTTGTTTTGCAAGACTGCCCAGCGGCGCACACGGGACGGATCGCCGTTTTCGGCCGAACCGTCGGCGGCCCGCATCGGCGGATCCTGCGGCGGGATGAAGTCCTGGCGCGCCGCAGGCGCCAACACCGCGCCGAGAAGCGGCGTCAGGATGTCGCGCCCGCGCGGTTCATATACTGCCAGCGTCGGCGCGTAAGTCGTTCCCTTCACCTTCATCAGCTTGAACAGCTCTTCGTCGGCGGCTCTGTCGCCGATGCCATGCGCGATCACGTCCACGCCGGATCGCGCGGCGATCTTGGCCCTTTCGAGCGTGACGGTGTGAGTGAGGACTTCGAGGCCGTTCTTGCGCGCCTCGTCTACAAGGGCCGTCAAGGTCTCCTCGTTCATGCTGCTCATGTCGGGCGCTGCGCCGTAGCGCCAGCCGTCGGTGAATGCCTTGATCACGTCGGGCTGATAGGACAGCGCGCGGCGCACTGCGGCGCGGGCTTCCCGCGCGGTCGAAACTTCCAGCGAGAATAATTCGCCGCGCCCGCCCTCCGCCCCGTGCCCGCCTGGAGTGGTTATCCGCACGGCCAGGCTGATGCGAGGCGCTGCGACCACGCCGGTCCTGATCAGGCGACGCATCGGCTCGAACATCTCGCCGTACGCGCCGAAATCGACCACCGAGGTCACGCCGCAGTATAGGTAAGCCTTCAAATTCTTCGGCCAGTCGTTGAGGACCCCGCTGACGGAAGAGTAAGGGAGGTGCGTGTGCAGATCGAACAGGCCGGGCATGAGCGTCATCCCTTCGGCCTCAATGACACGGGTACCCGCGGTCAACTCGATTTTCGGCGCGACGGCCTCAATGCGGTCGCCGCGGATGACGACGGTCTGCTTAGAAGGCTCGGCGCCGGTCCCGTCAATCACGGTCGCCCCAATGATGGCGATTATATTTTCGTTGTTCTGTTGGCGAGCGTCGGCGATGCGGTACCGGGAGCGGGAGCTCCCGGTTCTATTCCAATGTTTGTGGGCGTCGGCGGAGAAAAAAAACACGCAGACGAGTATCAAAACAGACAGCAATCGGCGTTTCATCAGGTCTCCAGAATCGCGAGTTTAGGCCAGTTGCGAAAAGTCGAACCGGTTATTATTTCTACGCCAAAAATGGAGCCTGAGTTACGCTGAGTTTCATCGAGTTTGATATGGGTGGAGCTTCACCGGCGGATCGCCCAAATGCCGCTCAAAGCTTCACTCGGAAAGCGGCGGAGTCGCTGACTTCTGACAATCATCGCGCGGATCGAACGCAGCGATTTTTTGAAATCACGTAAATAATCGCGCATTCGCACCGATAGCCATCGCTTTAGCCATTGCATCTGTAAAACGTAGCGGAACTGCGGTATGACGCCGACGACTATCTTCATAGCGTGATCGGCCCCGGCCTTGAAGCCGCTGGCATGGCCGAGTCTGTATAGGTCGAGCACAGCGCGCTTGAGCTGCGCCGACTCCCCAGGCGGCAAACTATCCAGGTTCACGCCTGGCAATAGACCCTCCAGAGTGATTCGTTCCTCGATGTCTTTGATTCTCTCTTGTTCGGTCATCGGATACCTCCTTGGCCGTCATACCCGCAAATGCGCCTATGACGGTCTACGGTGAATTTTTTTCTGAACTGGGGGCAAGGGCAATGAGTCTTTTGGGGATGAATCATTACATCGCAACAAACAAAAACGGCTTCTGGCTATGCAATTGAGGCGCCATTGCGCATGGCGCCGACGTTTCTGGCACTATCGGGAATTTGATGATTTTGTGGCCTTCTAGCCCTACTCGCACACTAAACGCCGCCCCCAGCGGTTCTTTGAAAAATGAGAGTGTTGGGCAGGGAAAAGAAAAAGTGGTGTTGGGGATAAGAATAAATGGAGTCGTTTATCACAGGATTGAGTAACTTATCCTTGGCTTATTTGAAAAAGCCGGTGAAAAGGAAAAAATGTGTGGCCAGGTCGTGTGTGAGCAGGGAATGCGCCCTCGTCCTGGGGAAAGATGACGAGGGACGGATAACGAGGGACGAAAGGCTGCGGCTGAAGCAGTCGTTCAACCTGGCCAGCGGGAGCCGTCGATGTTCGTACGAGCTGTACGCCACGCATACATACGGCGCAGTCGGCAGCCCGGCTTTATGGTTCAGGTTTTGCCGAAGATTGCTTCTGAGGCGCCCACGGCAGAAAAGACGGCTACGCTCTTTGCGTCGCCGAGACGGCGGCTCAGTCCTGGCCTGCTGGCTGCTGCTGGGTGAGGCCAGACGAGCCACGTCGCTTCGTGGCGCTCCCACTCGGCCGGCATGCGAACCCCGAGCTCGGCAGGGGCCGATTGGAACTGCTCGAGGACAATCTTCTTTGCTTCACCCATCTAAGCGTTCCTACCTGATTCGTGGCGCGCATGCGAAGACTCGACAGCAGTCGGAAATTCATTTGGTAAAACCAAACGCCAGTCCAAAACTAACGATGTTGGCTGGCGCCAACTGTTCGCGCAGAATCCGATCGGTAATGGAACTGAACTCGACGTGCGGCCGGAAATACATGCGCCGTCCCAAATAATAGGTGAGCGACCCCTCGACTCCTACGAAATTGAACGCTGATTTGTTGACGCCGATGTATACATCGTTGAACTTTGCTGAAGCCCAACCCGAACGGACGGAAATCGTGAACTCGGTACTTTTCGTGATCTGCTTCGCGTACTCCAGCCCGGCCTCGCCAAAGTAGGAGCCCCGATAAGCCAAAACGTCAAAGGCGTGGGTGGTGAATATGCGGAGCGGGCCGGCCGGATAAGACAGCTTCAGCGAGCTTTCCATCGTATTTTGAGCTTCGATGTCTGGCGCCTGCTGGCCCGTATAGGCCTCTATCGCGGCCTCGATCTTGAGCTTCTCCCAATCGCGGTTGTATGCCATGGTCAAGCCGCCTGACAGTAGGCCCGAGCCTCCAGATGTGTTAGTCATGGCGACATTGCTCCAGGCAGTGAGAGTAAATCCAAAGGCGGAAACCCATGCCGACGGCTGCCCGACGGGCCCGTCGTCGAGCAGAAGGCCGCGCCATACGTAACGCGAATTGAAGTCCATCTCCGCGCCATAGGTGAAGGTAGATTCTTTATCCGTCAACTGCGCTGGCGTTTCGGGGCCGGCTTCCGCGCGTATGCCGGACGGCGTTGAGGTAGTAGTTGGTGGAGGGGCTTGTTGAGTTTGTTGACCGGTTAGCGTCCCTTGTGATTGAGCAAAAGAAGTGGATGCGGAGAACCACGCGAACAGACAGAACATGAGCAGTCCCATTTGATTCTTATTGTTGATTCTTCTTGTCGCTTTCATTTTCTTTGGCCTCCTTATTGCTCGCGGCGCTGTTAGGGATTTTGATTCGCCGCCCGCGAATGTAAGCCACCTGCGCCATGTTGTCCGGCTCAAACGGATTGAGCGTGAGTCCGAAGAGCTTGATGTATTTCAGCGTCAGTTGGTGGTTATCCGGGATGCGGGCCGCGCCGGCTTCGGCGTACATCCCATCGGAAAAAGGCTCGCGCAACGTATAGACGCGGCCCCCGATCCTGAGGCGAGATTCAAGCACCGTTACCTCATGCCCCATTCGCGACAGTTCAAACGCGGCCGAAAGCCCCGCCAACCCGGCGCCGATGATAATCACTTTCTTCGACGACTCCGCGCGCCCAATCCGATCTCGCCCCTCAGTCTCTGAACGTGACGGCGCGGCAAGCGCCGTCGTCGCAATGACGCTCTGCCTTAAGAAATCTCTTCTCGTAAGGATTGATTCCGTCCGAGAATTATCGCTGCCGCCCTCTGTCGGCGATTGTCGCTTCGGCATCAACCATCATCTCCTTCAATGCTTCCTTCGGCAGGAGCTTGCCTCCGACTACCGCCGCGGCAATCCGCCTGGTGTTTTCGACTTTCTCCAACGGATCGGTTTCGAACAGGATCAAATCAACAATCTTTCCCTGTCCGATGGCGCCAAGCCGGTCAAGCATGCCTAAAGATTTGGCGGCGTCGCGCACTGTGTTCATCAGCTTTGAGTAGACGACGATCTGCTGTTTCAAAATGTCATCTTCCAGGTTTTCCAGGAATCGGCATTTGATAAACGGCGGACGACCGCTTTTGAAATCAAGGAAAATATTCGGGCTAGATCCGGCATCCATCCTCTTTTGAATTTGAGGGTCAGAAGTTATCACCAGGTTCGCCCCCTCGAGCAAACAAATCTTTCCTTCGCGGCGCAGGTCTTTCCTGTAAGCGATTCCTTTGCTCTCCAGCGGCAGATCTTTCAGCACCTGATCGAAGGCGCAATCGACCTCCCTTGAGACGTTAGCGCTCATCGGGAAATGGAAACGTAGACGGGCCGAGAGCAGAAACGCCAAGGTCAGCGAGATCGACAATTCATGGCGACTGTGCGGCCCGAAATCGCGCTCATCGAGCGCTATTACCGCGTACGGTTCATCAATTAGTAACATCACTTCAAACCTTTCGCTGTCGAGTCTCCCACTTGCCTCGATAGCTTATCCAGAATGAAAGAGCGATCAGTCGAAAGTCCAAGACGATCAGCAGATCTCAAGCCTCTTCCATATGCCGGACTTCATCCACCCGTAGGAGATCGTCAAGCCCACCAGCCACATGATAGGCAATGACAACCAGACGAGCGGCGCCGGCCACGCCATGTGGATGGCGCCGAAGTAGGCGGCGCCGATCATCGTCATGAAACTGGAAGGCGGCCAGCCTGAAGTCCGGCTGTCGCCGGTCGGGAGAAAGGTCTTCCATCCACGGGTTGTTGGCGAACCCAGTCGCGTATGAAAAGGGAAAATTGAGGAGATAAGACGGCCGCGCGAGTTGCGTGGGATTGACCCAGGGGCGGACGAACTGCGCTTGCCGCTCTTCGGCGTGCCCGTTTTCCTTCACACCGTTGCCGGTGATCTGTTGAAGTGTGGCGCCGTGGCGCATGTTCACGCCGGTGTGGGCGACGAGGCCCGTCAAGTCGACCTGTCCTGCCGCGGTGGCCGCGGGCGTCTTTTTGAGTGATGTCATGAAAGATCTCCTTTTTGTGTTCTGGTGCGTTCCGTGACCCTGATGAGGGGGACGATCCCAGCCTCCACATGGTCTCCGATTTCCTGAATGGTCGTGAACTCGAACCGGGGGGAAAGGGGAACGATCAGATCGACTTGGGAGCCGTAGCGGACTTGAGAGAAGCGCTGCCCCTGGATGACGGGGTAGTTCTGCTTCAGTTTGAACGGAGTGACGCAGTCGACGTCGTAATCGGCGATCTGGAGCACATAGTATGACTGGGATAGCTCCGGCGAGTAGATCTGGTTGATCATCCGCTGGTTGCGATGTAGGTACTCCAGGGAATCCGTGGAGATGCGAAGGTCCTGCAGGATGCTCGTTTCCACGTCGAGCATGGGGAGGTTGTAGGTGTCGATGGCGTCCGCCTCCTTGTAGGAGAGCAGCCCGGGATAGGGGACCCGGTTGACGTGGACGTCGAAGAAGGTCATGAAGATTCCGATGACGAGGCTTGTGGCGCTGAAATCCGGATCTCGCAGGGCGTCGCGGAGAGAATAGGCCTTGCCCTTGATGTCCACGATACATTCATCCGGCGCCACTATACGCTGATACAGGATGATTCCGTCGGCCGGGGAGAAGAAACAACTCGTGTCCGAGTATGTCGGGCGCATCGGGTCCCGGAAGAAGTGATATTGCGAGATCCAACTGATCGGTTTATCCCGAAACGGCCGGACCTCAGTGTCGAGCCACTCTTGTAGTCTCATGCTTAATGTCTGTCCTCCATTGCGTGGCGCTTCGGCCAGGAAGGCGGCGCCGGACAAAATCTCCCCCATCTCGCTTATTCGGCGGAATGCGCCGAACGGACCATCGGGCGAAGGCTGTAACCGGAGTCGAGGATTCCCCGAGACGAGCATCGATGTGACAGTCGTCACACACTACAGCTTAGGCAAGTCAGGTGGGACGTCTCCATGTCTATCCAACACGTGTCCCTCAGGCTTGCCGTCAGAGAGCCCTCGTTAGTTTGGCGTGTCTATGAGGCGCAATTACGGCGAACGATGCGAGTTGTGGTATGACATTGTTTGGGGGCTTGCTAAATCGGGACAGAAAACATTTAGACAGGATTGACAGGATTTTTCAGGATGAAGACCGAAAAGATAGTTATCTTGACTGCAAATCCTGATCAATCTTGTGAATCCTGTCTACTTCTTCTGTCCCCATGCTGTCTGTTTCGATTTAGTTTTGCATAAAGTGGGGGTGTGATTGTGTGTGAGGCCGCTAGTTTTGCGTAATATGGGGTGCGATTGTTTGGGGGCTTGCTAGTTTTGAGAAAAATAAAAGTGCAATCACGGGGCCAAAATGATGGTGTCTCGGATGCATACATGCTCCAGCTTTTTCGTATATGTCAGAATTGCGGTTAAGTTCATTGGACTGTCCGAGTTGAAGGACATATCCAATGAGTCGAACCTCTAGAGCATCTCGCTTTTTTGGCGCATGGCATGTCCAGAAATGCCCCACGGTTTATAGGCCGGGATTATCGGCGCACAACTATCTAAAGCGAAGGCATCGACGTTTAATTGAGCCAATACAATAGCGTTGCCAGGTCGAAGTCTCGATCTGTGAGGCCATACGCTACGATGATTGATGCTATTAGCCACAGTCGCTTGATCATAATCTAATGCAATTTCGACTTGCGTGTTCAGCGGCTTCCACACGCGCGCGTAAGCAGGCGGTTCCTGAAGATATGTGTCGAAAATGCTGTAATTGTTCGTATTCGAGCCTGCGCGCGAAATCTTCAAACCGCAAACTTTAAAGTGGTCTCTCCGAACTTGATGACGTCGCCGTTGACCAGTGGGTAAGGCTCCTGGGGGTTGAGCCGGGTGCGGCCGTTGACGAACGAGCCGTTGGCGCTGCCGAGGTCTTCGACATAAAACTGGCCGCCGCGGGAGGTGATCCGCGCGTGACGGCGGGAGATGCGCGACGCCGGGTCGAATTTCGAAAGGTCGATGTCTGGCCGGATGCCGCGGTGCGGGTCGACGCGACCGATTGTGATTTCGTTATCCGCCGGGAGAGGGAACTGGGCGTTGACGTCCATATCCAACAAGATCAGCCTGCCTATCGCGACCTCCACGCTCGGCGGACGCTCGCCGAAATAGATTCGGTAGAGGTCGCTCGGCGTCACGTCGCGCCCGCAGCAGGAGCAGGGAAGGACCGGAACGATCGAAGGGGCGCCGGCCTGTGTGGCGTACAACTCGGTCTCGCGGATCAGGTTGTCGAGGAACGACTCGCGGTCGGTCTCGGCCATCCGATCCCAATCGAATCCGCGCTGCTTGCACAGCTTTCGCAACTGGGACACGGCGAAATCGAGACGTGTCGAGCCCTGCAGTTGGTCATCTTCAGTAAGCATCATCAACAACAGTTGCCTGTGTTCCGGCGCAAGCTGACCAACCCACTCTCGGAGTTGTTCTTCGACTGATGGCGAATCGGACATTTATTTCCCTCAAAACTTTCAGACTTCTGAATAATGACGGTAAATCGAGACCCCTTCCTTCATTCGGTCGTTTCCATAAAGTTATTACACCATATCGGCGTAAGCAAGCGCATTCTATTAGTTGATGATGCCGTAGGCGCGTCGCGCGGATAAACTTCGCCATGCGGTCGCGACAAGTCAGCGACGCGGAGTTTCAGTCAGAGCGGGGAGGCTTATCCGACATGTCGCCAGCGATGCGAAACACCGAGTTGATCTCGCCCCCGACCAGGATCGCCACTCCGGTCAGGTAAAGCCACAGCATCAGGACCATCACGCCGCCGAGCGCGCCGTAAGTCGCGTTGAAATGGCCGAAGTGCGACACGTAAAAGCGAAGCCCGAACGAGATCAGCAGCCATAGGCCGACCGCGAAGATGGCGCCGGGCGTGAACCACTTCCACCGTTTTCCGTTCCCTCCCCCCCCGACGTTCGGCGCGAAGTAATAGATCAGCTCGACTCCCAGCAGCGTCAAGCCGACGACGATCGGCCAATGCGCCAGGGCCCAGGCTGTCTCGAACGTGCTGCTGAACCCGAAATACGTCGCCATCCGCGAGCCTATGTTCTCGCCAAAGAAGATCAGCGCCAGGGCGGAGATGATGAAGACGGCCAGCCCCAGCGTCAACGCGAGCGCCAACAGGCGCTCTTTCCACCAGGCCCGCGCCTGCGCCCCGCCGTAAGCCCTGTTGAGCGCGCCGATGATCGCCTCCATCCCCGACGACGACGACCAGAGGAGCAGGAAAATGCTGAAGCTGAGCAAGCCGCCGCGCTGCTGGCTGGCGATCTGCTGGAATGTGCTGTTGAGCAGCGTGTAGGCTTCGGGAGGGAGAACGGCGCCGAAAGCCGCGACCCATTGATCCAGATCTCGCCGCATAGGTAAGAACGCCAACAGCGTGGTCAGAAAGATCAGCAGGGGGAAGATTGCGAAGAGCCAGTAGTAAGCGAGTTGCGCCGCGCGCCCGAAAACGTTGTCGGCGAAGAGTTTGTTCCAGAGCTTGATCGCGGCCTGCCGCCAGGTCAGTTCGCGTGATGGCGCGCGCAGGCCTGAAGATTGCGCGTCACCCGCGATTTTGTCGACTCCCTCCATCTTTATATACCTCGCCTTAGTCCTACTCGGGGGAGCGCCACGTAGCCCGGGGCGATTTTCCGATAGCTAATCCTAATCCCTGTAATCTGCTACGTAAAGCAGGCTGTCGCAAAAGCCCTGACGTTGGACATCCAGTCTGGACGGCGCCGAGGCGCGGCCATTCAGACGGTAGGGGCGGACCTGCGTGTCCGCCCCGGATTGGGTGTACGGGCAACCACCGGGGCAGACACACAGGTCTGCCCCTACACTGATTTGCAACCCGCTCTATGCCGGATTTCAATTGTGTGTACGGAAAGTACAACCACGGGGAATGCGGGGAGCACGGGGATAAGTCAGTTAGAGCAATGACTTTTCACTTTCTGTTCCCCGTGCTCCCCGCGCTCCCCGTGGTTGTTACCGTACATGCAATTGCTAATCGTTCTAAAAGGCGCCGCCGGAAGATCACTGACCGGCGGACGCCGGAAAGGAAAACTTCCTTCATCGCCGTGACAATGTCGCAATTTTAATTACAATGACCGCTTCGCCAATTTTATACTAACGCCCGTTCGCTGAAGCAGTCGGCTTCCGGGCATTGCTGATTTCGATATGTCACTCATTACTGAACTCTCGAGCGATTTTTCAAAGGCGGTTCGTTCACGCGGCGCGGATTACTTTCAGGAGGGGAGAGTAAAGATCACGAACGGCTCCGACCGGGAGGTCCATGCCAAAGTGCGCGGGAGCCGAAACTATAGAGTCGACCTAGAAATCGAGGGTAATGAAATCGTCGTCCATTGCGATTGCCCGGCTTTCGAGCGCGAGCCGTGCAAGCATATCTGGGCGACGATACTGGCCGTGGAAGGAAAAGGACACCTTCGCGACGGCGCCAAAGGCCCGCTGGTGATGGTTCCGGATTTCGACGACGACGGCTTCTATGATTATGGCGCCGGCGACTTCTACGACGATGATGACGACGATTGGACTGATGAAGATTACGACAGGCCGACCCGCAGCGTGGGAGCTATATTCGGCGGCGGTCGCAGGCCGAATGAAAAGCCCACGGGTTGGAAGGACCAACTGACCGCGCTAGGACTCGACGCACGCGCGATACTCGTTGGGGCCGGCGAGGAGTGGCCGACGACGCGCAAGATCATTTATGTAGTCGATGTCCAGGCAACGCTTGAATCCCAGCATCTGATCCTCGACACACTCATTCAAGATCTTAAACAGAACGGCGAATGGGGCAAGCCTCGCAAACAGCGCTTGCCGCGATGGCAAATCGCCAATCTGCCCGACGCGGGCGACCGCCAGATTTTCGCCATGCTCGCCGGCTCGCGCGAGCAGGTGGATTACGGCTATTACGGTTACGATTATCAGGACGCTTACGACACGGCGCCATTTCGCCACCGCCTCACCGCGCCTCTGCCTCAGATCGTCCTGCCACTGATCGCTCGGACCGGGCGTTGCTATCTGAAGCCACTAAGTGATTCGGATGAAATGAGCGCGATCGAATGGGAGGAGGGCGAGGCGTGGCGGTTTTCAATCAGAGTTCGCCGCGACGACGCGCGGCCTGACCAATTCATTGTCGAAGGCGATCTGCTCCGCGGCGAGGAGCGATGTGACCTGGCCAAGGCCGCGCTGATCCTTCAAGGCGGCTTGATCTTCACGCCTAAAAGCGCCGCCGCGCTCGACGACGGAGGCGCTTTTCACTGGGTTTCGGTCTTGCGCCGAGTCGGCGCCCTCTTCATTCCAGAAGATCAGGCCGGCGAGTTCATGACCGAAGTCCTGAGCGAAGCCCGGCCGCCCAGGCTCGACCTGCCCGAAGAGTTGCGCTACGAAGAGGCCAACGCCAAACCTCAACCCTGTCTGACGTTCAAAGCGCAGAGGCAGAACGCCAGGCTGCGCGCGCGCCTGTCATTCGATTACGCCCCCGAATCGCGTAGCTGCGTTCTCGAAAAGGACGATCCGCGCCGTGGCGTCTACCAGATCGAAAGCCGCCGCTACATCCTGCGTGACCTGGACGCCGAAGCGGCGTTCATCAGTCGTTTGACCGAGGCCGGCTTGAAATACGCCAGGCCGAATCATTACGAGAAGCGGTCGGGTTGGGAAGTCGCCCCGACGAAGCTCCCGCGCGTCGTCAGGGAATTGGTCGCTGAAGGCTGGCGCGTCGAGGCCGAAGGTAAAACTTTCCGCAACCCCGGCAAGGTCAAGGTTCAGGTCAACTCCGGCATTGACTGGTTCGAATTGCGCGGCTCGATCGATTTCGGCGAAACGACGGCCATGCTCCCGGAATTGCTGGCCGCGTTGAAGCGCGGCGACAGCATGGTCAAGCTCGACGACGGCACGTACGGAATGCTGCCCGAAGATTGGCTGAAGAAATACGGCTTGCTTGCGGGACTCGGCGAGTCCTGCGAAGACCATCTGCGCTTCCGCAAGACGCAAGTCGGCATGCTCAACGCCCTCCTCAGCTCCCAGCCCGAAGCCGATTTTGACGAGTCCTTCGCCCGCGCACGCGACGAGCTGAAGCGATTTGAAGGCGTTAAGCCCGCCGACCCGCCCGAAGAATTCAACGGGGAACTGCGACCTTACCAGAAAGACGGCCTGGGATGGATAAACTTCCTTCGGCAATTCGGTTTCGGCGGGTGTTTGGCGGACGACATGGGATTAGGTAAATGCATCGCCGCAGACAGCCTGATTTTGATAAACGGAGAATTGATTGCCGCAGAGGACGTCTGGAATCGCTTCGCGGGCGCGTCTGTTTTCGGCGCCGGTGGCGACTGGGCGGAGCCGACGACCGAACTATTGACCAACTCTATTATTGAGGCGACCGGGCGCATTGCCCAAACCAAGATCAAAAGGCTTTACAGACAGCGCGTCTGCGAGCCCGTGCGACGAGTTACGCTCGAGGACGGCAACAGCATAACTATTACTCGTCGCCATCGGCTGTTAACCGACAGAGGCTGGGCAAATGATCTGCGTGAAGGAGATTACGTTTGCGTCCCTGCAAAGATGCTATGGAATGGGGAGTCTGCGGATACCGATCTGATCACATTTCTCGCGTGGCAAATCGCGGAAGGTTACGAGCTGGCGGCGCCCTCGAGGCTGGTGATCACGCAAAAAGACGTTTCAGTTCTCAATGAATTGCGCGGGCGTTTGATGCGTATCGGAGAAAGGTTCGGAGTTAAGGTGAACAATCCAGCCATTCATATACCCCGTGATCATCATGTGCCAGAACTCCGCGTCAACAGCGCTGAATACAAGAGATTCCTTGAATCGCAGGGTTATGAATGGGGTATGCGTTCGCGGGAGAAGAGCATTCCGCGTTTTGTAATGCGAGCCGATGACGCCAGCGTGCGAGTCTTTCTGAGCAACTATTTTGACGCCGAAGCCTCGGTTGTTGATTCGATGCGCAGTATTGAAATCAGCACGGCGTCGCCAAAATTGATTCAACAATTATCCAATCTGTTGAGGCGCTTTGACATATGGATGCGCATCTCCAAAAAGCAGGAGCGGGCGACAAATGGCTCAGGGATTTTTCGTAGTTATTACATCGGAACGCTGGGCGGCGCCGCCGCCCGTAATTTCTATCGCGAAATAGGATTCAGCGATCCCGGCAAACAATCGCGCCTGGAGAAAATTTGCGGGTATCAGAGCAACACCAATGTTGAGGGCATACCGGCCTCAGATATAGTCGCACAAGCCGTCACGGCCACAGGCCTGCCGGTCAGACATTTCGGACTGCATAATTCGATTTACCTCGACGGCTCTCAACAGTTCTCCCGCTCCAGTCTGGAGCGAGTTGTGGCGGCTTGCGATAACATTTTGAACGGCGCCGCTGAGAAAGAATATCGCTCGTTAAAACGGTCGAAGTGGACGACGCGAACGCTGAAGGCATACCCCGAGTTGGATCGAGGATTGATCGAGGTAATGAGAGACCGGCTGGGCCGATTACTTGGCCAAGAAGTCTTTTACTGTAAGATAAAGTCAGTGGAAGAGGTGGAATACGACGGCTGGGTATATGATTTCGAAGTCGCCGAGCATCACAATTTCGTCGCGAACAACATTATTTGCCATAACACTATTCAGGTTCTTGCCTTGCTCGAAGAGCGCCGCCAGTCGCGTGAAGAGACGGAGCGACAGGGCGACGGGGCGACGGGGCGACGGGGAGACGGGGCGACGGGGAGAAAAAAAAGCAAGGAAAAGCGCAGAAGTGAAGAGGCCAACAGCAATGGCGTCGGCGGAGATGAAATCGCTGACTCTCCCATCGCCCTGGCGCCCCGTCGCCCTGGCGCCCCGTCTCTGGTAGTCGTCCCGAAATCCCTGGTCTTCAATTGGAAGCAGGAGGCCGCGAAGTTCGCGCCAAAGCTGCGCGTGCTCGACCACACTGGGTATGCGAGGGAGAAAGAGAGCCTCGAACATTTCGACGATTACGACCTGATCCTGACCACCTACGGCACGCTGCGCAACGACGCGGTTCTTTTTAAAGACACGCGGTTCGATTACGTCATCCTCGACGAGGCGCAGGCGATCAAGAACTCCGACACGGCTTCGGCGAAGGCGGCGCGACTGCTCAACGGCGATCATCGTCTGGCGCTGAGCGGAACCCCGATAGAGAACCATCTGGGTGAATTGTGGAGCCTGTTTGAATTCCTGAACCCGGGGATGCTCGGAGCGGCTTCGGTCTTCAAGATCACGGGCGGAGTTGGGCGAAACCCGGATGAAGAAACGCGGGAGTTGCTCGCCCAGGCCCTGCGCCCCTTCATTCTGCGCCGCACCAAGAGCCAGGTCGCGAAAGACCTCCCGGCAAAACAGGAGCAGACCATCTTCTGCGAACTCGAACCGGAACAGCGCAAGCTCTATAACGAACTGCGCGACCATTACCGCAACACGCTACTCGATCGCGTCGCGCGCGACGGGGTCGCGAAATCGAAGATGCAGGCGCTCGAGGCGCTGCTCCGATTGCGCCAGGCCGCGCTCCATCCCGGATTGATTGACAATAAGCGCGTCAAAGAGGACTCGGCGAAGTTAGACCTGATGCTCCCGCAACTCGTCGAACTGTTCGAGGAAAATCACAAGGTCCTGGTTTTTTCGCAATTCACCAGCTTCCTCGCGATCCTGCGCCGGCGCCTCGACAAGGAAAAGATCGAGTACGAATACCTCGACGGTTCGACGCGCGACCGGCAGGCGCGCGTCGAGAGGTTCCAAAACGACCCTGACTGCAAGTTGTTCCTGATCAGCTTGAAGGCAGGCGGATTGGGATTGAACCTGACGGCGGCCGAATACGTCTATCTGCTCGACCCCTGGTGGAACCCGGCGGTCGAGTCGCAGGCGATTGACCGCGCGCACCGCATCGGCCAGACACGGCAGGTCTTCGCTTATCGCATCATCGCCCGCGACACCGTCGAAGAAAAAGTCCTCGCGCTCCAGAACACCAAGCGCGACCTCGCCGACGCCATCCTCAACGCTGACAACAGCCTCATCCGCAACCTGACCAAAGAGGATTTGGAATTGCTTTTATCTTGAGTGGGCCACGATTTTCTAGCGATGACGGTCTCGAAAATTGCTTAAATGCTTATTTATTCACCCACTGCGCTGAGTCCTTTCCCGTTAAGACTCTCCGTTCGCAGCGTCCCGTCCTTCACGATGAACAATCCCGGAAATCGTTTTTCCCAGGGCTTGTTGGCCGCGGGCATATACTGCCGCGAGTTGGCTTCGACGCCGGCCACGCCCGGCACGCGCGCCGCGATCCCGACCGAATGAATCAGCGACGCGCCGGGGCAGGTCAGGTCCTGCACGGTCAGAAACATCTTGTACTTCTGCGCCGCGGCCGCCATCAACATCGCCTGCGATTGGCCTTTGCACGCCTTCAAAGCCACGCCCGTGTAGCCCATCTCGCGCGCCAACAACAGGCTTTCCAGGTCGGTCAGCGATTCGTCTATAACCACCGGGCGCAGCTTTGCGGCCTCATGCATCACGTTTTGACGATTGGCCTTCAGATCGCGCGCCGTCGGCTGTTCCAGGTAAAGAATGCGGTCGAATCCGGCCGGCGTCAGCTCTTTCACCTTGCGCAGGTATTCGAGGACATACTCGACGTTCGGGCATCGCTCGTTGAAATCCACGCAATACTTCCAGGCGACCTTCGGGCTGGTCTCCGAAGCTACGCGGTTAATGTTAACCGTGCGCTCAATGTCCCATTTCAGATCCTCGCCCTGCAGTTTGATCTTGATGTGAGTCAGGCCGTTGAACTTGATCCAATCGGCAAGCGTTTCCGGCAAGCCGTCGTTGATACGCTCTTTGAGTTCGGACGACAGCACGGCGTCGGCGCCCCCGACCGAATGAAACATCTCGATCCGGGGCTTCGGCTTCGGCAGGATGTAGCGGTCCAGGTATTCGCCTTTGAAATCGGGGTTGAGATAGGACGATAAATCTCGCAGCGCCAGGTCGCGGCCGTATGTCTGATAACAGCTCCGATTGTGAATCTTGCCGAAGGCGTCGTGAATCGCGGCGTCGAAAGCGCTGGCGGTGACCAGCGCGCAAAGCTTCGGGATCGGCGCGGCAAGCGCCAGCGCTTTCGAGATTTCCGCCGCCGCTTTCAGATATTCCGGTTCCAGCGCGACGTTGATGTCGATCGGGTGGCCGAACTCTTTGTGGCCGGACGTGATCTTCGCGATGCGTTCGGCCAGCGATTTCATCGCGTTCAAAGTGGCGCTGTATGGCATCTCGCGCGAAGGAAACGACCAAACGTTGCCCAGCGGCATTGAACCGAAACCTTTCGCCGTCTTACCGTCGCGCGTTTGCGCCGTGACGTTGACGTTAAGGATCGTCGCGCGATCGACGGGCACGCCGCCGAACTTGTACGGGGCGCGGTAGAGGAATTCTTCGTAGTTGAAGGTTAGGTCCTCGACGCGGATGTCAGATGGGCCGGCCGTGGTTGCGAAAACGTCTTTATAGGTAAAAGCCGCCGACGCCAGAGTCGCTTTTTGGAGAAATTTACGTCGTGATTGATTATCCATCGGATTTATTCAACTCGCGTTGAGAGATTTTGAAGTGGGGCTATTTTCTAAATTAAAGATTGACACCCCGACCTCACAAGCGTAGCATACCCGCCGTCTCTGCACGGTATTTTCTGTTTATTCGTTTTCTTCGATGGCCACGAAGACAACGGTAGATAGTAATCCCTGATCAGCATATTACGAGCCATGCCGAACCTCGGCTGATCTCTCGATTTCAAACATCCCTCTGGATAGCCCGGCGAGTGGCGCCCTTATGAACGTGAGCGCTTGCAGAATATGTTCCCGGCTACGTCACGAACTAGATTCGTTCCTCGAAGTTTCGGGTAATAAGGTCAAGCTCACTGTCGAGCCTGAGAATCCAGCCCTCATTTAGAAGTGTGCGGCGCCGCGCGCGACTGCCGCGCGGCCGTGTACAAGGATAGCCGCGCGGCAGTCGCGCGCGGCGCCACGCCAACAGGAGTAAAGCAATGCCACAGACAGAGCAAACATACACCTATCGCAACGGCCGGAAGGTCGCGCTGGATAAAAGCTCGGATCAGTTCGTCGTCCGCGCGACCCCGGAGAGGCTCGAAGAGGAAGGGATTGAGAACGCCGAGCTGGTCTCGTCCGCCTCTTCTCGCGTGACCACTCCAGCCGACGACCTGGAGCCGATGATGAGCGCCGCCCGCGATGTCGCGCCGACGCACCACGCCTACTACGACGCCGAGACCGGCCAGGAGTTTCTGATCACCGACCGCGTAATCGTGACCTTCAAGCTGCCTCCGACTGCGGAAGAGCTTGACGCCTTCGCGGGGAAGTACGCGCTTATCAAGCAGGCCGCCTACGGCGACCGCGAATTCCTGTTTCAACTCACCGATCACACGGGGACGAACCCGGTGAAGCTGGTGGTACATTTGATGGAGAACGAGCCGACGGTCGAGTTGGCCGATCATGACCTGAACCATCGGATGTCGAGTTACGTGTTCACGTCGCCGTCCGACCCGGCGTTCGATCGCGAATGGCATTTGCACGAACGTTTCGTTCACGGCGATTTCGACCCCCGCTCGTCATCGCGCTGCGAAGCGGCGTGGCAGGCGCTTCAGAATTTCGGCGGCGCGGACGTGGTCGTCGGCATCACCGACGACGGGTGCAAATTGAATCACCGGGACTTCGATTCGCCGGGCAAATTCGCCGCGTGGGGGTATTTCCGCGGGCAGCGGCTGATCGCCAACGCCGACGTGGACGCCGACCCGAACCAGATGTACAAATCCGGCTCGAATCACGGGACGTCGTGCGCCGGCGTGATTGCGGGCGAGTCGGACGCCGTGTTGACAGTAGGCGCGGCGCCTGGCTGCC
>DATCXQ010000009.1:0-10109 GCA_036565725.1 Blastocatellia bacterium
CGTCGTACCGCATCGCCGCTGTCACTTTCCACCGGTGATGTTTGTCTTTATCTCGCTTGTACGCTTCCGCAACCACGTTGCGAGCAGAGCAAACGAGGTTGGCCGGAAGTTTCGTCATTTCCCTTATGTCTCGATAGGTGACGTGGTGAAGCGCGACCGAGCTAAAGACTTTCTTCTCGAAGGCAACCTCAGAGGCGTGGTTGAGCGCCATTGCGTAGGCTTTCCGAGTCTCGGCGATAGACTGCGAAACCTGCTCAGTTGTCTCAGGTTTTACCTTCAACGTGACAGTCGCCTTCATGTAGGCAACATATATCACCTAACTTAATGGTGTTGCAAGAGAGGATTGCGCTACGCAAAGCCTTCGCGCAATGCCGAATTCCTGCGGCCGGCTACAAGCCGGCAGTCTCCATCGGCGAATCTTATGAATAAACTCGTCAACATAGATCTACGAATGACTCCCATGAAAATCAAGAAAACAGTTTCTGCCCTCCTCTGTTTTGCGTTGTTGGTTTCGTTCACGACCACGCCTTCGCGGCTTAGGTCATCTACCTCGACTCATGCCGCCTCGCGTCCGCCGGTTCGCGGTAAACATGGAATGGTCTCTTCGGTCAGCGAGATCGCCTCGCAGGTGGGCGTTGACGTGTTGAAGCGCGGCGGCAACGCGGTTGACGCCGCCGTGGCGGTCGGGCTGGCGCTGGCGGTCGTTTGGCCGTCGGCGGGCAATCTGGGCGGCGGTGGGTTTATGGTCATCCGGCAGGCCAACGGCAAGGCGACCGCGATTGATTACCGCGAGATGGCCCCTGCGGCGGCTCATCGCAATGTCTATCTCGACGAGAAGGGCGAATACGTCGCTGAGTCTTCGACCTACGGCCACGCTGCGGCGGGAGTTCCGGGCACGGTCGCGGGCCTGTCTTACGCGCTAGAAAAATACGGCACGATGAAGTGGGCGGATGTCGCCAAGCCTGCGCGCCAGCTCGCCGCCGAAGGCTTCCCGGTCTGGTATCAGCTTGAACGCAGTCTGAAGAACGCGAGCAAGCATCTTTCACGTTATCCAGAAACGAATCGAATCTTCCTGCGGGACGGCAAGCCTTATGAGACAGGGGAGATTTTCAAACAGCCCGAATTGGCGGCGGTCTTCGAGCGGATGATCAAACGGGGGCCGCGCGAATTTTACGAGGGCAAGACCGCGCAATTGATCGAAGAGAGCATGCGGCGCGCGGCGAATGGCGGTAAAGTTTGGATGACCGTCGAGGACCTGAAGAATTACAAGGCCGTCGAGCGCGAACCGCTGCGAGGAGTCTATCGCGGCCACGAGATCATCACGATGCCGCCGCCGTCTTCGGGAGGTGTGGCCATGATCGAGATGTTGAATATCCTCGAACGCTATGACCTGAAATCGATGGGCGCGGGATCGTCACAAGCGATTCACGTGATGGTCGAGGCGATGCGGCGGGCCTTCGCCGACCGCGCGCAGTTCCTGGGCGATCCCGACTTCGTCAAAGTGCCGGTGGCTGGCCTGGTTTCGCGCAAATACGCCGAAAAACTGGCCGCGACCATTGATCTCGAACGCGCCTCGACCTCGCAGGATGTCAGAAGCGGCGACCCGCTGGCTTACGAATCCGAAGAGACGACGCATTTCACGGTCGTCGACAAAGACGGCAATGTCGCGTCGAACACCTACACGATCAACGACAGTTTCGGAAACAAGATCACGGTCGAGGGCGCGGGCTTTCTACTCAACAACGAGATGGACGATTTCGCGCCTAAGCCTGGCGCGCCCAACGCCTACGGCTTGATTCAGGGCGAAGCCAACGCCGTCACGGCGCGCAAACGTCCGCTCTCCTCGATGACGCCGACAATCGTGCTGAATGACGGAAAGTTACTTTTCGCGGTCGGCAGTCCCGGTGGCCCGACGATCATCAACACAGTCACCCAGGTGATCGTCAACATCATCGATCATGGGATGAACATCCAGCAGGCGATCGATTGGCCGCGCGTCCATCATCAGTGGATGCCCGATCAGATAGTTTATGAGCCTTACGGGCTGGTCCCGGATGTATTGAACCGCTTGAAATCGATGGGGCACCAATTCGGTAACCAGCGCTACATGGGCGACGCTGAAGGAGTGATGATCGAAGTGAAGACCGATGTGCGGTTGGGCGGCAGCGACCCGCGACTGGATGGCAAATCCATAGGGTACTGATAGATACAATACCGCGCGCGTAAGCAGGCTGTTGTATACGCCGCTGAATGGCAATCTATAGGATATTTACGGTGTGTAAAGAAAGGACATAATAAAAGCTAAACCGAACGAAAATCTTACATAATCACTGCAGAAACGATATTTCCCATAAAGCAGAATGCATGTAAGTCAAATGTTTACATTGCGGCTCCGGCAAGGCGATGGCGCGGCACATACGTTGCTGAACGTTATAGGAGTTTATGCGGTCATCAGCCTGAAGATTGACTTACTGCCCCGATAAAGAAGGGCTGATCCAGACCGAGTGGATAAAAGTCGGGAGGAATGGCTATGTCGGATCATAGGCACAAAATTCTCGTCGTCGAAGATGATCAAAACCTGCGCCTGACGTTGACCGAATTGCTTCGGATGGAGGGATTTACCGTAGTCTCAGCGCGCGACGGTGACGAGGGCTATTTGCAGGCCATGGCGCATCAACCTGACTTGGTCATCACCGATTTGAACATGCCTATTTTGAACGGGGTGGAATTGGCCAGGCTCTTGCGCCGTCAGAGGGGCAAGATAGCCGAGGTTCCGATCATTGCGCTCAGCGGAAACCTCGCCGATTACAACTTGCCCGAAAAGATGACCGCCGGTATAGACCGCTTTATCGATAAATCGTCCAACGACCGCCATAGTCTGATGGCGACAGTTAGGACCTTGCTCGGCGCGCCGAACTCGATGTCAACAGCCTGAATGGCGTTGCGTGGTTTCAGCTTCCAAAATGGCGAAACTAAGCTGAATCTGCCGTGGCGTAAGTTCTTCCATGTATTTCCGTACACTCCATTAACGCCTTCTTGAGACCAGGTCTCCGCAAACTATTGCGTAAATCCTCTTTCTTTTTAATACTTTAGTTCTAACCGGTCTAAAGCGCCCCGCTTTTGCGCGCATGCAGCGATGTTTTACGGGCGCTGTCTTCGTCGCGCTCGGATTGCGGTTGGCTTTCGCAAAACGATCATAATCAGCGCCGCACGCGGAGCTGATCCGGATCAACACGATGAATTCGACACCGAACTTGCGCGACATCGCGCTCGAAATCTTCCATCGCGCGCTGGCGGCGATTGACGTTGAATCGGTTGCGCGCGCCTCCCTTCGGCCGGACGCCGATCGACTTCTGATAATCGATGACCCAGTTGACCTGTCGCGATTCAAACGCGTCGTCGTCATCGCCGTCGGCAAGGCGAGCGTTCCGATGGCGCGCGCCGTCGAAGATTCGCTCGGCGGCCGCATCGCTGGGGGGCTGGTCGTGACCAACGCCGTTGTCGGGGAATCGCCCCGGCTGCTGCCCATGATCGTCGGCGGACACCCTCTGCCAAACGCCGGGAGTCTCGATGCGGCGTCGAAGGCTCTGAAGATACTGGACGAGAATGACTCTGAAAACACGCTGGTTCTGTTTCTTATCTCCGGCGGAGGCTCGGCTCTATTCGAACTCCCGATTGACGCCGCGATCACGCTCGACGATTTGCAGGCGGTCAACCGCGCCCTGGTCGGCTGCGGCGCGGTGATCTCTGAAATGAACGTCGTGAGGCGGTTTCTCTCGGCAGTCAAGGGCGGGCGTCTCGCCGCCGCCGCGCCGCGCTCGCGGCAGATTTCGCTTTATGTCTCCGACGTCAACAGCGACGATTTATCAACCGTTTCCTCAGGGCTTACGCTGCCTGGCGTCGCCACGCGAGCCGATTTCGACCGGGTCGTCGAACGGTACGACCTGCTCGAAAAATTTCCCGCTCACGTCTCGGCTCTGATAGCCGGCGGCGGGTTGCCCGATCTTCCGCGAGCGAACGCCGAAGACGCCCGTCGGCGCTCACATCATCTACTGTTGGACAACCGCAAGGCGTTACTCGAAGCGAAGCGGATCGCAGAATCTGATTTCGGATGTGTGGTCGAGATCGCTGAAGACCTGGTTGAGGGAGACGTCGAGACGATGATGCTGACTCACGTCGAGCGCGTCGCCGCGCTGCGCCACACACATCGCGGAAAGACCGTGTGCCTGTTGTCTGGGGGGGAAGCGGTCTGTCCGGTTCGCGGCGCCGGGCAGGGCGGACGCAATCAGGAGTTCACGTTGCGCGCCGCCATTCATCTGAGTCAGCGCGGGCTTTCGGACATTGTCGTGTTGAGCGCGGGCACTGACGGCATTGACGGCAATAGCCCGGCCGCCGGATCGACGGCCGATTCCGATACGCTGCGACGGGCCGAAGAGAAAGGCGTATCGGCGGAACATAGTTTGCAAAATAGCGACTCGTTCAATTTCTTCAACGCCCTCGGCGATACGATCATTACTGGGCCGACTGGCAATAATGTACGGGATGTGCGAATTTTGCTGGCGCGATAGTAATAACCGTTCGGCCCCCGAAAATCTTTACGCCTTCGCGTGTTTGCGAGAAACGCCGCTGAACTCAAAGCCGCGGCGGCGCAAAACCCGCGAAGGTTCTGAAAACTGATTCGGAGAATCAATGCAAACAAGACAACTCGGAAAAAGCGATCTTTACATTACTCCGCTCGGCGTCGGCGCATGGGCGATGGGCGGGGCGGGCTGGCTCTTCTCGTGGAGCCATCAGGACGATGACGCTTCAATCTCCGCGATTCACGCCGCGCTCGACGCCGGGATGAACTGGATCGACACGGCCGCCGTCTACGGCCTCGGCCATTCGGAAGAAGTCGTGGCGAAGGCGCTCGAAGGCCGCGCGAACAGGCCGTATGTGTTCACCAAATGCGCACGCGTCTGGGACGAGAATCGCCAGATCGGCAAATCGCTCAAGGCCGATTCGGTCCGCCGCGAATGCGAGGACAGTTTGCGGCGATTGAAGGTCGACGTGATCGACCTTTATCAAATCCACTGGCCCGAACCCGACGAGGACGTGGAAGAAGGCTGGGCGACGCTCGCGCGCCTGAAAGAGGAAGGAAAGGTCCGCTGGATCGGAGTGTCGAATTTCAACCTCGATCAGTTGAAGCGCGCGCAAGCCATCGCTCCGATCAACTCATTGCAACCGCCGTACTCGCTGATCCGCCGCGAAGTCGAAGAGGCTGTCCTGTCTTACTGCGCCGAGCAAAACATCGGCGTGATCGCCTATTCACCGATGGGCTCGGGGCTGTTGACCGGAACGATGACTCGCGAAAGAATAGCCGATCTGCCCGAAGATGATTGGCGCCGCCGCGGCCCACAGTTCCAGGAGCCGTTAGTTACGCGCAACCTGAAGATCGCGGACAAGCTGAAGGAGATCGCCGCCCGACACGGCCGCAGCCCGGGCGAGATCGCCGTCGCGTGGGTTTTGCGAAACAGTGTGGTAACGGGCGCGATCGTCGGCGTGCGGAGCCGGGAGCAGGTCGCGGGCGTCATCGGCGCAATGGATTTTCGGCTGGGCGAGGGCGAGGTCAATGAGATCGAGGCGTTCGTTCAACGCCTCGGCTGATTTGACTCTGGTCGTTGGAGTGGACGGCGCGGCGCCGCGCCAGCCTGAAGTGTTTTGATATGAGAATGGAAGGCCCGGACGCTGCGCGAGCATTTGTTGCGACACATTTCCCGGACTGTCTGGCCGCCGTGCTGTTTGGCAGTGTCGCCCGGGGAGAAGAGACGGCTACCTCCGACCTGGATATTATTATTGTGACCCACCAAGACGTCATTCCCTATCGTAAGTCTTATCGGGAGTACGGATGGTTCATAGAAGCCTTTGTTGGAAGCAGGGAAAATAACGAGGAGAAGATCAGGCATTTTCGCGGCAGGCATATACCTTCGTTCCTTACCTCCTACGCGGAAGGCGTCATATTGAAGGACCAGCATAACTTCGCCAGAGACCTTAAAGAGAAAGCCGTAGCGATCTTGGAGCGGGGGCCGGACGAACTGACTCGCCAGGAAATAGACACGTATCGATATGTGATTACGGGCTGGCTGGATGACTTTGTTGATTCGAAAAGCTATGAAGAGTCATTGTTCATCGCATACGAACTGGCTGCCAGGACGGGAGAATTCCTTCTGGCGTACAACCGAAAGTGGGTCGGGGAGAGGAAGTGGCTTTATCGAGCGCTACAGAAACTCGATCAGGAATTGGCCGGTCATCTGGTTGAAGAACTCAAAAGCTTCTATCAGACCGGAGGCAAAGAAGGTTTAATAGGGATTGTTGTTAGCGTTTTAGACCTGGCCGGTGGAAAGCTCTATGAAGGCTATTCGCGCGCCGGCTGAGCGAAAATTGTCAGATTCTATCGTGGACCTATCGTATCGCGATGCGCTGAAACGATGAAAACGCCCCACGTAGTAACGACTAAAGTCATTACTACGTGGCCATTCGAAGGAGGTCACATGTCCCAATCACGCATTCTGCAACATGTTTCTCTTGGTATTCTTGCGCTGATCGTCTTTTCCATCCTTGCATTTACGGTTCGACGAGACAGCGTGTTCGACGCGGCGAGGGCTTCGGCGGCTGATATGACGCCCGAGGAGCGCGGCTTATGGAACCTGCAGCACAAGTCCTACGGGACGGCGCTGCCTCTCAACAAAAAGACCCTCGAATCATTGGTCAAAGTCTGGGAGCCGGAATGGAAAGCCAAAATCAATGGGGAAGATCCCGACTCGATTCGCAAAGTCGCGTTTGAGCGCTACGGCTTTTCCGAGGCGACGTGGGACAACCAGGGCGCGCCGCTGCAATTCGTGCTCTCGCAAACGGGAATGTGGACGCAGAACTGCATGCTCTGCCACGGCGGCCGCGCGCCGGTCACCGGCGAGAGCAAGATCGGGATGCCTAACACCGAACTCGACATGCAGACTCTCTACGACGACGCGACCAACCTGACCAAAATGAAAGGCCCTATTGAGTTGACCTTCGGCATGTCGCGCGGGCGAACCAACGCGTTCATCTTCAGTCTGGAACTGCTGCGGCGCCGTAATGAAGACATGTCACGTCGCGCCGAACCGGCGCCGATGGGCGATTACGCCGATTTTGATTTGGACGCGCCGCCCTGGTGGTATCTGAAGAAGAAGACCGCGCTCTACGCCGACGCCGGCGTGAAGGGCGATTTCACCCGCGCCATCATGCAATTCACGATGGGCGAGCCGAGCGGCGAAAAGATTCGCTCGTGGGAGTCGGACTTCAAAGACATTCTCGCCTATCTGAAATCGATAGAAGCGCCTAAATACCCGCTCCCGATCGACCGGAAGCTGGCGGCGGAAGGCGAGCAAGTCTTCAACAAGACCTGCTCAGTCTGCCACGGCTCGTACGGCGCGGGCGGGAAATATCCGAACAAGGTGATTCCGCTCGACGTCGTCGGGACCGACTCGCTGCGTTTGACCAAACTGACGAAAGAGTTCCGCGCCTATTACAAACAGTCGTGGTTCGGCAAGGGTGGCGAAAGCAGCTACGAATATCCGACCGGCTACGTCGCGCCGCCGCTCGACGGCGTGTGGGCCTCCGCGCCGTATTTTCACAACGGCTCCGTGCCGACTGTGTATGGCGTGCTGACCGCCGAAGCTCGCCCGAAATATTTCCGTCGCGCCGGCGGGGCCAAAGAGTATGACGCGAAAAATCTGGGATTGAAGGTCGAGGCTCTCAGCGCGCCCGCGCCCAAAGACGCGCCGGGAGAGGCCCGGCGAAGAGTCATCGACACGACGCTGCCCGGCTTGAGCAATCAAGGCCATCCGTTCGGATTCAAGCTGAGCGAGAAAGAGAAGCTGCGGGTGATTGAGTATTTGAAGACGCTGTAGCGCTTATTTATTGCTGCTGTTGTTGATGCTGTTGATCGTCTTCAACGGGGGCGGGCGCGATCCATGTGGTCATCGGCGCCATCTCTTCTTCCGGCGGCGGGGCCTCGGCTGGCGAGACCTGCACGCCGACGCTCATCTCGCTTTGCGCCAGTCCCTTGAAGACTCCGCGCGTCGGCGGCACGTCGGCGTAATCGCGCCCGATCGCGGTACGGATGTGGCGTTCGCACGCGATCAGGTTGTTGGTCGGGTCGAAACCGACCCAGCCGAGTTCGGGCAGGTAAGCTTCGACCCAGGCGTGCGACGCGCCGGCCGCCGACCGGTCGTGACCGTTGCCCTCGTGGAAAAGGTAGCCGCTGACGTAACGGCATGGAATTCTCAGCTCGCGCGCCAGCGCGATCATAATGTGCGCATAATCCTGGCACACGCCGACGCGCATGCGCAGCGCGTCGTCAATCGGCGAATCGACGGAGGTCGATTGCGGCTTGTAATCGAAGCTCTCGTAGATCGCCGCATTGATCTCCCGCAACAGACTCAGCGGATCGCCGCGCCTTTTTACGCGCAGCTCGCGCGCCAATTCAGCCAGCAACTCCGTCTTGAAAGCGTATTGGCTCGGCGCCAGATAATCCCAGTAGGCGCCGGACCGATCGATCGCATCCATAGCCTCCCATGCGCCGGCGTCCAGCGACTCGGGCAGAGGAGGCGCCGGCGCGATCTCGACGGTAGATTCCGCCGTGATCTTCAATTGCGAATGTTTTCCTGGTATGTCGAAATGGTGGACGATGTTTCCCAGGTGGTCGCGATAACCGAGTATTCGCGCGCGCGGTTGCGTGTGAAGCTCGAACTTCAGACACCGCTGACCGCCTTCGGCGCGCGGCTGCATCCTCACTTCGGTCATACTTTCGGTGACCGGCGGCGTGTAAACGAAACGTGTGACGTGGCGGATCGAGTAGAACATACGCTACAGACAGTCTAGAACGATTTGCAATTGCATCTACGGTAACAACCACGGGGGACACGGGGCGTCACGGGGAAAAGAAAGTGAAAAGTCATTGCTCCATCCGATTTATCCCCGTGGTCCCCGCGTCCCTCGTGGTTGTTCTTTCCCTACGCATATCGAAATCCGGCCTGAAGTCTGTCCCACACTTAGCTGCTCCGATCTAAGAGGCCAGCGCGGCCTCGACCGAATAAGCGATGTATTGTTGATGAACCGCGAAATGTATCTGCGCGCACTGGCGCTGGATGTTTTCGAGGTAGTTGTGAACGTTGTCGGCCATGATCTCGTCGACCTGTGAATAGTCGAGCGTCGCGCGCAGACGTCCGGCCAAACGTTCGACGCGTCCGGTTTGGCGCGCGTTGGTCAGCCGGGCGACGGCCTGCAGCGAAGTTTCGATCCTCTCTGCGGCGAAGCGAACGGAGCGCGGCAGTTCGCGGTTGAGCAGCAGAAATTCCGCGATCCGCTCCGGCCTCAGGTCGGCCGTGTAGGTCTGGCAGTAAGCCTCGAACGCCGCGCAGGACTTGAGCAGCGCGACCCATGAGATGTAATCCTGCCCGACCGCCGACTGGCCCAGGCTGTCGAGCAACGCGCGCAGGTTGACGTCGAGCAGCGTCGCCGTCGCGCTCGCGCGCTCTATGTAGCGGCCGAGCTGGATGAAATGCCATCCTTCCCCGTGCGACATCGTCGAATCGGTGATCCCCTGAAAAAGGTGCGAGCCTTCTTTGACCGCGCGATAAAATTCGTGAGGCTGCGCGAAAACGCCCTCGATCCTGGCGCGGCGGACCCTCAGGTAAAGCTGGTTCAACTGCTCCCACATCTCGGAGCTGATCAGTTCGCGAACCTGGCGGGCGTTCTCGCGCGCCGAGGTGACGCACGAGACTAAAGAATCCTTGTTGTCGGTGTTGAAAGTCAGGTGGTCGGTCAGGCAATAAGCGTCGCACGGGCTTACGTCAGGCTCGACCGATCGAAGGCTAGACATCACCAGCCGCCACCGCTCCTCGGCGACCTGCGACGATTGATCGAGCGTCAGGTTAAGGCTCAGATCGAGCAGACGGGCGGTATGCTCGGCGCGTTCGAGGTACCGGCTCATCCAGTAAAGACTGTCAGCGACTCTTGAAAGCATATTAGTGATTGCGGATTGCGGATTGCGGATTGCGGATTTTAAGGACAGCGCGTTCGATCACCGT
>DATCXQ010000030.1:0-30106 GCA_036565725.1 Blastocatellia bacterium
GGCGACATCGGTCACGTTTGGCGAGAGTTTGACGATCACCGGGCGCGTCGCGGCGCGCTTCACGGCCTCGGTGACCGCCGCCGCCTGCCGCGCGTCGTTCGCGAAACTTTCGCCGCCCGCCTTGACGTTCGGACACGAGATGTTTAACTCGTAGCCGTGAATGCCATCGCCGTCTTCCAGAATCTCTATCGCTTCTATGTACTCCTCCACAGTGTACCCGAAGATGTTCGGGATGACGCGCGTGTCGTAGCGCCGCAGTTCCGGCAGCTTCTCTTCAACGAACGCGCGGGCGCCGATATTTTGCAGCCCGATGGCGTTGAGCATTCCGCCGTGGGTCTCGACGATGCGCCACGGGGCGTTCCCCCGCATAGGCTCAGCCGACAAACCCTTAGTGCAAATCCCGCCGAGTTTGTTCAAATCAATCAGCCCGGCCATGTCCAACCCGTAGCCGCACGTGCCGCTGGCCGTCAGCACGGGATTGTTGAATCTGACGCCCGCGATTTCGATTGAGAGTAATGATGTATGCGAATCGGCCATCTTTCAGCCTTCGTCTGTTACGAGTCGCCGTGCTGGGAGCGCATGCATCCTTGCTGCGCGGCTCCGTCCATCTCTCAGTCCTCGGCCGTTACGAGTCGCCGCAACAGCTCTTTGTCTTTCTCGTAAGTCAGGCGATCAACGGCTTCGAGCGCGGAGACCCATTCGTAGTGCGAGACCTCGTGATTCGGCTCGAACTCGCACTCGCCCGACGGCTCCATGTGCCAGTAGAAAACCACCTTCGGCTTGCTTTTCACATTATAAGCGGTGTAGCCCGCGAAGCTCGTGATCACGGTGTCGTAGCCGGTTTCCTCCTTGACCTCGCGCTGCGCGGCCACGTCCCAGCTCTCGCCCTTTTCGATGTGCCCTTTGGGCAGAGTCCAGTCCTGGTGTTTAGGCCGTAGAATCAGCAAAACCTCGCGCCCGCGCGGCGCATCGCGCCAGACGACGCCGCCCGCCGCGTAGGTGATTTTCCTGTTGTTCATCGATCTCCCTCTAAATTCATAGGAAGTCGGCGCGACGCCTAGCGCGTGATAGTGGGACAGACTTTAGTCTGTCCGTCGTGTGAATTGTGTACGGACAGACTAACGGCCTTTGAGAAATAAATGGCGTCGCCTTTGCGTCTTTGCGAGAACCGCCGCCTGAATGAAGAGCCCATTTCTCGCAAAGGCGCAAAGGCCGCAAAGGGAAGACTACTGCTGTGGGGCCACTTAATTCTCAAAGACCATAAGTCTGTCCCGCTACCATGCTCGGCGTCGTACCGATTCTTTCTACCAATATAGTTCTTCTCCCCAAAAGATAGGCCCGTCGACGCAGGCCTTTTTGTAAACGAAACCTTCGGGGCAATCGTCTCTAACCGCGACCGCGCAACCGACACAGACGCCGTAGCCGCAGCCCATCGGCGCTTCGAGCGAGAGTTGCGATGGCGCGCCGAAGCGCTCGGCGATCTGCGCTACTCGATGCAGCATCGGGTCGGGGCCGCAAGCGTAAATGATCGTCCGCGCTCCGCTCCCGCGTTGCAAGTGTCTTTCGAGCGGCGCGGTGACGAAGCTCGCCTCGCCCAGACTACCGTCCACAGTCGCGCAAATGACGTTCTCCTCCCGCAGCAGCCCGATGAAATCGCCAAGTCCGCAAAGATCGCCGCGGCTCGCGCCGCCGATGAATAGTTTCACGCGCGCGTCCCGCTTGACCAATTCTTCCGCCAACATAAACAGCGCCGCCGAGCCGACGCCGCCCGCCACCAGCAGCGCATCGCGTCCGCGCGCCGCTTCGATGTCATAGGTGTTCCCCAGCGAGCCGAGAAAATCCACCTTGTCTTCGGGCCTCAAATTCGCCAGCGCCCGCGTGCCGCGCCCCAGAATCTGGTAAATGAAATCGACGCAGGGCGCGTCTTCCGCGGTCATGCTGCGGTAATAGGCCATCGCGCGGCGCAGCAGCGGCTCGGCGATTCCGTGTGGCTTGATCATCGCGAACTGGCCCGGCAATACTGGAATCTCCCGGTCGAGGCGCAATCGCAGATAGCCGTACATGCGCCCGGAGCCGACGCCGGACCCGCCGTCGGGCTCGGGTAAGATCAGATCGTTGCGTTCAACAGTCGTTACAGTGTCGATCATTGCGGGGAATGCGCTGTCAAAACAGCGGAATCTGCATTGGGAGTAAGGGAAGTAAGCCTGAGTCTAGCAGACCGAAATCGGACGTGGCAAAGACATTTACAGTTTTCCTCGCTCCGTGTATCGTTGCCTTTATTCGACCTGCGGGGCAAAAACGATCAGACGAATCTATGAATGCCAATAAAGTTATCGCGGGAAGCGTCGTTGCGCTGGTCTTGCTGGCCAGTTCTCCATTCATGCTCCGGTTGATATGGCCGCGCGTGAACGACGTCAAAACGGGCGCGACGCCCGAATATCCGGACATCCAGCCGCAGCGTTTCAACCAGCCCTTTGACAAGGTCTTCGAGGCTGCGACGAACGCCGCGCAGGCGATGGGCTGGGAGATGCGGGAGATGGATCGCGGTCAGGGGATCATCGAAGCCATCGCCACGACCCCGCCATTCAAATACCTCAAATTCAAAGACGACGTGACCGTGACCGTGACCCGCGAAGGCGACGCCACGATCGTCAACGTCCGCTCGAAATCGCACCTGGGCAAAGGCGATCTTGGAACCAACGCGCGCCGCATCCGCGCGTTTCAGGCCGAACTGGCGAAACGCTTATGAGCGATGTTATATTCCACGCAGGTTCAGTCCGCATGTAAACCCAATCAGGGGCAGACACACAGGTCTGCCCCTACTCCGAGTGGAGGCCGCCGGATAATGCGACAAAGCGATGATAAGCTGCGCTGTAGCTTTTGCGGCAAGGGCCAAAGCGAGGTTAAAAAGCTCATTGCCGGTCCTTCGGTCTACATTTGTAACGAGTGCGTTGATATTTGTGGCGAGATCGTTTCTGACGCCCACAAGAAACACTCCGGAGGCGTAAAGATGGAATTCGTCGAAAAATCATGTGTGATGTCAATGGCCGACATGAACCGCGTGCTGGCCCGAATCGCTTCGCAGATAGTCGAGAACAATCCCGACATGTCGAACGTGCTGCTGGTCGGAATCAGGCGGCGGGGAGTGCCGCTGGCCGAACGGCTGGCGTCCAGAATCAGGGAGATGGACAGCGTAGACGTGGCGACCGGGGCGCTGGACATCACGCTTTACCGCGACGACCTGAGTACCGTCGGCGAACGGCCCGTAGTCAACAAGACCGAATTGCCGGCGAACATCACTGGTAAGACGATCATCCTGGTTGACGACGTGCTTTACACCGGCCGCACGATCCGCGCCGCGATGGACGAGTTGATCGATTTCGGCCGCCCACGCCGCGTGCAACTGGCCGTGCTCATTGACCGCGGCTGGCGCGAGTTGCCGATCCAGGCCGATTACATCGGCAAGTTCGTCACGACAACTGAGAAAGAGATCATCAAAGTGATGCTCCCGGAGTTTGACGAGACGGAGCAGGTGCTGCTCGTTGAACAGAAGTGAGTCGGGGAGTGGGGAATGGGGAGTGGGGAGTGAGGGAAAGATGTTGTTTCCTATTCCCACTTCCCACTCTCCACTCCCCACTCCCCATTGGTCCGCATGCCATTAAAACGTAAAGACCTTCTTGGAATCGCCGATCTCTCGCCCGAGGAAATCAATTTCATCCTCGACACCGCCGAAACTTTCCGTGACGTAAATCAGAGACGGATCAAAAAAGTCCCGACACTGCGGGGCAAGACCGTCATCAATCTTTTCTTCGAAGCCTCCACGCGCACGCGCACTAGCTTCGAGATAGCGGCGAAGCGTTTGTCCGCCGACGCGATCAACGTCTCGGCCTCGACTTCGAGCGTCGTCAAAGGCGAGACGCTCGTCGACACCGCATTGAACCTGCAGGCGATGGCGCCCGACGCGATCGTCATCCGCCACTCGTCGTCCGGCGCGCCGCATCAGATAGCAAAGATAGTCGACGCGGCGGTGATCAACGCCGGCGACGGCGCGCACGAACACCCGACTCAGGCGCTGCTCGACGCCCTGACGATCCGCGGCGCCAAAGGCCGCGTCGCCGGGCTGAAGGTGGCTATCGTCGGCGACATCCTGCACAGCCGCGTGGCCCGCTCGAACGCCCACCTGCTTTCAAAGCTCGGCGCGCACGTCGTTCTGGCAGGCCCGCGCACGCTGCTGCCGTTCGGATTGGAAAAGCGGATCGCGCCGGTGGAAGGCTCCGTCACTTTCGCCTGCGACATCAACGAAGCCATCAAAGACGCCGACGTCGTGATGATGCTGCGAATCCAACTGGAACGGCAGTCGGGAGGCTTCTTCCCCAGCCTGCGCGAGTACTCGATTCATTACGGGCTGAATCGAAGGCGACTCGAACTGGCGAAAGACGACGCGATCGTGCTCCACCCGGGCCCGATCAATCGCGGAGTCGAGATCGATTCGGACGTGGCCGACGGGCCGTTCTCGGTGATTCTGAATCAGGTTGAGAACGGCGTGGCGGTGAGGATGGCGGTGTTGTATTTGTTGGCGGGTGGAGAGTAGAGACATCGTACCCGGAATCTAAACTGCTCAAAGCGAGTATGGAGAACGGGTATGCGAGAAAGAAAGGGATTCATCGTAGAGAAGGCAGGGAAGCTCTACATTAGAATCAGCTACACCGACAGCCTGGGCAAGCGCCGGGAACTCATGCGACGGGCGCAACCATATGCAATCTCACCAACTCCGCGCCAATCGATAAGCAAAAGCCGGGTGACTAACCCGGCTCCGTGCTTGTGGTTGTTATGTATCGGACTACCAGCGACCGCCGGGCCGGTTCACACACCGCTCTTTAAGTAATGCTCGACCAGGCGGTTAAGAACTTGCTCCGGCGTCAGGCTCTCATGCCGAAAGATGTCAATGAACGAGTCGCCGACGCTGAGAGATTCGCGGGCGTAGACCTCGGAATCCGTGACGCCGACTGGCCATTGCACAAAATCCGCGTCGTCCGCCACGGGGAAACTCAGGCCGTCGTGAGCGCCGCCAATGAAGAGATAGCTTTGCATGTCAGTTTCTTTCCTCTGTTCGCAAGTGATTGTCTACAGCTTCGGAATAGGCTGGCGTGCGCAGCGAATTCTACGCGCGGCAATTCGAGATGTGAAGAGAAAAGCCGGGCAGGGCGTCTTATGCCTGGCGGTTTCGTCACTCAAAACGCTCGCTCTGTGTTGGCTGCTTCTTCGCCTTCCGTTCGATGGGCGTTTTGCTGAACACTATGTATTCTCCCGCGAAAGCGCAGTAGATTTCTCTCTGGCTGCCGTCGCGCTTGAGATAAGCCAGCGCCTCGAAAAACCAAAGCCAATCATCAACAGGTATCACGACCTGTCCGGTCTGCTCAAATTGCTTGAGAAGTCTGATATATGTTGCGAGTCGGACAAGCGGGCAGTCGGACATGTAAGTCTCCAAATACCCGCATTGTTGTTAATGAGCCTGGCCACTTGAACGGTGAGTGGATTTTGCGCATGAGGCGGGGGCGAGTCAAGGCTATGGGCGGCTGGGAAACGGCGGGAAGTCTCAAACAAAAGCCTGGAAAAAAATGGGCAAGCCGGATGGGATGTCTCACCAGGCTTGCCGATTGGTTCTACTCGTTATTTGACGCAATCCGAGGCGCAATTGCGGCGCCGAAATGACAGGTGTTGAATGTAGGGCATTTCGCCGTGGCATGTCCTGAAACGCCACGTAAATTCGGTGTGCAGGCTTGTGGCGTTCCGCCACGCCTGTTGTCCGCGCCAATCGAAGCATTCACCACTTGCGGTGTGGAACCAAGCGAGTGAATCGTTCATGCAGAGAACGATAGATACGAGTGATTGCCAGTAGCCACCTCAAATCATGCCGCAGGGTTGTTATTTCATAAGAAATCTCTTTCACTGTCATATTTATCTCTTCCACTAACTCATTTCTTTGTTCGGTGGCTTCTTTGATGGCTTCTTCGCGGGATATCGTCCGAATTCGCTTTTCTTCGTACTCTAGCTGGGCTAACAGGTTAGCAATGGCCTTATTTGTTGATTCTGGGAAGTTCATTGTTTTTTTTCTCCATAAACAGTCCTGACGCGTGTGACGCTCGCCAACCTGCCTGCAAACCCCGCGCCATCGAAACCCTGAGACACATATGTCTCAGCAAAAGCCGGGCTTGTGACCCGGTGGCTTTTCCTATTCAGGGCCGCAATCCGCCGGGCCGATTTACACTCCACGCTTTGTAATGTTCGATTAGGCGGCTGAGAACCTGTTGCGGCGTTAAACTCTCATGCCGGTAGATGGTAACTGAGGCGTCGCCGACGCTGAGTGAATCGTCATGACGTTGAGCCTTTGGCGCTGTTCCGCTGAGCATCATTACGCGGAATATCACGCTGAGCGCGGCTTGACCATAAACTTGTAGCGACTACAATTCACGCTCCATGAGCAGAAAGGGAAAGCTTGTGATACCAAAAGAGTATGCGGAAATGAACGGCGTGGCTTACACGACCGTCATGTAGTGGCTTCAGACCGGGAAGGTCGAAGGGCGCCGTTAAACACGAGACGCCGCGAGGGCCATATTGGGAGTTGCCGGAAGACATGCCACGACCAAAAATCGCTGATTCTATAAAGCTGACGGACGTGGCCGATTGAATATTTTGACTTCAAGTATTTCAAGACCGACTCTGAGAAAGAGAAGATCTTAGCTCCTGACAAAAAGGGCTGAACATTCGTCTTTATGATCCTGATCAAAAACGGAACTATCATTGACCCGTCACAGTCTCTGGAAAAGCGGAAGGACCTGCTCATCCGTGACGGGCGTGTCGAAGCTATTGATGAATCGCTGGACGTCAAAGGGGCGGAAATCTTCGACGCCACCGATTTGATTGTCGCTCCTGGTTTCATTGACCTTCACGTCCATTTGCGCGAGCCGGGCTTTGAATACAAGGAGACCATCGCTTCGGGCGCGCGGGCGGCGGTCGCAGGAGGATTCACGTCCGTCTGTTGCATGCCGAACACGAAGCCGGTCAACGACAATTCTTCGGTCACGAGCTTCATCATCGAACAGGGCCGCGCGGCGAAACTCGCCAACGTCTTCCCGATCGGCGCAATCACGCAAGGTTCGAAAGGCGAACACCTGGCCGAGATCGGCGAAATGAAGACGGCGGGCGTCGTGGCGATCAGCGACGACGGAAAGCCGGTGATCGATTCGGGGATAATGCGACGCGCGATGGAATATTCGCGCGATTTCGGTCTCGCCGTGGTCGATCATTGCGAGGATTGCTGCGGCCTGGCTGCGTGGGCGATGCACGAAGGCGAGTACTCCGCGCTGATGGGCCTGAACGGATTGCCCGGCGCGGCCGAAGACCTGCACGTCGCGCGAGACATAACGCTCGCCGAGTTGACCGGCGCGCGTGTCCACATCGCTCACATCTCGACGTCGCGCTCCGTAGATCTGGTCCGGCAGGCGAAGCGAAAAGGTCTGGCCGTCACCTGCGAAGTCACGCCCCATCATTTCACGCTGACCGACCGAGACGTTTACGAGAGCGGCTACGACACTAATTTCAAAATGGCGCCGCCCCTGCGCTCGCAATCCGACCTCGGCGCGGTCGTCGAAGGTTTGCGCGACGGGACGATTGACGCCATCGCCACCGATCACGCGCCGCATCACGCTAACGAAAAGATGCTCGAATTCGACCGCGCGCCGAACGGCGTAATTGGCCTGGAGACCGCCGTGAGTTTGACGCTCGACCGCCTGGTCCATCACGGCGTGATCTCGCTCGGGCGAATGGTGGAATTGCTCTCGACCAATCCCGCGCGGATATTCAAGCTCGATCGCGGGACATTGAAGGTCGGCGCAGTGGCCGACGTGACAATCTTCGATCCTGGCAGAGAGATAAAGGTGGATGCCTCGAAGTTTCAATCTAAGAGCCGCAACACGCCGTTCGGCGGATGGGAATTGAAAGGCGCGCCTGTGGCGACGATTGTGGGCGGGCGTATAGTATGGAAAACGGCGTAAAACTGAGTCGGAAAATGGTACACGGATTTGACGGATGCCGACGGACCACCGCGGATCAATCCGTGAGCATCCGTAACAATCCGTAAAATCCGCGTACCATCCAAACTACTTCGGCTCGCGATCCCACCAATACTGATTGTCCAGCGTCTTCTGCGCCGGCCACAACTGGTCGAGCGTTTCGCCGTCGAACAACTCGCCGTTTTTCATCACGTAGCGGATCGTGTTGGTGTTGCGGATGTCGAGGAGCGGGTTCTGGTTGAGCACGATCAGGTCGGCCAGTTTGCCAGCCTCGAGCGACCCCACGTCGCGGTTCAACCCGATGGCTTCGGCTCCGAAGACCGTCGCTACGCGCAGCGCTTCCATCGGCGTCAAACCGCCGGATTGCAAATTCCACAGCTCCCAGTGGCAGCCGATGCCCTGCATCTGGCCGTGGCCGCCCAGTCCCACGCGGCCCCCGGCGCGGACGATCTTGGCCACGCCTTCGGCTATTCCCTTGTGGCCGTACTCTTCAGGATGGAACCACTGGCCGCGACGGCGCAGCATCGTCATCAGCAACTCCTGCGGGATGAAGCGGCCGAGCTTTTTGTTGCCGACGACGTCCGTGTTCTCGAAGAAGTAGTTTTCCGAGAACGGCGCGCCGTATGCTACCAGGGTCGTCGGCGTGTAATAAGTCTTGGTCTGCGCCACGAATTCGGCGACGTCTTTGTATATCGGCTGAATCGGCAGCGCGTGTTCATTGCCCGAGAAACCGTCGATCATCTGCGACAGGTCGAGCTTCATGTCGAGCGCGCCTTCGGTCGTGGGCGTGATCCTGAACTCCTTGCAGGCCGCCGCCACCCACTGCCGTACGATGCGGTCGCCGGCGACATACTCTTTCAGCGTGTCGGTCTGGTAGGCCTCGCGGTAGCGTTTGATGTAGTTGCGCGTGGCGTCTTTGTCGTCAAGGCCAGAAGCATCGAAGACTCCCGGGCCCGTCGTGTAGATGCGCGGGCCGACGATCTCGCCTGTCTCGACCAGGTCAGCGTAAGCGTAGATGTCCGTCGTCGCCGATTGCGGGTCGCGCGTCGTCGTCACGCCGTATGCCAGGTTGGCCAGGTACTGCCAGACCTGCGTTTGATGAACGTCGCGGGGGGGCCACATGTGGGCGTGAACGTCGACGAGGCCGGGGATGATCGTCTTGCCGCTCACGTCGATCACCTTGGCGCCGGCGGGGAGGGCGGACTTCCCTCTGACCGACGGCCTGACCTCGGTGATGCGGTTGTCGGTGATGATTATGTCGCCCTTCTCGATCACCTCGTCGCCGCGCATTGTGATGACGCGCGCGCCTGTCAACACGACCACGCCTTTCGGCCTGGCGCGCGGGGCTTCGACCACGACGTTGAAGCTCTCCGGCTTGTCCGCGCTGGCTTCCCCGGTCTGATTAACCGCCTGGCGGTAGAACTTCACGCCCCACGACCACGTGACCGATTTGCCGTCGCGCGACCACGCGATGTAGTCGCCGCCTTCGGCAGACATCTTCTTCACCGGGACCGGCGGGGTTCCGCCTACGACGCTCACGTTGACGGTCTCTTTGCCGGCCTTCGGAATCGTGACGATGTAATGTTTGCCCTGGACCTCGCAGAAGGCGTGCGCCCCGTCGGGCGAGATTTTGATCATGCTCGCGGGCGGCGGATTGGGTGGAGCCCCGGCGCCAGTGACTTTCAGAATCGTGCGGCGATCCTGCCCGTCCAATCGAACCGAGGTCAGCCCTTGAGAGGTCGTCAGATAGACGAGGTTCGGGTCGTTCGAGAAATGTGGATAACGCCCGCCCTGCGCGGACGCGATCAATATTGAATTTCCGCCACTCGCGAATATGTATCGCAGATCGACGACGGTGTTTCCGCCTGCGCCGGTGACCTCGCCGTCGGTGTGGCCGTGCAGCGCGGCTTCGGTCTCTGACATAAATTCATGATTGTGCTTCAGGTCGGCGAAGAGATGGTCGTCAATCGCGCCCGAAGTGAAGACTATCTTCGTGTTGTCGGGCGAGTAGACCGGATAAGTGTAATACGCTGCCTTGTTTGTCATCCGCTCCGGCTGCCCGCCTTCGGCCGCGACGCGGTATATGTGACCGCCTTCGCGAGACCAGGTGACGAACGCGACGTAGCGCCCGTCGGGCGACCAGGTGGGCATGAACTCGCCGACCGGGAGGCTGGTCAACCGCTTCGGACCGGCGGCGAGGCCGGACGGGTACAAATCCATCACGTAGATTTTATTGAACGCCGAGAACGCAAGGCGTTTGCCGTCTGGCGACACCGTCGGGTAGCGGATCAATCTGGCTTTGACGTTCGGCCCGTCGTCAACCTTGTAATCGAAGCGCAGCCGCGCGGCGATTTCCATGTCAACCTTCGCGGAGAAGGGGATCGGCGCCGCCTGGCCCGTGGCGAAATCCACTCGTTTGATCTTCCCGTCAATCGGGACGATCAGCGATTTCCCGTCAGGCATGAACGCGTAGCCGGGGAAGGTGTCGCGGGTCGCGCGCGATTCCTGGTCGTCGCGCGTGACGTTGTTAATCAGCCATCGCTCCTGGTTCGTTTCCAGGTCGCGCACGCGCAGCGCGGTCTTCGTTTCGTAGCGCGTAGCGTAAACCAGACTCTTGCCGTCCGGCGAGATCGTGGGCCGCATCGCGCTGCCTTGCGCGTTCGTGACCCTCGCGGTCTCGCTCGTGTCGCGGTCGAAGCGGACTATTTGCCAGAGAGGGAATTGCGCGTTGTAGCTGAACGGGCCCGTGCGCTGCGCCCAATAAATGAACCGCCCGTCGGGCGAAGCCACGGCGCCCATCTTGTTGAGCTGCGGCGCTGGAGGCGGGCCTTGCTGTCCCGGCGTCGGGGGGGGCGGAGGCGGCGGGCCCACGCTGACGCCCGCCCCCCCGTCCTTGTGGTACATATAGACATGAAATGTCCCGATGCCGCGCTCCGCTTTCGACGCCAGAATGTAGTTGCCGTCGGTCGTCCACGAAGGCGACAGGAAATAGAGCATCCCCGGGCCGCGCCCCTTGGTGACCGGCTTCGGGTCGGAGCCGTCAGGCTTGCTGACCCACAATTGCTCGGCGCCACTGCGGTCGCTGGTGAAGACGATCAGTTTGCCATCGGGCGAAAATTTTGGCTGGGACTCGAACGACATCCCGCCGACTATGCGTCTGGCCTCGCCGCCCGCGATCGGCAAAGTGTATATGTCTCCGAGCAGGTCGAAGACGATCGTCTGCCCATCGGGCGAAACGTCCAGCGACATCCACGTGCCTTCGTCGGTCGTGAACGCGACTTTGCCCTCGGGCTTCAACATCAATTCCTCCTTCTTCTCCTCTTTCTTTTCATCCTTCTTCTCATCCTGCTGTTGCGCATTGGCGCTGAAGCGAAGGGACTGCGTCGCGTCGGCGGCGAGCATTGAGATCCCAAATAATGCGCAGAGCAGCAATGAATATGAGCGGGTAGTGAAGAGAGTGCGAAACATAAATTCCTCCTCCTTGGCGCGATATTGTTTTTCAGGGTTGGAGAGTCTAATTAGATCAAGCGCGTGAAATCATAGCAGGGATTGCGTGGCAGCCGTAGCGCAAATTGTCGGTTTGCGGGGCTTTCTTAGAAGCGCGAGTTGATGAAACCACGCAAGCTGCCAGCCCAAATAAACGGTTAAAAAATAATGGAATCGATCTTAACACTGGCGCGGAATTTAGTCTGCGCGGCCCGAGGATACGACGGGGGCCCCGACTGAAGTCCGCGCCACTATTCTCCCGGAGTCATAACGCAGGCCCGGGCCACAGCCCACGCCCACTTTCACCTGGCGGGCGCCGGGGCGAAATCATGAAATAGCCTATGGGTATTGACCGAAACTGCATTTTCGCCTAATTATCCATGGATTTGGGCTGCCAGCTTGCGCCACGGCTGCCGGATCAATTTATGGGGCGAGGCCGATCTTCCGCATCAATTCGGCGAAGCGCGGGTCTGAGCGAGTCTCGTCAAACATTGGATCAACTTTGAGCAGGACCAGATAGTCGGAGTGTTTATCGTAGGCTTTCTGTAACCAGTCGAGAGCCTGGTTGTTGTCGCCGAGGCGCGCATAAAGTCTTGCAATGGAGTACGTCGGAAGGGACTTTTTACCAGCCTCCGCTTTCATCAACTCAAGCTGTTTCCGCAAATAACCTTTCCAACCCGAGGCGGCAAAGGCGGCTTTCAATGCGGAAATTGTTTCCGGTCGCGAGCCGCGAGCCGCCATTGCCTTGAGCTGCGCTTCAAGAGCTTTGTCATAAAATCCTTTTTGCTCATAAGCCATCTCAATACAATCGCCGATTCTGTAAAAACTGGGGTCCATCTCGAGGGCTCGGAGGGATTGCTCTATCGCTCGATCATATTGTCGCGCGAAGTAGAAAGTCCTCGCCACGTCCAAACCGATGGTCATCGAAACCGGGTCGAGTTCTTGAGCGCGCATTATCTCGGCGATGGCTTCCTCGTGGCGCGCCATCGCTGAAAGATAAGACGCATACCACTGATGGGCCGTCGGATAATTTGGGTTGAGGTCAATCGCCCGTTTGAATCCTCTTTCCCCTGCGTCCCAATTCCACTCGTGGAGCCACGCGAGGTGGGCCAGCGTGGTGTGCGCTTCGGCCAGAGTGTCATCCATCGCCAACGCTTGTTTCGCCGCCTCTTTCGTCTTCGAGAATCCCTCCTCAGTAGTCGGAAACATGCCATAAGTGGTCATAGTCAGATAGCAATCGGCCAGCCCCGAGTAGGCCAGGGCGAAGCCAGGATCCATCGCTATCGCCCGGTTGAAATATTCGATCGCTTTCTCGAAGTCTTCTTTGGTTCTCTTGTTCCATAAGAAGCGCCCGCGCAAATAGGTTTCATTTGCCTCAATGTTGTACGTGTAACGTTCGACCAGGCGCCGCCGCTCATCGCCGGACAACCGCAGCCGCAGGTTCTGCGAGACTTCCCGCGCGATGTCGGCCTGCACAGTCAAGAGGTCGGCCAACCGACGTTGGTACCGCGCGCCCCAAATCTGGCGATTATCGCGCACGTCAATCAAGTCAAGACTGATAACTATTTGATCACCGCGCGTCCTGATCTGCCCGGCGAGCACCGCTTCTACTTTCAACTCGCGCCCCGCAGTCTGCGAATTAAGCCCGCGACCCTTGTAGCGGAAGACAGAGTCGCGCGGCCTCACTTTCAGGTCGGATAACCGGGAGAGACTGTAGATCAGCGTCTCCGTGATTCCGTCCGCCAGGTATTCCGCATCCGGATTTTCGTCCACGTTTACGAAGGGCAGGACGGCGATCGACTCTATTGTTCTGTCGCCCCGGCTGTAGTAAACGGCGCCCGCGATCACCGTGACCAGGGCGGCCAGCGCAAACGCGGCGCCGAGCAATCGCCGTTTGACCGCGCCGGTCCGGGGCGCTTTTTTCGCCGGCGAAGACACGACCGGCGTGTTTCCACTCTTAAGGCTCTTCAGATCATCGAGCAATTCTCTCGCCGTCTGATATCTCTCCTTGCGGTCTTTGCTGAGCGCCTTGCGGATGATCTGCTCCATCGCCTCGGGAACTTCGGAAGTGAATTGCGCGAGCGGCGGCGGCTCCTTTTCCAGAATTGAGGCGATCGTATCGGCCGCCGTGGCGCGGGCGAAAGGCGCGCATCCGGCGGCCATCTCGTATAGCGCGACGCCTAGACTGAATAGGTCGCTGCGCGCGTCCAACCTCTGTCCGCGCGCCTGCTCCGGCGACATGTAATTGACGGTGCCCATCACCACTCCCGTCTCGCCGCCGCCCCAAGCCGCCGTTGTAGCTTCCGCCAACTCATTCGCGTCCGTGACTGTGTCGAAGGAGCGGCGCTCGATCAATTTGGCCAATCCGAAGTCGAGGACTTTGACCAGCCCGTCAGGCCGCACCATGACGTTCTCCGGCTTGATGTCGCGGTGGACGATCCCGGCCTCGTGCGCCGCGTTCAAGGCGCTGGTTATTTGAATCGCGATCTCCGGAATCTCGGCGGCGCTGATTCGCTCGCTCGATATACGTCGCCGCAGCGTCTCGCCCTCGATGAATTCGCTGACGATGAAACGGACGCCGTCCTCCTGCCCGAATTCGTGAATGGTGATGATGTTCGGGTGGTTGAGCGCCGACGCCGCGCGCGCCTCCTGCTCGAAGCGCCGGAGCTGGTCCCGGTCAAACGAGAAATCGGAAGGCAGCGCCTTGATCGCCACGTCGCGTCCGAGCGTCGCGTCTTTCGCCCTGTATACTTCCCCCATTCCGCCGCGACCGAGCAGCGACAGAATCCGATAATGTCCGAGAGATTTGCCCAACAGGGCGGCCCCCGCGGGATCCTCCGCGAGGTTGAAGGCCGGCGTATCCATAAAGCTGCCCGGCTCTTCGTGCGCGGCGAGGAGCGATTCGACCTCGGTCAGCAGCGAAGGATTGCCCGCGCAGACTTCTGTGAGATAGGCCTTTCGCTCGGCGGCTGGAAGCTCGCCAGCGGCCTGAAAGATTTCTTTCACCTGCCGCCAATGTTCGTTTGTGAGTTCCTGCTGTTTCATAGCTGAGCCGTTTGATGGAGCATGTGGCCGGGATGCTAGCGGCGCCGAAAGACCGCTCAATCCGTCAAGAACGCGAATTTTAACTCAGGCGCCGACAAAGTCGAGTTTTTTTGCCCTTTTTGTCTGATGATCAACGACTGAGTTCGCGCCTCAGCCACGCCCTGGCCATGCTCCAGTCGCGTTTGACGGTCGCAGGTGAGACGCCTATGACTTCCGCAATCTCTTCGACGGTCAAGCCGCTGAAGTAACGCAGTTCGACGATCCGGCCTTGCTGCGGATCGAGGCGCTCCAGACGTTGGAGCGCCTCGTTCAGGGCGATCAGGTTTATTTCCTGTCCCGGCGTGGAGTGATCGACATCGTCGAGCGATACGCGTTCGGCCTCGCCTCCTCGTTTGGCGGCCCGACGCGCTTCGGCGTGATTGATCAGAATTTGGCGCATCAACCGCGCGGCGGCGCCGAAGAAATGGGCGCGGTTTTGCCAATTAACCTGGCTCTGGTCTATCAGCCGCAGAAAAGCTTCGTGAACCAACGCCGTCGGTTGGAGCGTGTGGCCAGGACGTTCACGGCGCAAAAGCCCGCGCGCCAGACGGCGCAACTCGTCGTAGATGAGAGGCGTCAACTCATCGCGAGCGCGCTTATCGCCTTGATTCCAGGCGATCAGCAATCGAGTGATTTCATCAGGCGTCGAAGTCATCTTTGCTCTCACGGCAAGAACGCAAATTTTACCCCAAGCGCAAACAAAGTCGAAATTTTTCGTTTTCCGTGAACCATTTCGCTTCGGTTTCGTGAATGAAAGTTCGGGACAGGACTTTTCAAGGATTGCATTGAACTCGGCTTAGGTTTCAGGAAGCCGCGATTTTTCCCGCATTCGGTTCGCGCAGCGTGAGAGAAATTCCGAGGTTGAAGAGTCTTTACGTTTTGAGCCGATAGTTTACGTCCGCTCTTGATTGTAGGAAATAGAAAAATACTCCATCAAAGGGGACAAACCATGAAAAGGAGACAAACCATGAATAAGCTCAAAACCCGATTCCTGATCGCCGCATGTTCGCTGATTCTGATGGCGCTGCCTGGCGCCCCCGCTCGCGCCATCGCGCGGCAATCGGAGACTAACGCGTTCGCTCCTCCGACATCTGCGGTGGCGGTTCAGCGGGCGCGTCGCTATGGACCCTATGCGACGCTGCGCCGCGCCAACGAGGTGGCGAATTATGCCCGGCGAAACGGTTACAAGGCAAAGATCTATTACGGCGGAGTCTACGACACTAGTAGGGCGTACTACGTCGATGTCTGGCGATGACAAGCATCTCTCTGGGCGACTTACGCGCCATACGACCTTTCGCGCACTGAGTTCGTCCAGCATGAGGAAAAAAATTCTGAGGCGGTACGACAGCCAGTGTTCTCGCGATGATCCGGGTTGGAGGAATGTATATTTCCTCAACCCGACCGCCGCCATGGGAGGGAATCTCAATTCCACTCACCCTGGAGGAGGAGGGCTAGCTTCGACTCGATCCTCAGCAGTTGATGCGGCGAAATCGCCTCGATTATGGACGCGCGCGATCAGGACTGGCATCGGCGCGGTAAGAGTTGATCTTGTCTTGACAGTCCGGGGGCGTCCGGCAAACACTGTGCGGGCAATATCCACTGAAAATCCGCATCGAGACAAGGAGTCAACCCTATGCAAATCTCCAGACGCCGCTTTTTGCATTCCGGCGCGGTGGCGACTTTCGCCGCGCTCTCGCAACGACGACTCGCCGCTTACGCCGCCCAGGCCTCGAAGACAGGCGTGAAGTTCAAAGTCGGCGTGACCGATTGGAACCTGCGACAGACCGCGAAGATCGAATCAGTCGCGCTGGCGAAAAAGATCGGCTTCGACGGCGTGCAGGTGAGCATAGGCCGCCAGATGCAACTGAAAGACGAGGCGTTGCAGAAGGCTTTCCTGGCCGAATCGAAAAAGCTCGGATTCCCGATAGCCTCGCTATGCCTGGACATCCTGCACGTCAACGGATTGAAATCCGATCCGCTCGGCAAGCAGTGGGTGGCCGAATCAATTCCGATCGCGAAGGCCATGGGAGTAAAAGTGATCCTGCTGCCGTTCTTCGGCAAGTGGGCGCTGCAAAACCAGGCCGAGATGGATTACGTCGGAGACGCGCTGCGCGAGATCGCGCCGGCGGCCGAGAAGGCCGGGATCATCCTCGGCCTCGAAGACACGATCTCGGCGCGCGACAACGCGCGGATCATGGAGCGCTCGAAATCGCCAGCCGTGCTGACCTATTACGACGTGGGCAATTCGACGCAGAACGGCTTCGACGTCATCGAGGAGATTCGCTGGCTCACGGCGCAGCGCATCTGCGAGGTTCACCTGAAAGACAACCCGAATTTCATGGGGCAGGGCAAGATCGATTTCGCCGCGGTCGTTAACGCGCTGGCCGACATCGGCTTCGACAAATGGGCGCAGCTCGAATGCGTCGCCCCGACCGGCTCGATCGAAAATGACATGGGCGCGAATTTGAAGTTCATTCGTGACGTGATCGCTCAGAGAGCCTAGAGCGGATTTCAATTGGATGTACGGGAAGGAGCGCTCCGGTACGGTACCCATGGCGATTAAACGAATCGCCCGACACCGTAAACTCATTTGCAATCCGCTCTAGTGGCGCCGCCTCGGTCGAACTACGTCGGCGAGTTACCGTTCGCCGGATTCGCGCGGTTTCACGTAATCGTTAAACTCACTTGGGGTCAGGCGCCGGCGCTTCTTAGGCAAAAAAGATTCAGCTTCTTTCAGTAGCGTCTCAAGGTGATGTTTATCAGCTTCTTCCGCGCTGGTTTCCAGGTTTTTCACCAGGCGCTGTAGATCGCGCAATTTTTGGAGATCGGGAAGCTCCCAAAGTCTCGTGGCCTGGTCGTCAGCGCTTACGGTCGCAAGCTGGTATGTGGACTCCTCCGATTTGAAATACGGGTTGAAAGTTAGATTGGTGACATGCCCTTTACGCTGATTCAAGATAACCAATGGGCTTGCCATGGCGCCGTATTCCTCACTCACATCCCAAATCATAACTGCTCCGGTATTGGCTGTGATGGCGATTAAGCGCCCGTCTGGGCTGTAAGCGATTCCGCCAGTCGCGTCGTCTGAGCGGCCCCAAAAAATAGCCTCAGACACAATCTCTGGAGGGTCGTCATTTTTGTCTTCAAACATTCCATACTTTCTCTTCTTCAATTGGGAAATATCCCAAATTTTTATTCCGGTTTTCGATACCGTGGCGAGCCGGTCGGCGCCGCGCCCGTATAAAGGGCTAAAGGCCAGGCCCAACACCGGCTCATGATCGTAATCATCACTCACCCACTTCAAGTAGATTCGCCCGTCTTTTTGGGAATCACGTAACTCGATGACGCCGTCTTGACGAGCTATCGCCACCAGATTGCCATCCTGGCTGAAATTGATCGCCCTCACCAGATGATTGCTCCTCGCCAAGCCGAAAACGATTCGCCCCCAGCCGGCCAGCGTCGGTTTCCGCCACAGCCGATCGGCTTTTTGACGGTTTAAATCGGTCACGGATGAAGACCAGAAAACGCTGGCGTTCGCCACCAGGGTTTGTTGGCCCTTTGTGGCGTGAGCTCTACGGTTGCTGAGAGTGATCAGGTTTATCGGATGACGATGCGCTCTCGTCTCGATCGGCGCCCGGCCTTCAGAACTTATATCCAGGGCTTTGATCTTGCCATCATCCTGGCCGATGGCAAAATAAGCGCCATCAGGGCTGAGCGCTATGGAATTCGCCAGCCTGTTTTTGTCGGGCTTGAGAGTGAATGGTTGGCCCGGAGCCCAACTAACAACTGCCCCTTCATTGGCAAGTTCGGAATTCACTCCGGAAGATTGGTTGCGTATGGTAACCGTCGGCCCCCCAAACATGCGGCCGTGCTTGGTCGCCGCCACGATTTTTCCTTCCGGGGTAAACGCCACGCTTTCAACAGCGCCGAGCATATTGGTGCGGCCACTTTCCAGAAAATTCTTTCTGAGAAATGACTCCTGAATGGATTGCTGGAGCGCTCTCAATCCGTCCTCAAAGTCTTTCGGGTCGAGTTTTGCAGCCGCGTCGTCTAGCAATCTGGAAATCGAATGCATCGCCAATAGAACAGCTCGCGTCGGATTGTCGTCCAATTGATCAATCGCAGTCTTGGCCAGCAGGCGTGAGTCGGTGATTTTCTGCCGAGTCGCAATCTTCTGGTTCGCCGTCTCAAGTTCGCGCAAAAAAAACTCCATTTTCATGAGGCTATCCTTGGAATCTTTCTCGGCGTCTTCAGCTATCTTTTGTTTCTCCTCCGCATCCTTGCGCGCCGCCATTGCGATTTTCGCTTCCTTATCCGCCCGCGTCCTTTCTTCGTTCGCCTCGAACTCCTTCTCCTTCGCAATTCGCGCCTGTTCTTCCGCCGTGCGCCGCGAGTTCTCGGCCCTGTCCCTTTGCTCATCCGCCGTGCGCCGCGCGTCGGCCAAATCGCTATTTTTGCGATCAAGCTCTTCCACTTTCAACTTAAGGTCGTTGGCAAGACCTTCCGCTTCACTACGCGCTTCAAGCGCGTCTCGTCCGGCGGCCAGGGCTTTCCGCTCTGCGCCTCTCGCCTCTCGCCAGAGGTACAGGGCGGCGGCGGCCACGACGAAAGCGATGGCGGAGACCATGATCAGGGCCGCCACCATGCGGCGGAGTCTGGAAGCGGCTTTGGCCTGTTCTTCGATCCTTTGCTGACTCTCTTCGGCCCTTTGCCGTTCGGCGTTTGCGCGGCGCTCTTCTTCCATCGCGCGGCGCTTCTCGGCTTCGGCGCGCTCTTGTTGGGCTTCGGCCAAAGCCTGGGCTCGCTCCAGGTCGCGTTGAGCGCGGTCGATCTCGGCTCTCTGTTGGCGTTCTCGTTCGGCGATCTCTTCGTCCTGTTTTTGTTTGCTGGCCTGCAAAAAATCTATGGCCGCGGTAAATCCTGGGTGATAACGTCGCGCCCAGGCTTCATTCGGTTCAATCCGCCGGCGCCAATTGATGGCGATCTGCAAATCCGGGTCGCGCCAGAAACCCGCCTCGCCCGTTTGGTAGAGCACGGCGGTCTCCGCCAGCCGCCGGTAAGTGCGCGCGCACCGCGCTTCGTCTTCCACCCATTCGCACAGCCTCTTCCAGTTGCGAATCAGGCTCTCGTGCGAGATGTCAATTAGCGAATCGCCGGCCAAAGCGGTTTCGGCGGGCGGCATCAGGAACGATCTTCCGGGCAGGCGAAAGGCTTCAACGACGGCGATGATCTCCTTCTTTTCGGCTCTGGTGATATCGCGGATTTCATCGAGGGTGAGCGGGCGGCGGGTTTCGCGATTATCCTCGCCCTTCTCGGTCAAGGCTTTGAATATCTGTTCGGCCAGTTTCCGGCGGGGGCCGGGCAATTCGTTGAAGGCTTCGTCGGCGTGGCGAGAGAGCGCTTCCGCCATTCCGCCGATGGATTCGTAACAGCACAGGTCAATCGCGTCGCCGTCGGGTTGGCCCTTGGGAAGCGCGATATGGTCGTGACTTTTGCTCTTCCACTCATCCCAACCGCGCAATAGCGCGTGCTGCAGAATCGGCAGTTGATCTTGATTGTCGCCGATGTCGTTGAGCAGGCGGTTGACCAGGCGAGACGTGATCCGGCCGGCGCCTACGGCAACGGGGCCGGTGATCGCTTCGCGCAATTGATCGCGTGTCAGGCGCGGGATCAGATACTGGCTGTCGTTGATGGCTTCGGGCAAATCCCAGAACTGCGAGCAATCGCCCAGATAGTCCGAACGCATCGTCATCACGACGTAGATCGGAAGCTCTCGCTGGCGCGAAGCTTCGAGGATCAGTTTGACGAAGGCTGCGGCTTCGTTCTGATATTCCTTGCCTTGAGAGACCCTGGCGAATCGGAATATCTCTTCGAACTGATCCACAACGACCAACAGGGTTTCACTCTCCGACATCAACGTCTGGCGCACCGCGTCAACCAGCCCCAGCCCACCGCGCCGCAGCGTCGCTTCTGTGACTGCGGTCTGGATCGCCGCGTTCTCGGCGAACTCCGATCCGAAAACGTCGGGGGCGTTCAGGGCTTGCGCCAGATTGCCGATGGGGTCTTTGCCGGGGCGCATGATCGCGATCCGCCAATCGGAGCCGGCGCCTGTCATAAATCCGCCGAGCAGGGTGGGCAAGAGTCCAGCGCGCACGAGAGAGGATTTGCCGCTGCCCGACGTGCCGACGACGGCCAGGAATCTTCTGCGGCCGAGTTTGGCGATCAACTGCTCGCTCTGTCCGTCGCGCCCGAAGAAGAGGTGGCTCTCGTCGAACTCGAACGGGCGCAAGCCGGGAAAAGGGTTGACGGGCGTTGTAATCTCCGCGAAGGATTCGGTGTTCCGCATGATCATTGGTTACGCTCCTTTCGCTTTGTTGATCTGCGCGAAGAATGGCGCAAGCGCGGCGGCGGCGAATTCGCCGTAGTTTTTTATGACTTGAGCTTCGAGAGTTTTGAAGCGTTCTTTCGACGGCGACCCCGGCGCGGCGATGTAAACCGCTTTAGCGGCCAATGGCGCCGTCCGGCCGTGGCCCGGAAGTTTGATCAGGTCGCGCAGCTTCATCCGCAGCCAGCCTTCACTCGCGCGGCCCTGGTAGATCAGGACGGCGTCGCAGAGCAGCAGGTTCTCTTTATGGTCGTTTAAAACCTCCGATTCGGTTCCGTCCAGGAGGGGCAGCGTCACTTCACACCCTTGCTCGAAGAGGTGGTTTACTACCGGTTCGACCGCGTCAACGTCCTGTTGATCGCAGATCATATAGACGCGAGACGCGCCCGCCTGCTGGTTTACGACGGTCGCGGGCTTAGACTTTTGAGCCAGCTTGGTCCGGATGACGGTCTTCAGGTCTTCGAGTTTGACCTGGAGCAATTCGGAGCCGTTGTGAGAAGAGAAGCTGTTTTGCAGATCGGTGACGAACCTCCGCTGGAGTTCGTCCTTCGGCTGCAAGTCCGGCGGCATCCAGATCAGCCTTGAAAATTCGCACGTGTCGCCGCGTTCAACCGCCATCTCCTGCTGCAGGCGAACGATAGAGCGTTCGGTCTCCATCTCCGGAATTACGCCGTAATGCTCGCCGATAAGATGGACCGAGAGGCGGCTCAGTTTCAGGTATTGGCGTACGGCCTCACGCAGCGCAGGCGCCTTCCACGGCAAAGGTTTGTCGGGTAACACCAGGTGGCCATACTGCTGCAACTCGCGTTTGACCTTATCGCGCTCTTCACTCAGGTCGGAAGTCGTTTCGGCCAGGAAGATGGTTGCGCCTGACGCCGGCAGAGCAGGCGCCTGAGCTTGGCTTTCTATTCGCTTGATCAGCTCCTGAATATCCCAGACCAGGTCTTCGAACTTGTCCCAATATCGTTTGTCCTTTTCGCCTTGAGGGCCAATCTCATGTTCGAATTCGCGCACCCGGCCCGAGGCCTGGTCACGCTGGTAAAATTCATAGCCCAGCAGATCACGTAACTCCGGCGGGTGGTCCTCGAACGGGACATGAGTCTTCACGACTTTAAAGACTCGGTGTTTATCGTCGAGTCGGACGCCCACTTCCTGAGCCGCGAGACGGAAAAAATTCTCCAGTTCATGGCGGCAGGACGATGATTGCAGGTAGCGCGGAGAGATGATCGAAAGCAGGATGGCGGTCTTTGAAAGTTCGATGACGATGGTCTCGTTGAAGACGTCGTTGCCTTTTAGTTCGGGGTCGCGCCATATTGTCGGTTTTTTCCCCAGCAATTGCGCCAGGCGAATCTCCAGCCTTTCGTGCAACATGTCTACCCAGCCCTTTGCCGAACCGGTGAAGTGGTAATTGTCGATGTGGGCATAGCTGATAAAGAGGTGATTTTCATAGTTGAAGAGAGCGCTCATCTCTACCTCCTGGGATTGCGCCGTGGCCAAGGCGCCGCTGATCCGCGCGCAAAAACTGACCGTGACTGAACTGTGTGCGAAAAGCGCGGCGAATTATAGCGCAAATTGGATGGTTAGCGAGAGTTGCGCGGGGGAACGCCGGTCAAAACGAAAAATATCGCCGCCACGCGGCCGTTTTCGGAGTAGAAGGAATACGCGCGAACCATGCGGCCGCTCCCGCTCATCCAACCCAGTGTTTACGGAGAACAATAAACGTGATGTAGTGCGTTACTAACAGAGCGGGGACCCAAAACGCGGGTATCCAATAGGCTGGACCCATATAAGCTGACGCGCCATAGATTGTCGCCAGCGTTATGGCCGCGATCAGGTCGAGCGACCCCACCACGGTGAAGACCCACACGAGAAGTCGGGCGCCTCTCGCGCCTTTCACAACGGCCGGAATCGCCGCCAAAGCCAGCAGCGCGGCGAGCAGATCGCCAAAAGCCGCCGGATAGGCGAATTCCGGACGGATCCCGGGGTATATAGCCCCCGGCGCCAGAAACATCAGTCCGAGATGCCGCATTGAATGCAGCAGAAGAATCGGCGGCATGATGGTCTGGGGGGGCAGTCTGTCGAGTTTCGGAATTACGTAGATTTTCGCGGCGATCCAAAACACGAGCGTGCTGAACAGGAGATTGACAGTAAGAATATTCATGAGTCGCCTTACGCGATTCGTCTTATTTCGCAGGCGTCAGAACGATATTCCTGAACCAGATCTTGCCATGGTCGCCTTGGAGCATGATTGGCCCCGGCTTCTCCTCGGCGCTGTCGAGCGCGCCGCCGGTGATCCCCGGTATCTCTTCTTTGTCGATCACTGTTTGGCCGTTGAGCGTGACGGTCAGTCGGCGTCCGATCAGGGTGATCTCGTACTTCTGCCACTCCCCGGACTTCTTCGAGGCGTTTACCTTCGGAGTGAGGAAGCCGTAAAGCCCGCCCATGCCGTGGCTCTCAGGCTCCTTGCCGTAAGTGTCTTCGATTTGCGTCTCGTAGCGGCCGCGCAGGTAAACGCCGCTGTTACTGGGCCGTCCGCCGTTGGCTTGCGGGTCGGCGAGTTTGAATTCGAGGCTGAGCTTGAAGTCATGGAAATTCTGTTCAGTGATGATGTCAACGCAGCCCTGGCTGTTGGTCATCGCGCCGTCTTCGACGCTCCAACATCCCTTGCCTTTTTCGGAGCGAAGCTTCCACCCCGTCAGGTCTTTGCCGTTGAAGAGCTGGACCGGGGCGCCCCATTTCGGTTCGGCTTTGGGGGTGAGCGCCGGCGCGCGGGCGCCGGACCATTTCAGCGTCGCGCCGTCTTCGCCGTTGGTCGAGCCTTCGAGCTTCGCGCCGATCAATTTGCCATCGAAGACCAGGTCGACTTTCATATTCTCGTATTGCGGGGGCAGGCTGAATTTGAGTTTTCCGTCATTGAATTCGATCTGCTTGATCGGGCGGGCGCTGCCGAAGCGTCCGACGAATCGCCCTTGCAATTTGCCTCCGGCGTCTGTGACCTCAAACCACGAAGTGTAAGGCGCGTCCGAGCCCTGAACCGTCAAATCCCATCGCCCGATGATCGGAGAGGCTTTCTGAGCCTTCCCGGTCGAAACGAACACGGACAGGAAAATCAGATATAGACATAATAAGCCAAGCGTCTTTCCGCGCATCTTTAAAATCTCCTTTGAAAATGTAAGGCAAACCGTTTCAGTTCGCCTGGTGTTTTCGAAAGACGTCTCTGAAGAAAGCAAGGTAAAGCGGTCCGGTTTGCCCTGCGGTCCTCATTTTGTTTAATGCCGCCTGAAGAAGCAAGGCGACGGATAGCGATTCTTGCTCACCTGAAAGCCATAGGCTATGCTCTGTAGCCTTGAATAAATCGTAATCCGCTGCATTAATTTTGATTGGAATAGTTACGCGAAATGCAAAGTCCTCCACTTCTATCCGTCTTGATGCCCGTTTACAACGAGGCGAAAACTATTCACGAGATCGTCAAGCGCGTCGAGGCTGCTGACCTGGGTGACGTCCGTAAAGAGCTGATCATCGTAGACGACGCGTCGAAAGACGGCACGCGCGAGGCTCTGGACGACCTGCGCAAAAACGGGTCGTACAAAATCTACTTCCACGCGCAGAATATGGGGAAAGGCGCGGCCCTCAGGACTGCGCTGACTTACGCCACAGGCGACATAATTATCATTCAGGACGCCGATCTGGAGTACGATCCGGCCGAATATGCCGAACTGGTCAAGCCCATTCTCGAAGGCCGCGCCGACGTGGTATACGGGTCGCGACTTTCAGGCGCCAAGGTCGCGCGGGCCTTCAACTTCTGGCATTTCGTCGGCAACAAATTGCTCACGTTCATCACCAATGTGCTTTACAACTCGATCCTCTCGGACATGGAGACCTGTTACAAGGTATTCCGCGCCGACGTGATCAAAAATCTCCAGATCAAGTCGAACCGCTTCGATTTCGAGCCTGAGATCACCGCCAAGGTGCTCAAGCGCAAACACAAACTCTACGAGATGCCGATCTCATATTACGGACGCGATTTTTCGGAAGGCAAGAAGATCACGTGGCGCGACGGCTTCGCGGCCATATGGGCCTTGATCAAGTACCGCTTCATGGATTGACCGGGCGAATATATGCGGCCAACCATTTCTGTCATTCTTCCTGTTTACAATGAAAGTGAAACGCTCGATAAATTGAAGGCGCGGCTCGCGGCAGTTTTGGAACAGTGTGTGGGCGGCTCATTTGAAGTTCTGTTTGTCGACGACGGCAGCCGGGACGGTTCCGACCTGATCATTAATGGTTTTCATGATCGCGATCCGCGCTTCAAGGCGATCCATTTTTCACGGAACTTCGGCCACCAGGCCGCGCTTCAGGCCGGACTTGTCTGGATTGTGGAAACACTCCTTTTGGGTATCCCGAAGGTTTTACGATCTTCGGGATTTTCTTTGTATAATGCCGTCAATCCTGCTGGCCCGGTCGCGAGTCGCAACCATCGTGGGCTAGTTCTCAAAGAGCATCGGGAGGCGGGAGGGTTGCCCGGTTCGCGTAGTGTAGTGGTAGCCCGTGGCCTGTTGGGCTGAAGTGGCGCGGGTTCGATTCCCGCCGTTGAACCGGTAATAGGTCGCCATTACCTGGGAGCGGTAGCGATGCATAGTTGCCGCTCTCGAAGTATGGCAGGGGGTGTTTATGGACGCGGTGTCATTGGTGGTTATAACGGGTTGTGGGGCGATTACACGTTCTATGTTGATTACGATGTAGGACTATTCGGGCGGCGCTCTTACTCTGCGCTGGATATTGCGGCTCTACTAGAAGGCAAGTTATGAGACTCTTCAAGGTCGTTATGCTCGCGCTCTTCATCGGCGCTCTCGTTCGCAACTACCAATTACCTTGCTCGCGCGAGCCGTCATTTCCGCGCGAACTGAAAGAGCAGGGCTTGCGATGATCTTCGACGCGCTACTATTAGAACTTTGCGCTCTCGGCGCGATTGTTGCCGCCGCGTTGGGCTGGGCGCTTTATCCGTTTGGAAAGGGGAAGCGATGAAGAAATGGAGACTGACAAGGTGGAACGTGATGCGCTGGATTGCGTGTAGCCTAATGTTTCGCTTTTACCCTGCCTTACCTCTACGCTTGCAAGCTTGGCTATGGAATGAGGTGATGGGGCCGTTTTACTTTTATATGCATAGGACGCTTGATACTCGGCCTGAGTTAAAGTGGCTGGCAATACAAAATAGCAACACGGTAACAGATCAGGAGTGGAGCAATGATAGTAATCGTAGTAGCAAGTGATAGCCAGTTTTGGGACGACGGCGCGCAGTGCGTATTCGTGTCCCGCCTCTTCCGCTTTCCGCCGCGAAGATTCGTCAAAATCCAGAACGAAGGTTTCGCGCACCCGCGGCTCCGCCTCACGAACCGTGTTCAGCATCCAGTCATGCCCCCCACCGACGTCTAAAGCTGAAATCGAGTCCCCGGGAACGCTTCGCAGGATCTTGCGAAACATCCGTTTTTCGAGCATGTCTTTAATCCTGTATAAGAATGATTGGTTGAAGTCGGAGCCTGCCGAGTAGTAGTTCTTCGGGTATATCTCATGTAGCCGATCAACCGGAGGGGTACGCAAAAAGACAGTTGAACATTCGCTGCAGCGCAAATATGTAAAGGTCTCGGAGGTAGTGAAATACTCTAAGTCCCTGGCCTGGGCGAAGAACGTTGCGTCCCGATTGTTACAGACGGGGCACACGTCCTGATTCGATTGTATCATTTCAAAAACTCCCGCAAAGCCCGCCAGTAGGTAGTCCGGTTCTCTTCGATCGTTTCAGCATACGGGGTTTGCAGAATGAATTTCTCCACCGCATCGAACTGTGTGTAGGAGATGACCGGGTCCCAATGATGGAGAAGGTGGCGGTTGAAGCCTGCGGCGCCGAAACTCCTTGAAAAGAGATCGTTCCCGAATATCCGATTCTCGGCCCCATGGTCGACGGAACTGTAATCAATTGTTTCGCAGGCATTATAGGAACGATGTTCAATGGTTTGTCGAATTCGGTTGAAAATCGGATAAAACGAGAAGAACCCTATCAACCACATCAGGCCAGTCAGAGGGTATCCAGAAACAAGTAGTGCGAGAGAAACTCCCAGATGTACCAGACCTGCAATTGCCAGAGCTGATCTGCTGTTTGCAGGCTTCGAGTGGGCCCTTACTTCCTTTTTGAAGTAACGGTAAAGTACGTTTAGTTGATACCGGCCAACCAGATCCCCGACTAGCGTCCTGAGTTTCAAAGGCTCAAAGTAGGAGGTTTCAGTATCTTCAGGCGTCCCGAGGTTCGCATGGTGGAGCCAATGAGTTCTTCGGTAGCTTTTGATCTCCAACCCTGTTAGCGACCCTATTAGCAGGTTTGCGGCTCGATCATTATATTTGCAATTAGAAAGGATGTTGTAATGTGTCGCCTCGTGAAAGAAGCATAAAAGATAATGAAGCCAAAAACCCGCCCATAGCGACCCCGCCGGCAGAATCGGCAGGAAAAAATATCTTCGTCGCTGAAGCCAAAATTCGATTGAGGCGAAAACCATTAAGCCTGCGGCCAGCATGAAATATGCGTAGCCGATGTCGAACCACACTTTTTTATATCGAGGGTTAAGACTCGAACGATAGTCTCCCCATTTCTGGTTGGCTTTATTCTCTATTCGATTCAGCTTCGGCGCGCCATTCAAAATTGCCGGCAATCCCATAAAACACTCTTGATGCGCAATGTTTGTTGGCGTAACGAGGGGCGAATTCTACCTGAGGCCAGGCGTTTTGCATAGATTTGATCTGGACATTCAGCGTGGCGCTCCGATAGAATCCGCCCTCTTTCAAATACCCCCCTTATATAATTGCCCCCGAGCGCGAACGCCAGGAGCCGAGGCATTCCTAAGCCTTGTTCCGAGAGGCAATTAACGCTTCAATTAACGCACTAAATTAAGAGGAGATATGGCTCAAGAGAGTTTGGTGTTGACGGCTACACTCAATCAACTCGCCGAACTTGATCGTTACAATCATTGGATATACGAACACATATCCCACGCGCTTGGACGGCGCGTGATCGAGGTCGGGGCAGGTACAGGCAACATCACGCAATTCCTCTGCGCCGAAGGGCGGGAAGTGATGGCAACCGATGTCGTGCCTAGTTACCGAATCGAACTGGAACAGTTGTTCGCCGGTCGTCCGAATGTGCGCGTGGGAAAGTTTGATCTGACGATGAAAGCGCCTGATGAGTTCGTCGCCGATCCTTTCGATTCGATCGTCTGTTTGAATGTGCTCGAACATATCGAGGACGATCTTTTCGCGCTGGCGCAAATGCGGGATGCGCTCTCGGCGGAAGGGAATCTGGCTCTGCTAGTGCCGGCGCACCGGTTTCTTTACGGCGCGTTCGACCGCGCCGTCGGCCATTTTCGCCGCTACGAGAAGCGCGAATTGGCCGATAAGCTGAAGAAGACCGGCTTCGCTGTGCGCGAAATGAAATTTTTCAGTCTCGCCGCCACTTTACCATGGCTCATCAATGGGCGGTTGCTCAAACGCGATTACATCCCGGCGGGACAGGCCAATCTCGCAAACCTCCTCGTGCCGCTGCTTAAACTCGAACGTTTGATCGGCCCGCCGTGCGGCCTGTCATTGATTGTGATTGCGCAGAAAGTTAGTGAAAAGATGTAGATTAACCCTGGTCTTGGGTTAAGTTATGCGGTGGAAATTTGGAGTTATGAAAGACCTTTCGGCAAAAGGCCCGCGGGGCGAATTCGAGAGCGATCACTCAACACCAGACGATTACTTATTGGAAAAAGAGCGCGCAGGCCTCCCGGCTCGCATCGTGACCGCCGCCGCGCTGATCCTGATCCCGCTCCTCTATTTCTTCCCGGCGGTGATCGGCAAGATTACTCTCGTCCCGGGCGACGGATTGACGCAGAACCTCGGCGTCCGCATCTTGATCGGGCAGATGCTGCGGGACGGCTATCTCCCTCTCTGGAACCCTTACATCTTCGCCGGTACGCCATTGCTGGCCAGCGTCTATCCGGGCGCGCTCTACCCGCCGAACTGGCTCTTCGCCCTGTTCTCGCCCGCGACGGCGATGAACGTCGTCGTGATCACCACCTACCACCTGACGATCGTCGGGACTTACCTCTATGGGCGGCGCATCGGCATGACGAGAGTGGGGGCTTTGGTGGCAGGCATCTCCTTCACCTTCGGCGGTTTTATGATGGCGCACATGGGGCACACCTCGCGGATCGCAGCGGCCGCCTGGATGCCCTGGATTCTGCTCGCGGTGGAGAATCTGTATTGCAGGTTGACGTGGCGTTGGGTGGCGCTGGGGGCGGCTTTCATCGCGCTGCAGCTTTTCGCGGGCGAGCCGCAGATGAATTTCTACACCATATTGGTTTGCGGCGGCTACTTCCTGTTCTCGTTCTTTCGGCGCGAGGAGCGCGAGAGTCGGCGGAGGTTCCTGTTCGGGGCGGCGGTGATGTCTGTATGCGGGGCGCTGATGTCGGCGGTTCAACTGCTGCCCGAACGCGAACTACTGCGGATGGGGGAGCGGGCTGAGATCAGCTACCAGTACTTCTCCGCCTATTCATTCCCGCCCGTGAACGCTCTGACGTTTATCTTTCCGTTCTTCTTCGGTGGGGCGCCGCTGCCACAGTCGAGGGTCCCGTACTGGGGAGTAGGGGTGATGGACGAGACGAGCGGCTATTTCGGGCTGCTGACGCTGCTGCTGGCGCTGGTGGCGCTGTTCGGGTCGAGGAGACGATCGCTGGCGTCGTTCTGGGGGGTGGCGGCCGCGGTGTCGCTGGCGCTCTCGTTGGGCGACTACCTGCCGTTGGGATTGAATCGGGTTTTGTACGGATTGCCGGTCTACAGTCTGTTTCGAGCGTCAGGGCGGCACATGTACGAATTCACGTTCAGCATAGCGGTGCTCGGCGGGCTCGGGGCTAGTTACATCGCCCGGAGCGCGCCGGAGGCGTCCAAACGAGCGATGCGACTGGGCGCGCTTCTATTCGCGGCGATCGTTGTGGTGACGATCGTCGTCTATCGCTTCTTCGGCCAATACCTTCCGGCCGGGGACATGCCGCGGGTGGAG
>DATCXQ010000771.1:0-6011 GCA_036565725.1 Blastocatellia bacterium
ATCGAGTATCCAGTAATGGCTGTCGGCGCCGCCGTTGGCGCCGTAGTCGGAGCGATTATCGGCAGTAGAGGCGAGGTCGTTTACAAAGCCCCGTAAACGCTTTCGAGGATAAGAATGAAGACAAGAAAGAAAGTCACAATAGTCGTCGCATTCGCTCTGATGGCCATGATAGCGAGGCCACAGATCATGTTCGCTCAGGCCCCACCCACCCCGATCAGAGGCTCCTGGGATGCGGTTAAAACAGTTCCGTCCGGAGATAAAGTGGCGGTGCGTCTCCGGAGTGGGCAGACTCTGAATGGCTGGATTATCAGCGCATCGGACACGGTCCTGACTCTTGAACTGAGAAAAAATAGCATAGACGTAAACCGTGGAGATGTGCTTAGAGTCTACAAGGTGGTCAAGAGGTCACGCATTAAAGGGGTCCTCCTCGGATTGTTGATCGGCACGAGCGTTGGAGCGTTGTTGGGTAACCTCGTCGAGCCCGAGCACACTGATGATCCGGGGTTGGCGACTGTAGGCCTCGGGCTACTCGGCGGCCTGATCGGAACAGGTGTGGGGGCAGCTATAAGTTTTCGTACAAAGCGGCTGTTGATCTACGAAACCAATTGATATGGGTTGCCCATGACAAAGAGCATTTAGATCCCGGCTCTTGTAGCCGTTCTGCCTGCGTCTGGCAGGCTCTCATTGATTCGGTTACTCGCTCCTGGAGGATAATTATGAAGACAAGAAAGAAAAGCTCGATAGTCGTCGCATTTGCCCTGATGGCCATGTTAGCTAAACCGCAGATCGCATTCGCTCAGGTAATGCCTAATCCGATCAGAGGCTCCTGGGAAGGGATTAAAGTAGTTCCGCCCGGAGATGAAGTGGTGGTGGGTCTCAGAAATGGGCAAACCTTGAAAGGCAAGCTGATCAACATATCCGACACGGCCATGACGATTGAGCAGACGCAGAGAGCCACGGACATAAGCCGTGGTGACGCGCTCAGAGTCCATCGGGTGGTCTCGAAGTCGTCCAAAAGAGCGACCCTGATAGGGCTTGGTATTGGCGCCGGAGTTGGCCTGATAGGGTCCGTCGCCGCCGCCAAAAGCGGCGGGGGTGAAGGAGACGCTGATCTTGGGGCCTTGATTGTCGGAGCAATTGGCGCCGGGGCTGGGGCGCTTATAGGGTACATTGTCGGCAGTCGCAATCAACGGTCGCTGATCTACGAGACCAGGTGATGCGGTCTCCTTCTATGCCGGTTGCATGACTCCGGCGCCTCCCAGCAATACGCTCCCTACTGTAATCCTCTACAGACCATAAATCGCGAAATAGACGAAGAGTTCCATTTGTCATTGTTCATTTGTCATTTGATATTGATCATTGCCGGAGGAGACCTCGAATCAATGCCCAATGTTCATCGGGCGATGTCCGGACCAATGACAAATAAACAATGAGCAATGAACAATGACAAATGCTCTTTTACGGGAAGCTGTAGCCAGCATTCGTAATAAACATTCCTACAATGGAACGCGGATGACGCGGATAAGGCGGATTCCCGCTGATCTTTTTTAGATCTTATCAGCGATGATCCGCCTTATCCGCGTCATCCGCGTTCCATTAGCCCCTACACCGATCTGATAAATGATCTAGCGCGATCAGCGGGGGCGCCTTTGCCATAGAATATTTCTTCAAAAATGCGAAAACGCGCCACGCGTTTTCGAGGCGGCCGACTCGGCTAAGCGCCGTCAATTTTCATTCGGCCTTCTTTTCTTTTTTTGTATTTCAACTTTGGGCGACTCCTGGAAGAAGAAGTTGCGGCCAAAGCCGCCCTCTTCGACTGTGTAATCGGCGGGGACCTGGAAGAACGACGGATCGGGTTCGCTGCGATCAATGTTGGTCAGCCGGTAAGTGGTTTCGCCCATGCGCGGATCGCTGTTTTTGCTAAGCACAACGGTTTGCAACTCCTGCGAATACCACCGCTCGTTGACCGTCACGATCGGGCGGTCATTGCCGATCTTACCGGCGGCGATGGTGAAAGTTGTGCGCGTGCCTTCGGCAGCCACGCCCTCGATTGTCTGCGCGCCCAATTGCTCCTGATTGACTTCCGCGTCGCTCGTCCAGGAGAAAACTCCATTCCCCACCGGCATCGGCATGCCCGACCTGACGCCGCTGATGACACCGCCGGCGGCGGGGGCGGCGGCAGTGGCGACTCCGCTTCGAGCGACTGAGGAATAAGCGACGCTAGCGCCCTCCTTAATGACGACCTCATTGACGACGCCGACGACCTCGGCGCCATTGGCCGCCTTCTGTTTTTCTATTTTCTCCTTCAATTCCGCGCGAACCTTCGCAAATCTATCAACGTCGGCCAGGCGAGGCATCGCCATCTTGTGCGCGGTCTTCATATTCGAATCGAGGCTGTAGGAAGCGCCGGCGACCGGGTCGTTGATGGATATCATGACCGGTTTTTCTCCGGAGACCGCCCACGGTCCTATCGCCTTAAACGTCTGCTCGCGGCGCGTGCGTCCCGCGCTGTCGCGATAAATCTTGGCCGAGGAGCTCTGAACGATCCGATTGCCGTCGCCCAGCGTTTGGACCGTTTCGGTGACAGCGTCCGCCGAATAGGGGGCGCCTTTGACCATGCTTCCGTCGAAGCCGAACTCGTTGTGGATGAATTGGACTTGCGGCGCGGTGTATGAGACGTCCTGAGGGGGGAGGGCCATGTTAAAAAAAACGGCCGACGGCGGCAGTAAGAGTCTGTCGCTTGGAGGCTCCGGCGCCTGCTGAGTGTCCGATTTCGGTTCCTGCTTTTTATCCTTGCTCTGCGCGACGACCGCCACGCTATTGACGACCATCGAGAATGCGCAGAGCGCCGCCATCAAAAACTGCTTTTGCCTTCTCATAAATTCCTCTCTTATCGGTTAATAGACCAGCCGGATTGCGCGCGCCAGCCCGTCATTGCTGAGGAGCACATCGGCCTTAATGGTTTCACTCGCGCGTCCCTGATCGATTGGAATCCCCAACGGGATCAGGTTGGAGCGCGGCATCCTGACGCGAACGAGCTGCCCGCCGTCAAGCGGGATCAGTTCGCCGCCTTGCATAACTGGGAAAAACGGCGTGACGAATTCGCGCGCGGCGTCGGCGCCCGAGGACCGGCGATTGGCGCTCGCCAATCGCTTTTGATGTTGCCTCGGCGCTGGGCCGAGAATGCGACGATCAGGTTTTCGAGACTCGACAATCTGCGGCGGAGTCTGACCGGACTTTTCAGGCGTCGCGGGGACGTAGGTCGGAGCGGCTTGGGCGTCGTTCGAACCAGGATCCGGGGCCTCTCGCTTGGTAGACGACGCGATCCATCCCGCCAGCGAAATGCCGAATGTCAGCAATGCGAGCGCCGCCACAACCAGCAACCAACGGCGTCTTCGCGGCGCGACGGCCGGGGCGGCTGCCCGATGGCGGAAGGCCGCCAACAAAGCGGTTTCAATGCGCTCCGGAATCTCCTCGGCGGAGCATCGGGCGGAAAGCGCGCGCAGATCGCGGCTGAGCGCCCTTTCTTCGACCAGGAGCGTCGCGCAAGGCGTACACCTTCGAACGTGCTCCAGCCCGCGCTCGCGCGGCGCGGCGTCCATCAACCGGTCGCGCGCGATCTCAATGATGATCGTTTCAAAATTGCTGCAGCTCATAATTCATCCAATACACGCAGCTCGATTGATCCGAGGGGCGCCCTGTTGCCCTGTTCCCCGGCCGCGGCCCCGCGCAGCCGTTGCTTCAGCAACGCGCGCGCCCGATGCAACCGCGATCTGATCGTGCCGACGGCGCAGCCGAGCGACGCGGCGGCCTCGCCGTAACTCATCTCTTCCAACTCGCACAGTACGACGACCTCTCGGTAATGCAACGGCAACCCCAACACAGCCTGGCGGACCGATTCGATCTCCTCATCGCGCATCAGGTTTCCCAACGGGTCGCTTTTAACAATCAGGTTCTCATCTGGATTTTTATCCGCCGATGCGTCTTCTTCCGCCAGCGCAACGTAGGCGCGGTCGCGGTCCAGCCGGCGCAGAATTTCATTCCTGGCGATCCCGATCAAATATGTGGAAAGCGATCCACGCCGCGAATCATAAAGCTCCGCCTTGCGTAAAAGAATCAGAAAGACTTCCTGGGTAACGTCCTCCGCAACGCTCGGCGACCCGCTCATCTGCCGCGCAAACCGGTAGACGGCGCCGCGCAAGCGCCGGTATAGCCGGGTGAAAGCCTCCTCGTCCCCAGCCATCGCCATCCGCAACAGTGTCTCGTCGCTACAGGTGTCAAATGCGTTCATACCCGGATTTCTAACGGTTGTCATGCGTGATAGGGCGACAACCGATAAATGGTTCCCGAAAATTTTCGGCCCGATTTGTTATGATAGTCGCCTGTTCGTGATTTATATCAGTTTTCATATGGATAAATAGCCACAGAGATCACAAAGATCACCGAGGACATAATGATTTCTCTGTGTTCTCTGTGATCTGCGGCGGCTAACTGTCCCTATACCTATATTAGGAGAGGGTGAAATTATGGCAGGCCCGCTGACAGGCGTCCGCGTCATCGATATGACCTCAGTTGTGATGGGGCCGTATGCGACCCAGATTCTGGGCGACATGGGCGCGGACGTGATCAAAGTCGAACCGCCGGAAGGGGACGTCTGCCGCCACCTCACGCCGTTCCGCAACCGAGGAATGAGCGCGGCGTTTCTTAATCTGAACCGCAACAAGCGCAGCGTCGCGTTCGATCTGAAGCGGGACGACGAGCGACAGGCGTTGCTCGATTTGCTCACCGGCGCGGACGTCTTTGTAACGACCGTGCGGCCACAGGCGATGCGCAGGCTCGGCCTCGATTACGAGAGTCTGCGCGAACGCAATCCGCGATTGATTTATTGCGGCGCGTATGGATTTTCGGAAGAAGGCCCTTACGCGGGTCGGCCCGCATTCGACGACGTCATTCAGGCGATGTGCGGAATGGCTTCATTGCAGGGGGAAAACGACTCGAACGGCCCGCGATACGTCAACACCATCTTCGCCGACAAGACAGTCGGCTGCGTAGTCGCTTACGCGGTCGCCATGGCGCTCTACGAGCGCGAGCGTTCGGGGAGGGGGCAGGCCATCGAAGTCCCGATGTTCGAAACGATGGTCTCGTTCACCCTGATCGAACATCTGTCTGGCGCCACTTTCTGCCCGGCGTCGGAGAGCATGGGATACGAACGCGTATTGTCGAAACACCGCAAGCCTTATCGAACGAAGGATGGCTATATCGGTTTGCTGCCCTACACCGCCGAACAGTGGACGCGCTTCTTCGAGGCCGCGGGCAGACCCGAGATGGCCGCCGACCCGCGCGTGACCGATCCGGCGCTGCGAAGCCGAAAGATCGATGAGTTATACGGACTGTTGGCCGAGATCGTGACCGAGCGAACGACCGCTGAATGGGTAGAACTGCTCCGAGCCGCTGATCTCCCGATGACTCCTGTGCTCTCTCCCGAAGACCTCCTCGATGACGAACACTTGAGCGCGCTCGGATTTTTTCGTCGCGAAGAACATCCTTCGGAGGGCGAAGTGCGAACCGTCGGAATCCCCGTGCGATTCTCGCGCACGCCAGGCGACATCAGGCGCCTCGCGCCCAGGTTCGATGAACATCGCGAGGAAATACTGCTGGAAGCGGCCGACACACGGTGAATCTATTGCTCAATCAGTCGCAGCAATGGCGAATGACAACTGTGAAACGGAAAATGGGAGATGGGCCGGGTCTTTGGTTTTGGATGAGTCGAACCAGTTCAATTTCTCGCGCAGTCGCACGACCTCGCCGATGACGATGATGGCGGGCGCCGTGACGGCGCGGGCATCAATCAAATGCGCCAATTCCGCGAGCGCGGCGACGTGGCATTCCTGATGTTCATAAGTTCCCCGGCGGATCACCGCCACCGGGGTCTCTCCGCCGAGTCCGTGCGCCATCAATCGCTCCGCTATCTCCGCCGCGCTGTTCACGCCCATAAAGATCACCAGCGTGTC
>DATCXQ010000037.1:0-5686 GCA_036565725.1 Blastocatellia bacterium
CTCCACCCCAGGCTCTATTCTGCCGCCCGCATTCGCGGGCTAGGATTTGACATACGTGTTTCGAGTAAAAATTTGGGTAATGACAAGCGTTGAAACGGCCGGGCTAAAGTCAGCCGCCGCTCACGCGGCGAAAACCAAAGCTTTTTTCAAAAGTGTCCTGACATCAGATTGTCAGAATACAATATGGCTCATTCTCGCGGCCGCTTATGAATGCAGGATGGCGTGTTAATACAGCTATCATCGAGCATTAACCGGGTCACAGGGACGTTATTTACAATATGGGATTCGACGATCTCTGCGACGTCTTCCGGCTTCACACCCCCATACCAGACCCCCTCGGGATAGACGACTACTGTTGGACCGTGTTCACATTGGTCAAGGCATCCCGCCCGATTAGCTCTCACGGTATTTTTCAACCCGCGGAGAGATAGCTCTTTTTTGAAGGCCAGTTGCAGGTCGCCCAACCCTTGCGGGTCACAGCATCCACGCGGATTCTCGGCCGGACGCTGATTTGTGCAGACAAATATATGATGTACAAACTTAGACATTTCGATCTACCTTCAGAGTGTGCATGACTTTGTTGCGACGCGTCAAGCGCCTGATTGTCGCTCGATATCATACGGACGACGTCGCTTTTCGCGACGGATAACGCAACGGACCGTCAATAAGCTTTGGCTCGGTAAACCTGCGGTCATTCTCCGAGTCCGGCACGAATAACGAACAAGTCCGATCATCTTCCACAGCTTCGCGCCAGGCGCGCGGAACTCGATCGATGCCGATCGGGTAGATCGTTAAGGCGCCTTGCGAATCTATCTTCATCCGCAAGAAATTTTTCCAGTCTTCGATCTGCAAAGAAGAGAAGGCTTCATTCGAATGGCGTCCGAGGACGTTGAGCGAAAACCACAGGTAGAAGGCCATAACGAACAGGCCGGCGATGAATCCAAGCAAAGCTATTGTGAGCGCGGCCGGAATCCCGGCCAGCAATCTCACTCTTAAATCGACTTGTTCGGCGGACACGATCAATTGATTTCTTATGGCGACATAGATCCAACATCCCAACCAGCCGATGAAGGAGGCTGAGAGCAAATGCGCCGTCGCGTGCGCCGTCCCGCCAACCCAGCGGTACCACAGCTTATGCGTATCGGTGAAGGCCACGAAACCCGCGATCACCACCGCCACTAAAAACGCTAAGAAAGGACTGCTGAAGAGCGCGCCGCCCCAGGCGTCGGCACCCGCTTTCCACAAAATTCTTCCGATCGCCAGAATGTCCGCCGCAGCTCCGGACGCGAACGGATTGAGGGTCGCCAGTTTATCGACGGCTTCGTGAGCGTAATAGAGCAGACGCTCACGCCGCTCCTTACCAATCCCGGACAGCATGAACCAGGCGGTCAGCAAGTAGAGGAGCGCCGTCAGAATGCCGAACTGCCAGTTCTTGCGCGGGAATCCGTCCTTAGACCAGAAGCGTAAATTGCGGTTGCACAATTCGCGCGACTTTTTCGGATCGGGATAACTCTTGGGCGGGTCACTGTCGCGGTCGCTCACAAAGGCTTTCTCGATCTCGCCATGCGTCGGGTGCAGGAAGGCGCCGCCCCCGCCGGCCGTGATGCGGAGCGCGCCGTCATCGCCGTATTCGTCAGCCGCGTCTCTGACGCGGTAATAATGATGGAGGTCGCCGGCCAGGTAGACTGCCAGGCGTTGATCTTTAAGCAGGTTGTGGACCAGATGATATAGTCGTGTATTCTCGAAGCGCCGCCGTCCCTTCTCGTCGGCGAGTTCATAGTAGACCCAGAACGGCTCGGCGCAACAGAAAATAACGCGGTCGCCTTTTTGCATCCGGTGTTTGATGACGTCTTCAAAATACTTGACCTGCGGCTCGTCTATGTCATGCGTCAGTTGCACGTCTACGCCTAACATCCACCAATCGTGAGGCAGTCTGGCTGCGAAATAGCTGCGGCTTTGAGGCGTCCTCCAGGCGCCGTTGGCGAAATCCTGCACCAGCCAGCTACTGAAGATCTCGGAGAATGAAGCGAGGCTGTCGTACCAGTCATGATTGCCGGGTAAGGCGAAAGCGTACGGCTGTGACGGGCATTTCATGTAAAACGCGCATTCGTAAGGCCTCTGCAGTCGCTCGAGGTAAACGTCACGGGCGGCGGTCGGATAGGCGCCGTCTCCGCCGAAGATCAATAGGTTCCCGCGGGGAAGAGGTTGGTCGACGCCTGTGACTTTAAGCCGCTCCTGCGCCAGGTGTTGGGCGACGGCGTAGGTGGAATTCCAGCCGTCTCCGACGTCGCTGACATAGTCAATCCACACTTCTCCGGCCGCCTCAGGCAGTGGGTAGGGACGGGCCTTGACGATAACGTCATCTCGGTTCTTTTCATGCTCTTCATCAATCTGACTGCCTGAAAAATCGTAATATTCGGCCCCAACGGTCAGGGATTCGAGCAGGCGGCGATCGGCGTGGCGACCGAGAATCGAGGAGATGACAACCTGTTTGCCAGTCTGCAAAAGCTGGCCCGGATCATGCCAACAAACCATCTTAGCCTGTTTAATCTGCCGTGGATCTAGTTTGATCGGAGGCGCCTCCTGCCTTCCGGCTTGTGTGGAATCTTGCGCCGAGCCCTGTGGTTTAGTCGTGGCGACCTTCTTAGACATATGAGGGTTCCTCCTTCGAGTGAATCTGCTCCATGGGAGCGATGAACGAGCCGCCCCCCCCCAGCAGCGCAATGGATGTGGGCGAGCGCCTTGCGGGTTTCTCGCGTTCAGCCCACAGTTTTCATTTTATAGTTAAACCCATCGCTGTGATGGATTCGCTTTAAATGCTTTGGGTGGACATCGAAGCCGTTCAATGTGAATGATGGTCGTTGGCGTACAGCCGACAATCTGCCGACATGGCGGCCCGCAAACTTCCCCTTCGGAATGTCAGCCTTCACGATGTCCCCGGTTTGAAATCCCATGAATATTGCCTTGCGTGTGCGATGTGTTTTTGGAAAGCCGTACTTATCGGTTCGGCATATCTGACGCGAGCCATGCCCCATGGCTCTGATCCGAAGCGGCTGAACGTTCGAGATCTTCAAGTTCTCAGGCGTGCTCTTTCCAACGCATGCGGCGTCGACCCAATGCGCCTTCGGCGCCTCCAGCTTTGTTCGATTGAATTTGGTCAACCCACCCGATCCCGTTTCAATCGGCAGATCGAGAGTCTTCAAGCGATTGAAGAGCGCCCACCTTGTCGCATTGACAGCGGCGGCGTCTTTCAAGGGCGCCTTCGCCTGAGCTTTAATCGGTGAGAAATCGACGCCACGCAACTTTGAATATTCTTCAAGTGACAGGGCGCCTTTCTCTTCGTTGTGTTTTCGACAAGCGCAAACGAGATTGCTCGCTCGATTCGATCCGCCGCGTGAACGAGGGATCAGGTGGTCGACGTTCAAGACCTCATCGCAAGGGCTTTTCGCGTCGGCGTAAACACATCTATGGTTGAATTTGATCAACACATATTCACGCAGTTCAAAGCCTTGAAGGACGCCTTGCTGATATTCGACGTCTTCGATTGTAGGGTTCTGCAATAGTTGCATATCGAATCGAACAAGCTCATACGCGACGCTTTTCAGCGGATATACACGTTGTAGTCTGCGCGCCCAGGTGTAGACGTTCTCAATCCGGCTTTCGAGCGAAGGCGGGAGCCATCCTTTCGGGCGAGTTCGGTTCTCGAAACGAGGCTTGCGGTAACGGGTTTTTCGCTGACGCCGCCCCCGACGAAGCGAGCGACGAGAGTCCAGAGAGGCTTTGATCGCCTGCCCGCGATGCTCTATCTCGGCGGCAAAGGCAACTTCGCCGGTTTGCTGATTGATGATTGCGACGCCTGTCGTTTTCGATCCGGGATCGATTTTGATCTTTAGATCGGGCGTCGTCGGATTTTCGATCTCTCGCTTAAGAATGATCGTGAATGGGTAACGACGAAACACCGCCGCCTTGCCCGATTTCAAAAGCAATCGAGCGCGACGCGGCGTTGTCGGCGCTAGCGGTTTTTTGGTTGTGTCTAAAACAGGCACTCTCACGGTTAATTAAACTCTTTCGAGTTTGACGTGATCGCTCACGTAATGTTCGCCTGGACAATGATCTTTTGCGGTTTGTTTGCTCACGTCACTGTCTTCGCGTTCGGATCAACTGTTTAAACGCGAGCCTCAGAGCCTGGGACTGGCATCGCATCCCAAGGTGACTATTGTTATATTCGCAAAGATCGTAGTTCATAACTCTGGCGAGTCAATCACTTAGTCGGGCTGAATCAATGCCTTTGTCTTTTCTCGAAAACTGTGGCATAGCAGATCGCGTCTGATGCCCTGGAAAGGCAAAAGACGTGCGCGCTGCTGAACGCGACTCAACCTTGCGCCAAAGGCTGAATAGCAGAGTAAATAAGGCCAGGTTTCAAAATCCGGCGGAAGCTGAATTTGCACGGCCAGTTTCATCGGGGCGCATTATATAGGCCAATACGCCCTTAGCAAGAGGGATGCGCGATTCCTCTCCATCCAAGTCTTCGGCTTTGGATGGAGAATCCTCGCGCGGAGAAGTTGAAGAGTCTGCTCAATCTCCGTAGCCGTGGGGATGAGCGCTATGCCATCGCCACGCGCTGACGACGATGGTCTCCAGATCGGGGAATCGCGGAAGCCAGTTCAATTCGCGCCGGATCCTCGCCGCGCTGGCGATCAGAATAGCCGGATCGCCCGGGCGGCGCGGCGACTCGGCCACGGTGATGGGACGCCCGGTGACCTTGCGCGCGACTTCGATCACTTCACGCACGCTGAAACCCTGTCCGTTGCCGAGGTTGTAAATCAAACGATCGTGTCGTTCCAGCGCGTCGAGCGCGAGCAGGTGAGCCGAGGCCAGGTCCAGGACGTGAATATAATCGCGGACGCATGTCCCGTCGGGGGTCGGATAATCGGCGCCGAAGACGTTGACGTGTTCGGTTTGACCCAGGGCGACTTTCAAGACCAGCGGGATGAGGTGTGATTCGGGCCGGTGGTCTTCGCCCTGATCGGCGCTCACAGCGCCGGCGGCGTTGAAATAACGCAGGCTCGCGTATCGCAACCCGTGAACGACGTTGAGCCACGCCAGCATTCGCTCGACCATCAATTTCGATTCGCCGTAAACGTTCGTCGGGCGCAGAGGATCGTCTTCTTCGATCGGCGCGCGATCGGGATTGCCGAACAACGCCGCAGTTGAAGAGAAGACGAATTTCTTCACGCCGTGCGTGAGCATCGCTTCGAGCAACGTCAACGCGTTCGCCGTGTTGTTGCGGAAGAAGGCGGTCGGGTTTTTCATCGACTCGCCGGCCTCGATCAGCGCGGCGAAGTGCATTACCGCGTCGACCGGATGCGTTTTAAACACGCGGTCGAGCGCGGCTCGATCGGCAATGTCGGCGACGATCAACTCGGCGCCTTTCGGTATCGCGCGACGATGGCCTCGACTGAGGTCGTCGTAGACCAGGACTCGGCGCCCGGCTTTCAACAATTCCGCAGCCACCACGCTGCCGATATAGCCCGCCCCGCCCGTGACCAGAACAGTCATAATCGCTCAACTCCTTCGGCCGTATCGCAAACGTATATCTCTGGCGCGCGGCCGGTCGCCTGCTGGTAACCCTGCGCCACGACTCGTTCGAACTCGGCGACGCTTTCTGCGGCCACGAGGCTGATGA
>DATCXQ010000039.1:0-9817 GCA_036565725.1 Blastocatellia bacterium
CTCCACCCCAGGCTCTATTCTGCCGCCCGCATTCGCGGGCTAGGATTTGACATACGTGTTTCGAGTAAAAATTTGGGTAATGACAAGCGTTGAAACGGCCGGGCTAAAGTCAGCCGCCGCTCACGCGGCGAAAACCAAAGCCTTTTTTTCAAAAGTGTCCTGACATCAGGCCGTCAGCACGTTTTCAGCTCTGTAGCCCGGATCGACACTGGTCAACTTGACGAAGCTGCGGATGAGCAGCCCCGCGCCGACCAATAACATAACTGCTAGCGCGACCTCGCTCACCATCAGCGCGTTGCGCGTTCCCCGCCCTTGAAATCCGCCGCCACTCCCGCCTTCTTTGAGCGAGACGTTCAAATCCGGGCGTGAGAATCGCAGCGCCGGCAAGAGACCGAAGAACAGCCCTGTCACGAGCGAGATGAGCATGGTAAAACCTAGCACGCGCCAATCAATCGTAATTGCCGCCATCCGACTCATCTCGCCGAGGGTGACAGCTGAGGTACGCACAAGCAGGCTTGTAAGCCAGGAAGCGAGCAGTAATCCGGATGCGCCTCCCGCAATAGCCAGCAGCAGGCATTCGGTCAGCATCTGACGCGTCAGACGTAACCGGCCGGCGCCCAACGCTGAGCGAACCGCCAGTTCTTTCCGCCGCGTCAACGTGCGCGCCAACAACAAATTGGCCACGTTCGCGCAAGCGATCAACAGTATCAATCCAACAGCGCCCAGCAACACCAACAGCGGGCGCCAGGTATCGCCGAAGTAATACTCCTGCAATGGTACAAGCCGCGTACGGAGATCGACTCGCGGCTTCTCTCCCGGCCTGGTCATTTCGTAACGCTGCAGAATCGTATCCAACTCTACACGCGCCTGCTCAAGCGTTACGCCTGGCTTGAGCCGAGCCACGACCGGCAGGCGCGTCCGCTCTCCGGCATCGATCGCGCGCTCCCTTTGAGGATCCAGCCCCATCGGGACCCACACATCATATGGATAGAAGTAGTGAAAGTTCGCCGGCGCCACACCAACCACAATGAAATCACCGAACGACTTCGTTTTGACGGCATCGAGCTTGATCGTTTTGCCGACTATCTCCGTATCGCCATTGTAATGCCTCTGCCACAACTCGTAACTGAGGATAGCGACGCGATCACTGCCACGTCTGTCTTCCGCTGCGATAAAGTTGCGCCCTGGAGGGAATGGCTGCACGCCGAGCACGGTGAAGAAGTTCGCCGTGATTGCGCCTACTTCAACCATGTCCGGGTCGCCGCCGCCGATAAACCTCCGCGTGTAAGCTCTGCCCCTATCCTGATAAATCTCAGTCTTGCTACTATTGAGGGCGGCTATGCCCTCCAGCGTCCGGCTCTGCTCCTGCCAATCGAAGAAGAGGCCGCCTTCGACCTTACCGCCGGTATTCGTCCCCGAGTTTACTTCCACCCAGACAAGCCGCTCCGGATCAGGAAAGGGTAGCGGCCGCAACATCAGCGCATTAACGACGCTGAAGATCGCCGTGTTCGCTCCGATGCCCAACGCCAACGTCAGCACTGCGACGAAGGCGAAGCCGGGATTCCTCCTCAGCATCCACAGGCCATACCGAACATCCTGAACGAGTGTCTCGATAAATCTGATTCCTCGCATCTCGCGATTCGCCTCCTTCAGCAATGTCACGTTTCCGAACTGGCGCCGGGCGGCCCATGCGGCCTCGGCCTCAGTCATCCCCTGACGGACATATCGCTCGGTGAGCAGGCGCAAGTGTGTCTCGATCTCGTCGTCGAGTTCTCGCCCAGCACTGCGATCTCCGAACAATCCACGAAGTCTCGCCGCCAGCGCCCGCAAATGATGGATCATCTCTACTTCTGCCCCTCCAGGCTCAACAGCCGCCCGATCACCCCGGCGATCCGCTCCCAATTCTCCGTCTCGCGTTCGAGCTGTTTACGGCCGCTTTTGGTGATCGAATAGTATTTCGCCTTGCGATTGTTTTCCGATGTCCCCCACTCTGTAGCGATCCATTTCCATTGCTGGAGCCGCAGGAGCGAGGTGTAGACCGTTCCTTCATTCAATTGCAGAACTTGTTCGCTCACTTGCTCGATCCGGCGGGCGACGCCATAGCCGTGCTGCGGCCCCATCGCGTCGAGAATCTTCAACACCATCAGGTCGAGCGTCCCCTGGAGGACTTCCGATTTCTGCGCTTCTGCGTTTCTTCCTTTGGACATGGCAAAGAAGATACCTCCCTTCAGTTGGAATGTCCATAGGTAGACAACAAAAATGAGTTACGAGGGTAGAGGCGCCGGCCAATGCCCCTTTGCGCCTTCGCCATCCAAGAGCAAGAGCTGATCTTGATATTCTGAGAGCGCTCACCTGGGCGAAGAATAGTCGAGGCGGTTGATGAGAGTGTCATCTGTGGCGGTCGCTCGTTTCCGGCAAACCGGCATCCTAAGGCTTACCAGGTACCGGGGTCGTGATATTTTCAGCGAGAAAAGACCCACCAGATGTGCTTGATCGACTTAGGGCGGTATGTCTCTGGGCGTCAAGAGGATCTGCGGGACGCCCATTTAGTGGGAACGTAGTTACCGACCTTATCACCCAGTTACCGACTTTATTTCATCACTACATTGTTCTATGAACCCGTACACTGATCTGATATCCGCTTTAAATATGAAAGCCGGGCGATGGCCCGGCCTTTCCGCGTCTTACAGTTCGGCGATCTTCCTATCGGATTCGCCGGTCTTCCGACGTTCGTGTTCAATTTGGGCCTGACGCAAGTGGCGCCACCCTTCCAATCATTGGCCGCCAGGCGCCAATTGCGCCACATGCTTCAATCGCGCCACGGTTCGGTCTTTTCCGACGGCGGCGACCACGTCGAACAAACCCGGCCCGACGGCCTGTCCCGTCAGCGCGGTTCGCGTGGCGTTTATCAAAAGGCCGGCCTTTACGCCTTTTTCATCGGCGAATTCTCGCAGCAAGGCCTCGGTCGAATCGTGTGTGAACTCGTCGAGGGTCGCGAAAGCGTCCGCCAACTGCGGAAGCAGTTCTTTCAGGGCCGGATCTTTATGCAGATTCTTCTTGACCGCCGCCTCGTCGAATTCGAAGTTGAGGTCGTCGACGAAATAGGGGCGGCCATGTTTCGGGAAATCTGCCAGCGTTCGCGCCCGCTCGCGAATCAGGCCCACCGTCCTCTCGAACCAGGCCCTTCGCTCTCCTTCGTACTCATCGCGCCATAAGCCGCTCCTTTGTAGCTCCGACTTCACCATCGGGAATAATTTTTCCATCGGCATCGTCTTGATGTATTCGGCGTTCATCCAGAGAGCTTTCTGATCGGTCCAATTGCGCGCGTCGCCTTCGGTGAAGTTAAAGACCGCGTTCGATTTGTGAATGCCTTCGAGCGAGAAGAGATTGATCAGCTCCTCGCGCGAGAAAATTTCGCGGTCCCCCACTCCTTCGGTCCCTGCCGGAGACCAACCGAGCAGCGCGAGGAAATTGACGAAGGCGTCGGGAATGAAGCCGGCGTCGCGATAGGTCGTCACGCTGACGATCTCGCCATGCTTGCGCTTCGAGAGTTTGCCCTTGTTCGGCGCCAGGATCAGCGGCAGGTGGGCGAATCTGGGAGCGGGTTTTCCCAACGCTTGATATATCAAGACCTGCTTGTGAGTGTTCGAGAGGTGATCCTGTCCGCGAATGACGTGCGTGACGCCCATCAAAATGTCGTCGACGACGACCGAGAGGTTGTAGAGCGGATGCCCGTCGGAGCGCAGCAGGACAAGGTCTTCGATCTCTTTGCAGTCGCGCTCCTGCAAATCGAAGACGGCGTCGTCGAACGAGGTCTTCCCTTCCTCGGGCGTTTTGAAGCGAATGAAGAACGGTTCGCCGCTCCTGGCGCGGGCGTCCGATTCCTCCGGCGAAAGGTTGCGGAATGGATTCGTTACCTTTCCCTGGCGCGCGGCCTCGGCGGTCACCTGCTTGACGGTCGCGTCGTCGCGCTCTTCCTTCGGAGTGAAGTCGCGATAGGCCCACCCTTTTTCCAGCAGTTCATAGGCCGCGGCGCGATGCTTGTCGGCGTTATCGGATTGGAAGTACGGCCCTTCGTCGTAATCGAGGCCGAGCCACTCCAGGCCTTCGAGAATTCCCCGGACCATCTCTTCGCTGGAGCGCTGGATGTCGGTGTCTTCGACGCGGAGGATGAGTTTGCCGCCCATCTTGCGGACGAACAACCAGTTGAACAACGCGGTGCGCGCGCCTCCGACGTGCAAAAATCCCGTCGGCGAAGGCGCAAAGCGAACACGAATATCTGACATAGAACTTATGAATTCTTCCTTGGTTCTCGATTGATTTGAACAAGAGAGGAACTATACAACAGCGGGGAGACGGAGGGACAGAGGCGACGGGGCGACAGCGCAGCAGCGCGACAGCGCGACAGGGAAAGCTTAAATCACCCCGTCGCCCCGTCGCCCCGACCCCCAGTCGCCTATCTCACGACGTTGCGCATGGCGAAGCTGCGCCCGTCAATCGCGCGGTCTGTGGCGAGAATTCCGTTGATGTGGTCAATTTCGTGCTGGAGCAGTTCGGACAGATCGCCGGAGGCAGTCATCATGCGCTGCGCCCCATGCTCGTCGGTGTAACTCACGTCGATTTCGACGTGGCGGCGGACGCGGGTCATAAGGTTGGGAATCGAGAAACAATCGTCCCACAACTCCATCATCTCGCGGCTGGCGCGAGTAATCGTCGGATTGATGAGCGGGAACGATTCGCCGACGTTGAGAAAGATCATGCGCCTTCCGACGCCTATCTGCGGGGCGGCTATTCCTCGGCCGAAGTCGTTTTGCCGGCGGAAATTGTCGAGCGTCGCAGCCAGGTCGCCAATTAAGTCGCGAGCTTCGCGCGCATGTACATCTACCACCGGCGACGACGGGCGCCATAACTCCGGATTTCCCAGAAGCAATATTTCGCGTACGGGCATAATCACTCCTCGGCGGATGGAGTCCAGCCTTCAGGCTGGAGGAGTTCGGCAGCCTTGAGGCTGGACTCCATGCGCTCCTTTGATACTCAGGAGGCATTCGGGCGCATGACGCCTCTGAGGGGAACGTTGAAGGTTTAAAACTGATTCGGATTTTGTATGTGATCTGATTTACGTCTGGCGCAGTCTAGCAAACAAATCGAAGGAGATCAATTTTTTTGGACGTGGTTTAGCGCGGCTTGATCTCGCGACCGTTCACAGCCGGGGCGGCAGCCACGGCCTCTCTCAGCTTCGCGATGACTTCCTGAGTGAGGTTGTGGTAATCGGCCTTGATGGTGAAACCGGCGGCGTTGGCGTGACCTCCCCCGCCGAAAGATTCGGCGACTCGGGCGACGTTGACGCGGTTTTTGGAGCGTAGGCTGATGCGGTAGGTGGAGTTGGACATTTCACGGAAGAAGGCGACGGCCTCGACGTCGCCGACGGTCAGCGGGTAGTTGATGATGCCGTCGGAATCGTCCTCGTTGGCGCCGCTCTCTTCGAGGGCCTTTTGCGTCATGGTAATCCAGGCGATGCGGCCCGATTCGTCCCGCCGCAACGTCGAAAGCACCGCGCCGGACAGGAGAACCTTGGAGTACGGATAATTGTAGAAGATGGCCTGCGAGAGCTTTGCCGGCTGCGCGCCGTGACGTACCAGTTCGCTGGCGATTTTGAAGGTTCGTTCGGTGGTGTTGGAGAAGTGAAACGATCCGGTGTCGGTCAACAGCGCGGCGTAAACGCAACTGGCGATTTCCGGGGTTATCTTCGCGCCTATGGCCTTGGCGAGGTTATAAATCATCTCGCCGACGGCGGCGGCGGTCGAATCTATCCAGTTGAGGTCGCCGAAGAGTTCGGTCGTTGAGTGGTGGTCGATGTTGACGACGAACTGATCTTTGAGGCTCGGCAATCCGGGCCGCGTCACGTCGCTGCACTCGATGACGAAGACCGCGTCGTATTCGCGGTCGACGTCAGGCGCCACGCGGACCTCGTCCGCGCCTGGCAGTCGCGAGTAAGCGTGAGGCACGTGATCGCACATTATCACTTCGGCCTCTTTGTTCAGCCCGCGCACAATCCAGCAGAGGGCGAGCGAAGAACCGAGGCTATCCCCGTCAGGCCGGATGTGAGAAGTGACGGCGAAGCGCTGATGTTTTTCGATCAGTTCAATAACCTGGCCTAGCATATCAATAATGGCGATGGAAGATGCCAGATGTCAGATGTCAGTGTAAATGCCTCACTGACATCTGACATCTGACATCTTCTATCCTCCATCCTCCATCCTCGATCCTTGATCTTCGATTTCCATCTCTTCAAACAACCTCATCATCCTCTCGCCGCGCTCGATCGAATCGTCGTAAGTGAAAATCAGTTCCGGCGTATGGCGCAGCCTGATGCGCGCGCCGATAAGTCGGCGGATGTAGCCCGTGGCGCGGACGAGAGCATCGAAGGTCTCCTGCCTCTCCTGGGGCGTCCCCAGGACGCTGACCGCGACGCGCGCGTGGCGCAGATCGGGACTCACTTTCACTTCAGTCACCGTGGCGAAGCCCACGCGCGGATCCTTGATTTCCTGGGCGATGATCGCGCTTATCTCGTTCTTCAACTCCTCGGCCAACCTTTGAGAACGATGTGCCATAAGCCTGTGAGGAGTCGAGGATGGAGGATAGAGGATAGAGAATCGAAAAGAGATTATCTTCGATCCTCAATCTTCGATCCTCGCCCCTCGATTCCCACTCCCTACTCCAATTTCGTCGGCGCGACCTTCTCGGTGATGAAGGCTTCGATGATGTCGCCGACCTTGTAATCGTTGAAACGTTCGACTGTGACGCCGCACTCGTATCCCTGCTGCACTTCGCTGACGTCTTCCTTGAAGCGGCGCAAGCTGCCGATGCCGCTTTCGAAGACGACCACGTTGTCGCGGATCAGGCGGGCATGCGCCGTGCGTTTGATCAAACCGCTGATAACCATGCAGCCGGCGACGGAGCCGACCTTCGGCACGCGGATGACGTCGCGGACTTCGGCCTTGCCGATGACGGTCTCTTTGGTCGTGGCCTCCATCAGCCCAAGCATCGAATTGCGGATCTCTTCTTCCACTTTATAGATGATCGAATGCAGCCGGATGTCGACGTTCTCCTGTTTGGCCGCGTCGTCAGCGCGGGTTTCGGGCCGCACGTTGAACCCAATAATCACCGTAGCCGCGCCGGTCTCGGTGGCGTTGGAGGCGCTGGCCAGCAGCACGTCGTCGTAAGTGATCGCGCCGACGCCCGCGCGGATGATGCGGACTTTGACCTTCTCGGTCGAAAGTTTGGTCAGCGTGTCCTTGAGCACCTCGACAGAACCTTGCACGTCGGCCTTGAGGATGACCAGCAACTCTTTGACCTCGCCGGTCTTCATTTGCATGGCTAGTTGGTCGAGCCCCCGCGCGGCGGTGCGGGCCAGGGCCATCACGCGGGCCTTCGATTGGCGGAACTGGCCGATCTGCTGCGCCTTGACGATGTCGTCGACGACCTGGAACTGGTCGCCGGCGGCGGGCACGCCTTCAAGACCTAGCACCTCGACGGGCGTGGCTGGGGCCACCGTCTGCACGCGCTGGCCGAATTCGTTCATCAACGCGCGAACCTTGCCGAAGAAGTTGCCGGCGATTAAGGGGTCGCCGACGCGCAACGTGCCGTTTTGAATCAACACCGTCGCGACCGAGCCTCGTCCGCGGTCCAACTTAGCTTCGAGCACCGTGCCCGTGGCTTTGCGCCTGGGGTTCGCCTTCAAGTCGAGAATGTCCGCCGTCAGCAGAACCATTTCGAGCAGGCCCTCGATGTTGCGCTTCATTTTCGCCGAGACCTCGACCATGGTCGTCTCGCCGCCCCAGCCGTCCCACAACAGGCCGCGGTCGGCCAATTCTTTCTTCACCCGGTCCGGGTTGGCGTCCGGCTTATCGACCTTGTTGATCGCGACGACTATCGGGACCTTGGCCGCTTTCGCGTGGTCAATCGCCTCGACCGTTTGAGGCATCACCCCGTCGTCCGCGGCGACCACCAGCACGACGATGTCCGTGACGCGGGCGCCGCGCGCGCGCATCATCGTGAAGGCCTCGTGACCTGGCGTGTCCAGAAAGACCACGCGGCGCATCTCGGACGTATTGTCTGGGTTCGGCACGTCGACCGAATAAGCCCCGATGTGCTGCGTGATCCCGCCCGCCTCGCCTTCGGCCACTCGCGCCTGGCGGATGGCGTCGAGCAAACTGGTCTTGCCGTGATCGACGTGCCCCATGACTGTGATCACCGGCGCGCGCGGGTCGGTGTCCTCCATCGCATCGGGTGTGATCTCGAATTCGGATTCGACGATCATGTCTTCGTAATCACCGAAGGCCACGTCAAAACCGTATTGCCTGCCGATGTCTTTCGCCATGTCGGGGCTGATCGTCTGGTTGATGGTCGCCATCACACCGCGCTGCATCAGGGCCGTCACGATGTCGCGCGGCTTCGCCTCGATCTTTTCGGCAAATTCGCGCACCGTGCTGCCTTCCACCAGACGGGCCGATTTCAGGGCTTCCGGGGCCGATCGGGCCGAAGGGGCCACGGCGAGTTGTTTGCGCGGCATCAACCTCTGCGTATTGCCTTCCTGAAACTTGTCCCTCTCGCTCTTGTGGCGCTGTTGGTGGCGGCCTTTGGGGCGCTGGTCTTTCGGCGGGATGTAGACCGTGCGCTGCTGGGCGCCCGACGGCAGAAGGTGGACCTGTTTATCGCGCCCGTCACGTCCGCGTTTCTGTTCTGCCCCGCGAGAGTCCGGCCTCGCCTGCTGCGCGGCCGCAGTGCCGGGCCGTGGACCAGCGCCTTTTTCAAATGCGGGCCTCGGCGCGTGCTTCGGCGCGGGCTTCGGCGCGGGCTTCGGCGCCAGTTTCGGCGGCGCCGGCTTCGGCATCGGCTGAGTCGGCGTATTCAGCCTGATGACTTTCGTCCCCGTCGGTTTCGGCGCCGCGGCCGGTGGTTGCGGCTTCGCGACTGGCGCGGCCTCAGCAGCCCGCGCTGAAACCCCGACCTGTTCTTCTCCGACCTGCTCGACCTGCGGCGGCGCGACCGGCTCTTCCTCAACCTGCGGGGGAGACGGCGCAGGCGCGGCCTGTTCAACATCGACTTTGGGCGCTTGCGCAGGCTGCGCGGCGGGCGGCGGAGTCAGTTTGATTACCTTGGGCTTCGGCTCTGCGCTGGGCGCGGCGGCCTGTTGTTGGGCCTGCGGCGCAGGCGGCGACGGTTTAGCCGCAGGCGGCGCGGAGACTGGCTTCGGCGGCGTGAGCTGCCTGGTTGTTGTTTGAGAAGTGGGCGGCTGTGACGGGCGCGCAGGAGGCTCGACCTCAGCCGGCCTGGGCGCCTGTTGCGCCATCTCGATGACGGCCGGCGCCGCCGCTGGTTGCTCGACAGGAGCGCCGGGCGAAGTTTGGTGTTTTATCAATCGTGCTTTATGTATAGCCGGGGCCTGCTCTTTCTTTGGATAATACATCTCGCGGATTTTGGCCGCGATGTTATCTTCAAGTGTGTTTGATGGCACACTCACGTCAACGCCCATACGTCGGGCGTCCTCGAGAATCTTTTTGCTCTCGAGTTTTAGTTCTTTTGCCAAATCATAAATTCTAACTTTACTCATTTATATAAAGCGCCGCCAATGCTCCACTCTTTTTTCTTTACTTCGTCGGTGTCTCCACGGTTTCGTTCCGTGAGACAGGCTACAGTCCGTCCCTGGAGTTTGGACAGACTATAGTCCGCCCTATGTCTAACGATCTGCGGCAGAGGCTTCATTTTCTTCTTCTCCAACTTCGGCGTCTACGGCTTCAGCCTCTACGGCTTCAGC
>DATCXQ010000063.1:0-16239 GCA_036565725.1 Blastocatellia bacterium
CCATCCCCGCTGCTGACGTTGATGGCCGCGAACACCGAAGCGGTGCGGTTGGGCACGTGCGTGACCAATCCGGCCGTGCGCGATTGGACGGTGACAGCCAGCCTGCTCGCCACGATCGACCGCATTTCCGGCGGGCGGATGGATCTGGGCATCGGGCGCGGAGACAGCTCGCGCCGAGTGATGGGCAAACGCCCGACGACGCTGGCCGATCTGGAAGCATGCGTGCAGACGGTGCGCGACCTGTGCGCGGGTAAGCAGATCGTATACGAGGGGCAGCCGATACAAATGGCGTGGGCCAACGCCGGCGCGCTACCGGTTTGGGTGGCTGGTTACGGGCCGAAGGCGCTGCGCTGCGCCGGGAGGATCGGCGACGGCGTGATCCTGCAATTCGCCGACCCGCATCTGATCAAATGGTGTTTGCAGTTCGTGCGCGAGGGCGCGGAAGAGGCCGGGCGCGATTTCTCGAAGATCAGAGTGATGAGCGCCGCTCCGGTCTGGGTTTCCGACGATCTGGCCGCGGCTCGCGACCATGTTCGCTGGTTCCCGGCGCTGGTGTCCAATCACGTTGTAGACCTGGTCTCGCGGTACAAGCCGGAAGAGTTGCCGCCTGAGTTGACCGCGTACGTCAAAGAACGTAAGGGCTACGACTATCTCCACCACGCCGAGGTCGGAAGCGGCAACGCCGAATTCGTCAACGATGAAGTGGTCGACCGCTTCTGCATCGTCGGGCCTGCCAAAGAACAGACACGTCGGTTGAAGGAGCTTGAAGAGGCAGGCGTGACGCAATTCAATATTTATCTGATGTGCGGTGATGAGGAGCAGACGGTGGAGGTTTATGGGAGCGATGTGATTCCGGCATGTCAGTGATGTATCATCGAATCTGAAGTTTGAGAAATAGAGGTAGTTTATGGACACAACCTGCGACAACTACATCGGCAGCAAGTTGATTTCGGGCACGGCGCCGAATTATACGCCTGTCTACAACCCTTCTCGCGGCGAAGTGATCGCGCAGGCGCCGGAAAGCGACGCGCGGACTGTAGATCAGGCGGTTCAGGCCGCTAAGAAAGCCTTTCCCGCCTGGGCTGAAACTCCGGTGGTCGAACGCGCGCGCGTGATGTTTCGTTTCGCGCATCTGCTCGAAAAAAATTTCGACGAGATTGCACGGATGGTCACGCGCGAGCATGGCAAGACGCCTGAAGAGGCGAAGGGCGACGTGCGGCGCGGGATCGAAATGGTCGAATTGGCCTGTCACGCGCCGACGCTGTTGATGGGCCAGACGCTCGACAACATCGCGCGCGGCATTGACGGGCGCGTCGAACGACATCCACTCGGAGTCTGCGCAGGAATCACGCCGTTCAATTTCCCGGCGATGGTCCCGCTCTGGATGTTTCCCATCGCCATCGTCTGCGGCAACGCGTTCATCCTCAAACCTTCGCCGAAAGTCCCACTGACGCCGATGCGGCTGGCCGAACTGATGACCGAAGCCGGGCTGCCCGAAGGCGTCTTCAACGTCGTCCACGGCGGCGCGGAGACGGTTGACGCGCTGCTCAAACATCCCGACGTCGCCGCGATCAGCTTCGTCGGCTCGACGAAGGTCGCGAAATACATTTACGAAACCGCGACGGCTCACGGCAAACGCGCGCAGGCCGCAGGCGGGGCGAAAAATTACATGCTGGTGATGCCCGACGCCGACCTCGACGCCGCGACGAACCAGATCATAGGCGCTGCTTTCGGTTGCAGCGGGCAGCGGTGCATGGCTGGAAGCGTCGCGGTCGCGGTGGGCAAGGCCGGCGACCCTTTGATCGAAAGCCTGGACGCGGCGGCGAAGAAGATGCGCGTGGGGCCGACGGACGGCCCCTCCGCCGAAAGCAATGTGGACATGGGGCCGGTAATCGACGCGGCGGCGCGCGACCGGGTCAGAAGCTATATCGATCTGGGCTTGAATGAAGGCGCGAAGCTGGCCACGGACGGGCGCGGAGTGTCGTTGACCGAGTTGAGCGAGGGTTTCTTCGTCGGGCCGACGATCTTCGACAACGTCGCGCCTCAGATGCGGATCGCGCGCGACGAAATCTTCGGGCCCGTCCTGTCGGTGATGCGCGTCGACGATTTAAACCAGGCGATCGCGCGCGCCAACGAGTCGCCTTACGGCAACGGCGCGGTCATCTTCACCCGCGACGGCGGCGCGGCGCGCGCGTTCGCGCGCCATGTCAATTGCGGCATGGTCGGCGTCAACGTCGGCGTGCCCGCTCCGATGTCCGTCTTTCCGTTCGCGGGATGGAACCAGTCGTTCTTCGGCGACCTCCACATTCAGGGACACGAAGGCTTTCACTTTTACACTCACAACAAAGTCATCCTTAACCGCTGGAATGATCCGGGCAAACGTGTGCTGGGGTGGTGATCGGGCTGAATGATGGCGGATTATCAATTCTCTATTTTCAATACCCACATCGGTCAGAGGCTAATTTTTCGCCGCAAGATCCCCCTGACATGGAATGGACAATTGAAAATGTAGAATGGAAAATGCCTATGACCGGCCTCAAGTGGTAAAACAGTCGGGCCGCGAAGGCTAAGTGAAATGAAGATAATTCCGCTCGGAACCAGTTCAGGCAAACCTACGCTCCGTCGCAACGTGAGCGCTCTGGCCGTGGTCGGCGAGGGCGAATGGTGGTTGTTCGATTGCGGCGAGGGGACGCAAACTCAGATCGCGCGCGCCGGCATTTCGCCGCAGAAGCTCGCCGGCGTCTTCATCTCGCACCTGCACGGCGACCATTTCAACGGCCTGCCCGGTTTGCTTTCGACCATGTCGCTCGACCAGCGCGAAAAAGAGTTGACGCTGGTCGGCCCGACTGGCATCGACGAATATTTGAGGCTGCTCGCCAGGTTGAATATTTGCCACGTCAATTACCCGCTCAGGCTGCGCGAATTCGACGCGCAATATTTCGCCGGCGGAAAGCAGGAACTGGTTTACGAATCGGCCAGATTCACCGTCACGACGCGCCCGCTTGACCACCGCATCTTCGCGCTCGGATACCGGCTCGAAGAGAAGACCAAGCCGGGCCGGTTCAACCTCGAACGCGCGAAGGCGCTGGACATTCCCCCGGGGCCGCTGTATTCGCGGTTGCAATCGGGCCAATCGATCACGCTCGAAGACGGGCGCATGATCCATCCGTCGGAAGTCCTGGGACCGCCGCGCCCCGGCAAGGTCGTCAGTTACTGTCTGGACACGCGCCCATGCGCCAACGCCGTGAAACTTTCAGAGAACGCCGACTTGCTGATACACGAAGCGACCTTTACCGAGGAGCTGATCGAAGAGTCGAATCATTTCGGTCATTCGACCGCGATTCAGGCCGCCGAGATCGCCATTGAAGCTAAGGCGCGCCGCTTGCTGATCACGCACTTCAGCTCGCGTTTTCCCGACATACGCCTGTTGCTGGAAGAGGCCCGCTCGGTCTTTCCTCAAACGGTCGCGGCTGAAGATTTGATTGAGGTAGAAGTCTAACCATAGAGCCGCCACCGTCGTTTGATCAGCCGTAGTATTTCGCTCGCCGACAATTTCGGGCTACAATCCGCGTCAGGCTGACAGGCCCCCTGATCACCTGTTCACCTTGTATCAACGGAGGAAAATATATGAAAAAGATCGTTGCTCTCTGCCTGATCGCTTGTCTTGTTTTGAATGCGACCGCTATGGCCGGCATCAATAGCAAAAAGGCCGCCTATAACGGAGGCACGATGAAAGATAAGGATTTCGCCGGCGCCAAAGAGGCTGTTGAAGGCACTCTCGACACCAGCGACGAGAAAGATCTGAAGTTCGAATACACCCTGAATAACGAGAAAAAGGTCTATTCGATTCCTTACAACCAATTCATTGACATCGAGTATGGCCAGAAGGCCGGGCGCAGAGTCGGAGCCGCCATTGCGACGGCAGTCTTGCTAAGCCCGGCTGGTCTGTTCCTGCTCTTTTCGAAGAAGCGCAAACACTTCGTGACCATCGGATACAAAGATAACGATGGCAAGGATCAAGTTGTGGTTTATGAATTAGGCAAAGACATCGTGCGGACGACGCTGCCGATTCTCGAAGCCCGGTCAGGCAAGAAGATTGAATACCAGGACGAAGACGCCAAGAAAGCAAGCAAAGGGAATTAGCGCGTGTTATGGCGCATGGATTGAACTGATTCATCCATGCGCCATTTGACCATCGAATGAATGCGGTAATTGATGAATTGCAGAAAACCTATCTCGAAAAACGGGAGGCGATTCGCGGCCGTCTCGCCGAATTCGAAGCGGTCATGCTGGAAGGCGACGACGGGCTCCTGTTCGAAGAACTCGTCTTTTGCATCTTCACGGCGGGGGCGAGCGCGCGGATGGGGTTGAATTCGGTTGAGAGAGTCCGCCCCCATCTCTTCAAGGCGGGACAGAAGAGATTGACAAGGCTGCTCCTGGGAGCGCACCGTTATCCGAACGCGCGCGCTGGATACGTCGTTCACACGCGGGATTTCCTGAAACGCGATTGCGGATTGCGGCTCAGGGAGCGGCTAGACTCGTTCGGCGATGACGTTGAGGCGCGTCGCGACTTCTTTGCGAAGAATCCGGGCGTCAAGGGCGTCGGCTATAAAGAGGCCAGCCATTACCTGAGAAACATAGGCTATCGTGGCTACGCGATCCTGGATAAACACATTTTGCGGACGCTGTATGAGGTCGGAGTGATCGATTCTCCCGATCCCCCCGGCGCGAAAAAAAAGTATCTGGCCGTCGAAGACAGCATGAGAAAATTCGCCGAGGATATTAAAATCAATTTTGACGAACTCGATCTCCTGCTCTGGTCTAATAAAACCGGCGTCATTTTGAAATAACGGGAGTGGGGAATGGGGAGCGGGGAGTGGGGAAGCGATGCGTAACTTCTTCGACTCCTATTCCCCACTCCCTATTCCCCACTCCCCACTCCGGATATTTCCAGAGGAGGTATTTAACTTATGAAGAAAGCCCTTCTGATTCTGACGACTCTATCAGCCGCCGTTCTGCTATCAACCTCCGCCTTGGCCGAGACGCGCGGCAAGTCGCTCAAACGCGCCGTGAGCGAGATACGCAAGGCCAACTTCACCGAGGCTGAAAAGATCTACCGGGGACTGCTCGAAAAGGACCAAACCGACAAGGAAGCGCGGCTGGGCCTGAGCTTCGCGCTGATCAAACAGATCAAGCTGCAGGAGGCTTACGAAAACGCGGCGCAGGTGATCGTCGCCGACCCGCTCAGTTCGCGTGGATTCGCGCTGCTCGGGACCGCGCTGTTGCGCTCTGGCGAGTTCCGCAATTCGGTCGAGGCCCTCTACACCGCCGTCAAGTTCAACAACAAAGAGGCGCTGGCCATCGCAGGGCTTTCCGAGATCGAATACTACGAGCACCGGACGCGCAACTCTTACGACGGTTTGAGGCGCGCGGTCTCGATCGACCCGATGGAGCCTGATTATTACCTGGCGCTGGCGCGCGCCTGCTCGCGGCTGGAGTATTATAACGAGGCCGCCGACGCCTACCAGCGATTCCTCGACGTAACTCCGAAGACCGACGTAGAGCGCCGGGCGCGCATCCGCGGGCTGATCGAATTCTACCGATACCTTGGCAACACGAAGATTCATCGCACGGGCGGCAAAGAGGTTACGACCATCCCGTTCGAACTGATCAACCATCGCCCGTTCATCAGACTGACGATCAACGGCAAAACCACCTTGCGATTCGTGGTCGACACCGGGGCAAGCCTGTCCGTGATTTCCGACACGGTCGCCGCGCAATTGGGCATCAAACCTGTCGCGCGCGGGGGCAATGCCCGGGCGGTAGGGGGGAACGGCTCATTCCCGATCCTTTACGGGCTGCTCGATTCGATCACCATCGGCGAGGCGAAGATCGACGCGATCCCTGTTTACATCCGCACCATTCACAGCGCCGCCGACACCCCGGAAATCGAAAAGGCCGACGGTTACATCGGGCTCTCCGTCCTGGCGAACTACGGCGTGACAATCGATTACCAGGCTAAACAGATGACGCTCGACCGCACCCCGATACGCGAAGAGCCGGTCAAACCCGACGCCGCGAAGCCGCCCGACGCCGTGAAGCCGCCCGACGCCGTGAAGCCACCCGACGCCGTGAAGCCGATTGATCCGTCGCCCATCGTCGGCGACCTCATCAACGGATTCGAGGTCCCGATTCGCAGCACCAGCGGCGGGCTGGCCAGCGCCGAGACGCATCTGCCGAACCTGAAGCGGCCGCTCAATTTCATCATCGACACCGGCGCGACCACGACCGTCATCTCGAAAGCCGTCGTCCAGCGCCACGAACTGGAGGGGCTGAAGATCAAAGGCGAGACCATCCGCGTCATCGGCGCCGCGGGCATCGAGGATGGCGTCGAGACGCTCGGGCTGTCGGCGCTAACTGTCAACGGTTTGAGAAAGAACAACTCTCGCGCCGTGATATTGAGCCTCGAAGCGGTCAACGAGACTTCGGGATTCGAGCAACACGGGATTCTGGGCGGAGACTATCTGGCGCACTTCCGAGTGGTGATCGACCTGCGGCGTTACCAGTTCAAATTGACGCCGCAGACCAAAGCGATCTCGGTGGCGGAGAAGGAATAAGTAGTGGTTGGCGGCTGGTGGTTGGTGGTTGGTAGGTACATTTCTCAACCAACCACCAACCACCAACCGCCAACCACCAGCTGTATGATCACAAGCATCTACCTCGAAACATCGGTCATCGGCGCGTATCTCGACAAAGGCGATTCGTTTCGCCGCGACCTGACAATCCGGTGGTGGGAGCATGAATTGAAGAACTACCTCGCATATGTCTCACCGCTGGTCGCGAGGGAACTCGAACGCGCGCGCGAGCCGTATCGTCGCAGCTATTTGCAATTGATCAGCGCTCTGCCGCAGTTAGAGATCACGGAGGAGGCCGCGATACTGGCCGATGGCTACATCGGGCGCGGCATCTTTCAGCGGAAATACATGGGCGACGCCTTGCACGTCGCGCTCGCCTCGTTTCACAAGGTCGATTATGTGGTGACCTGGAATTTCGGCCATCTGGCGAACGTGCATCGCCAGGCGCGGATAAAATTGTTCAATACCGCCGCCGGATTCTTCGTCCCCGAAATCGTGACGCCTGAATTTCTGGTAAGTGAGCTGTGACAGTGGGCAGTGAATAGCGCCTGCCCACTGCCCACTGCCCACTGCCCGCTGCCTACTGAGTTATGTATAAACGCCCCAGGTTTCTCGAAGAGTTGCAAGCGATCCGCGAAGAGATGTCACGCGAATGTGATTACGATATGGACCTTTTCGCAGAGATGGTCAGAAGCAATCAGCCTCCTAAGCGCGGCCCCGCGCGCAACGTCCGCGGCGTCCGCCAATATGTCGCTCCCAACGAGGTGGCGTCGAAGAAAGCTCCCAATAAGAAGAAAACTTGAGATTGAACCTTCCTCTCGGAGCATGGGCCGGGACATGGCCGGAATATGGGCGAACCTTTCCACGCAATCGGATTCAACATCACCGATGAGGCTTCCTATCAGGCGCTCGCCGAAGAGGCGCAACAGCGTGGGGTGGCGACCAAGGCCAATCGTGAACAGGGCGCGTTGCACGGTTTTTGCTGGAGCGTCGGATCGGGGCTGGAAGTATGGACGATGCTCTACGAATCGAAGGAAGGCCTCTTTTACGCCGATTGCCGTCCTGCCCTTCGCGCGCGTCATATCTTCAGCCTACATCCCTGGGAGATCGCCGAATACGAAGAGGACGGCGAGGCCGTGGCGCGGGGGGTGTTGGTCAATTCCGGCGTCGAGTTCGTCTTCGAGTTGCAAAACATCACAGAAGTCGATCTGAGCCGTTTGCGCGACCGGCAGATCACGGCCTCCGTCTCCGGCCTGGCTTATCGCGCGCGGGTGATCACAAAGGCCAAGAACCTGCTCTTCGCCCCACTCGCCGAGCGTTACCCGCGCAGAAAGGTGGCCGAGGTCGACTACGCCGTGCGCGGACGCATCCTCTCCTGGCGCGAAATCAAAAATCCGCACACCGCAAGCAATCTGGTTCTGATCGACGTCGACGCCGGCAAATTGAGACTCGAAGTCCTCGTCAACCACGCCGATCTCAAAGGCGAGCTGAAAGTCGACGGATGGCTCGCGTCCGAAGTCTGGATGCAAGGCCATATCCTCAGTGATAAAGATTTAGAAGCCCGCTACGAAGGATTGGACCGGCAGGTCTACCGCGGCAGCTTCTGGGACACGCTGCGGCGTGAGATATAGGTATTGCCGGGCGCCGGCCTGCGTCATTGAGATTGAACGTCGAGCAACTCGACTTCAAACACCAGAGTCGCGTTCGGCGGGATCACTCTACCCGCGCCTCGCGCGCCGTAACCGAGTTGCGGCGGTATCACGAGTTTACGCTTCCCCCCGACCTTCATCGTCATGACGCCCTCATCCCAACCTTTGATGACCTGTCCGACGCCGATTTTGAATTTGAACGGCTGGCCGCGATCCAGCGAGCTGTCGAATTTGGTCCCGTCTTCTAGCGTGCCGGTGTAATGCACGGTCACTTCCTGCCCGGATTGCGGGCTTGGGCCCGTTCCGGTAACTATGTCTTCGTACCTCAATCCTGATTCAGTGGTCATTGCTTTCGCTCCTAAAATAGACGCTTTGATCGGCATCGAGACCCAGGAGACCGCTTGCCATCGAATTTTCCCGGCGTCCACGCGTTTGACCCAGGTCTCGATGTGGCTGCTCTGGCCCAGAGGCTTCTGATCGCGAATGTAGGTCGCGCGCCCCGTGACCACCGCCGTGTTCCCGTATAGCCGCAGATTGAACTCGTCGGTTTTGATTTCATCGAGCTTGACGAGTCCCGCCTGCGACAGTTCTATCATTTTGGCCTTGTTGATGAAACTGCCGTCGTTATTGAGCGCGACGAAATCGTCGGCCAGAATGCGTTTGAGCGCTTCGGCGCCGCCTTTCACGACGGCGTCGAACCATTCACGTTCGAGTTTTTTCAACTCGGCTTCGACGGCGGGCGCCTTAAGGACTTTGCCCTGGCCCGCGGCCCTGTTTTTGGCCTGTGCGAAAATCGGGTGCGAGGCGGCGAGGACAAGCAGCGCGATTGATAAAATTCGTTTCAAGAAATCATCTCCTTTTTTTCATCCGGCGCTAAAATAGGCTCAGGTATTCATCCTCTGTGGCCGGAGGGATTTTCACCATTTCCAAATTCTCTTTGACGTGCGCAATGTCGCTCATCCCGACGAGCGCGACGTCGATTTCCGGCGCCGAGCGCGTGAATTGAATCGCGCGTTGAGCGTCAGTTCGCAATCCTTTCAGAGAGGCGCCGATAATCGGCGACAATCCCGCGGAGAGTCGCGATTGCAGGATCGATGCGCTGGCCATGACAGTGACGAGGAACCTCGCCGCCTTCAGAAATGTGACATCCTCGCCGTCGAGCGTCTGATTGGCGTCCGTGAAAGCCTCGGCCATAGCCAGGTTGAAGGGCAATTGGACGACCTTGAAGTGATGGCGGTCTCCCGCCACTTCGCGCGCGGTCTCCACCACTCGTTCCAACGACAGAGCTTCCGGGTTGTCCAACGGCGCCCGATAACCGTTCCATGTCGCCGTTCCATACATGGAGATCTTGCCGTCCGCCACGGCGATCTCCAAAAACTCGAACGCGGCGCGCAGCCTCTTGTAAAACTCATCGCGCGAAACTTCGGCTAACTGCGATTCCGGGTTGTGGAGGTAGTAGACGTCAACGCATTCGAGCTTCAGATTGCGGAGGCTCTGATCAAGTTGATGAGCAATGTAGCCAGGCGTCATGCAATGACTCGATTGAACGAAATCATCCCACTTGCAGACACCGGGTTTGATGAATGTCTCCTCGATATAAGCGATCATCTCCTGGCGGCTGCTGGGAGGATTGCCGTCAAACGGGATGTAACCGCCCTTGGTCGAGATCACGATCTCGTCGCGCGCCGCCGCGCCTTGCGCGAACAGATCCGCGAGCGCGTCGCCGATATTTCGCTCGCTGCGCTGGCAACGGTAGTTCGCCGCCGTATCGAAGACGTTACAACCCAATTCGACCGCGTATTTGACGGCGCTTCGATAGGCAGCGTCGGTCCATTCATCGACGCCGCCGAGATAAGAGCCGAGGCCGATTGACGACATCCACAACCCCTGCGATTGCCGAAAATGGCCTTCGGCGGCGACCCCGCTAAATCGCTTCTTGTAATTCGACGTCCCTTCCGTAGTAGCTTTACGCAAATGGTCCATAAACTCTCTCGGGAAAACCATGTAGTAACGAATAAATTCGTTACTACGTGGTGTGTTTTATACGCCGCCTAGCCGCGCTTCAACTCGCCCAGTTTTTTGCTCGCCGAGACGCCCTTGGAGAGCAGGAAGAGCACGAAGGCATGGACTGCCAGCGATAGATAATCCTGCGCATACAGCAGCAGCAAACCGTCAAGCGCGTAGACCACCATTCCCACGATGAAGGCCCAGTGGAAAAACTTCCTCGCCAGAACGCCGAAGATCACAAAAAGTCCCGCCATCAACAGCGTGAAGATGAGGCTAACGGTCTTCCCCGTGGCCCCCGACTGTAATGAGAGAGCATCGGCGACGCTGGTGACGCCGAGGCCGAAAACAAAGCGCAGGTCGCCGCCAAAGACCGCGATGAGCGAATTTATCACTGACAGCACCGCGATCCAGAAAAACCACGACGACGATGAATTGAATTGCTGCGTCAACTTGAGCAATTCGCCTTGATCCGATTCGGCGGCGCCGAAGACGCTCGCCGGCTGTTCCTTGGCGGCCGGCGTTCCGGCGTCTATTCCGCCGCCCTGATTCTCGATCATATGACCTCCTGTGTTGAAAAGGCGATGAAGCTCGGCGGGAGAACACGGGGCTGAGATTCGCCCGCCATTCGACGACCGGTGTGGACTGCAAAAGCTTCGACGGCGGGCAGTCTATCACTTTGTTTTCTCAAGTGGCAGACTTGGCGTGGCGGCCTGGAGCGCGCGCAATTCTTCGTATACTTTTTCGGCCTGCCGTCGCGCGTCTTCAAACCCGTTCGACGTGTCGATAGAGTAGTCGGCGTATTTCAACTTCTCCTCGGAGGGCATCTGGGCCGAGATTCGAGCCTGCGCCTGTTCGCTGGTGAAGCCGTTGCGCTCGGTCAACCGTCGAAGCTGCAGTTCGGGGTCGCAATAGACGACGATGACTTTGTCAAAGCGGCGGTACGACCCTGTCTCGATCATCAGCGCGGCGTCGACGACTGCGATGGCCGCCGGGTCGCGCAGGGCGACCTGATCAAACCATTCCACCTGCGCCTCGTAAACCCGGGGGTGGACAATCTCGTTGAGGCGCTCGCGGGCGCTTTTGTTAGTGAAGACGACCGCGCCGAGGGCGGCGCGATTGATCGAGCCGTCTTCGTTGAGTATGTCGCGGCCGAAATGATCGATGATGTCAAAATAGGCCGGGCGGCCCGGCTCGATCGCCCGGTGAGCCATGGAATCCGCGTCAATCACTTCACAGCCCATTTCGCTCAACACGCTCAACACATAAGATTTGCCCGTGGCGATTCCGCCTGTCAGTCCGATTTTGAGCATTCGAAGATAACCGCGAGGAGTGAACAAATAGTCCGTCTGGCGAAAGTCCGTCTGGCGCCAAATCATGCTCCAAATCATGGCATGGACAGACTTAAGTCTACCCCTTCTCAACTGCGCCGCATCTCGGCGGCGCGCAACGTATTTTTCATCAACATCGCAATCGTCAGAGGCCCGACCCCGCCGGGGACCGGGGTCAGCCATGACGCCCGTCCGGCGACAGTGCGCGGTTCGACGTCGCCGACCAGCGTGTAGCCGCGCTTGGCAAGGATCTCCATTCGTTTGGGAATTTCGGGATCGGCGAAGACGCGGTTGACCTCGTCGGTCGTCGTGACGTTGTTCATCCCGACGTCGACGACGACCGCTCCTTCGCGAATGAAATCGCCGGTGATCATCGCCGCGCGCCCGATCGCCGCAATCAGGATGTCGGCCTGGCGGGTGACTTCGGGGAGGTCTCGCGTGCGCGAATGGCAGATCGTCACCGTCGCGTTCCTGTGGAGCAACAGCATCGACATTGGCTTGCCGACGATGTCACTGCGCCCGACGACGACGGCCCGCGAGCCTTCGATCGGAATCCGATAATGATCGAGCAACTCCATGATCCCCGCGGGCGTGCAAGGGACGAGCGATTCCTCGCCCCTGACCAGGCGGGCGACGTTCACAGCGTGAAACCCGTCCACGTCTTTCGCCGGCGAGACCGCCTCGAGTATGCGGCGCGTTTCGATCTGTTTCGGCAAAGGCAGTTGCACGAGTATGCCGTCAATGTCGTCACGCCGATTCAGATGCTCGACCAACGCCGACAACTCTTCAGTAGTCGTCAGGGCCGGCAGTTCATACTTCTCCGAATAAAGTCCCAGCGCCTGGCAGGTTTTGACCTTGCTGCCGACATAGACTTTCGAGGCCGGATCGTCTCCGACAATCACCGCCGCGAGGCCGGGCCTGACTCCACGCAGCTCCAATTCTTTCACACGCGCCGCCACTCTCTTTTTGATCTCTTCCGCCACCGCGGCGCCATCCAATAACTGCGCTGCCATTTTTAACAAAGCCTCAGTTGAAATTTGAGAGCGCCGAAAGGCGCTGTTTACGATCAAACTCCGTGATCTTAACACATCAAATGGGGGCAAAAATTTGTCGGCGCGTATAAAAATTTCTTCGCGCTAAGAAACGACTGTGCTATTATGCGCCGCGGATGAAAACCGCCCCACCCTGAACCGCTCGCGTAAACACCCGGACAGATACGCGGGCAACCCGGATCGGGTCGACTCCCTCTAAGGTTCGCCGTCGGTCTCGTTGGGCATTTTATTTTGCTCGCAAGAGAAATGGCCAGTCCCTGAGCAGTGAAGCGACGTTGAGCCAAGCCAGTTCGCCAATTTCAACGGTCCCCCTGCCGGGCGAACTCAACGTGACCCAATCAACAATAAACAAAAAAACAAGAACGAAATAGAGGTAATCAGGAGAAAGTAAAAAATGAGCGCAGCGATTCAACTTGTCAATCATCCGGAACCTCTCGAGAAGCGCGTCGAAAAGCCTCACAATAACAGCGCTCGCTTCGAGGTGACGCACGAGCAAAAACTGCGTCAGGCTCTCGGTCACTTAGCGGCGCTTCAAGCAGAGCTGCACACACTACGCGAAGAATTGGCCAGGGCAGAAAGAACAATCCTTCAAAAAGAGGCGCTCCTGCGAAACGCCATGGTACGCGAGCAGGAACTGCGCGCGCAGATATTCAAAGACTGATCGATCCGTCGTGGTTTCCTCTCACTTCGGCCGGCATCCTGCAAGGGAAACTTTGTCCTGGAGCCGTCTTGACAACGATTTCCGCATCGTCAAGAATACGCCCCGTCGACCGATCCACTTCGATCGCCAATCTTCAAAGCAAGGGCCGTTAGCTCAGTTGGTAGAGCAGTTGACTCTTAATCAACGGGTCGCTGGTTCGAGCCCAGCACGGCCCATCCTTCTCATCCCTCGACATTCAATTCATTTATCAACCGGTGTAAATATTGGCGGCTGATCTTGAGTCGAGGCGCGGCCTCAGTTCTCAACCCATTGCATTCGCGCAGGGCCTGCCGCACCAGTTGGCGTTTGAAATTCTGGATGGCCGTCTCGAACGAAAGCTCGGGAGGCAGCAAGCCGTCTTGGAGTTCCAACTGAGGGACGGCCGACGGCGCTGACGTGTTCTGTACGCCGTTGGCCTGGCTGATTACTTTCTCCGGCAGGAACCTTTCGTCCAGCACGGTAGAATCGCTGATCACTACGGCGCGCTCGATCACGTTTTCGAGTTCACGGATGTTGCCCGGCCAGCGATAAGCCAACAGGCTGTTGACTAAGGTGGGGGTGAAGGTGGGAGTCGTCCTGTTGTGCTTTGTGGCGGATTTCGCGGCGAAATGGGTGGCCAGAATCGGAATGTCGTCAGGGCGTTCGCGGAGCGGAGGCAGTTCCAGGTTGACGACGTTCAAGCGGTAGTAAAGGTCTTGGCGGAATTGATTGGCTTCGACCATCTGTTCCAGATCGCGATTGGTCGCCGCGATGACTCGAATGTCCACCGAGATCGGTTGTTTCCCGCCCAGTCGTTCGAATTGTCTCTCCTGCAACACGCGCAGCAATTTCACCTGCATGGCCGGCGACAACTCGCCGATCTCGTCCAGAAAAAGAGTCCCGCCGTCGGCCAATTCGAAACGGCCTTGACGGCGCGTGTTGGCGCCGGTGAACGCGCCCTTTTCGTGGCCGAAAAGCTCCGACTCGATCAGGCTTTCGGGCAGCGCCGCGATGTTGCAGGCGACAAAGGATGAGCGGGCGCGGGGGCTGATGTTGTGAATGAACTGCGCCAACATCTCCTTGCCCGTGCCCGATTCGCCTGTGATCAGGACGGTCGCGCTTGTGACGGCTACCGAGCGCGCCTGGTCGGTGACGCGGCGCAGCGCCGGACTCGACCCGACTATTCCGCCCTGCCAGCCGGCCTTGCCGAGCTCCTTGCGCAGGTTGAGGTTGTCCTGTTCAAGTGAGTAATGGTTGGCCGCGCGGCGGACGATGATCTCGACCTCGTCGATTTTGAACGGCTTATGGAAAAGGTCGTAAGCGCCCCGCTGCACGACTTTTAGCGCGGTCTCCCGGTCCTCGTCGCCGGTGATGACTATGACCGGCAGCAAAGGGTTGAGTTTGCGCGCCGCCTCGAGAATGGCCAGCCCCTCAGAGATGTCCGATTCGACGGGCGGCATGCGCAGGTCGCAGAGCACCACGTCGATCGGCTCGGTCTCGATCATCGCCAGAGCCTGCCGACGCGAATCCGCCTGGAGAACGCGATATTTCTCTTCCAGCGCCCAGTAAAGCTGTTTTCGCACGGCCTCGTGATCATCGACCACGAGCACGGTTTGTTTCGATTCTTCAGGCATAAATCAAATTGGCGCGGAGCCCACCGCCGCCGTTTTCAAATCGCCGGTGCTCAGATCTTCGGCCTTCATCGGAAGAATGAGTTTAAATTCGGTCCCCACATTGACTCTGCTCGCCACGTCTATTCGTCCGCCGTGTTGTTCGATAATGTCGCGGCATGAATAAAGTCCGAGTCCGATGCCCTTCTTCTTGGTCGTGGCGAACGGGTGGAACAGGCGCTCGCGCATGAATTCTTCGGTCATGCCCTTGCCGGTGTCGGCCACCGCGACGAACGCCGTGCCGTTGTCCTGCCAGGTCGCTACGCGGAGGCTGCCGCCGTCGGGCATCGCCTCAAGAGCGTTGATAACCAGGTTTTCAATCACGCGCTCGACGGCCTTGCCGTCCACCAGGGCGAAGAGATCGGGTTTTAGTTCGGACGAGACGTCATACTTGCCGGACGCCTGCGCCGCCGTGCGCTGGACGACGCGGTCGACCAGGAGAGAGATGTTCGACCTTTCGCGGAAGCGTTTGGTCGGCGTGCGAGGGTCGGATAGTTTCGCGACCAGGTTCTGCAGGTTGTTGACCGAATCGGAGAGCGTACGCATCGCGTCCTCCTTGAACCCCTCGCGGTCGAACTTGCGCTCCATGTTATTGACCAGCAGTGAAAGTGAGAGTATCTGGTTCTTGAGGTCATGCGTCAATACCGAAGAGAGCCTCGCGAACGATTCGAACTGCTTCTGCTCGCCTTCCTTGCGGATCATTTCGCGCAAACGGTCCGCCATCCGGTTGAACGCCTCGGCCAGTACGCGGGTCTCGTCCTTGGCCTTGATCTTGATCTGATATGTGAGGTTGCCCATGGCTATCGCCTTTGCGCCCTTCGTCACACGTCGGATCGAATCGGTGATATCGCTGATCAGGTAGTAGAGCGCGAGCATCGCGACAATGACCAACAACATCGTCAGCAGCAGGAGCACTAAGCTGTCGAACTCTAGCTGTCTGGCGCCCTTGCTGTAATCCCCAATCATCAGGATCGAGAGCTTAGGCGACGTGTCCTCGCGCAAATGATGCGAAAAGACCCACTGGTCGCGGTCAAAGCCGTTACCCTGCCCTTGGATCAAAGACGTGAAAACGTCGCTCAGGTCGGGGAAGGCCTCGCCGTACATCCGGCCCTGCTTCGCCTGGTCGGTGGCGTAAAGCACGACGCCCCCCGGGCTGAGAATGACAGCCGCGGGAGAGAACCGGTCCGGCGCTTCAGGGATGCGAGGCCCCGCCGCCGCC
>DATCXQ010000076.1:0-12779 GCA_036565725.1 Blastocatellia bacterium
CCAGCGATAGTTGGTGAGTCTGAGAGATAAGGCCCTGGGAGCGCCTCCTATCCTTGCCTGCGGGCTTCGTGGCGCCAGCGATAGTCGATGAGTTTGAGAGGTGGGGGATCGATCTTATGAATCATTACTTTGATGAATTGGTCTCAAGTTTACAGTCGGCGCAGGGCGGGAATTTACTATCAGTCATAGTTTACGGCTGGGCGATCGTTGCTACTAGCAATCCAAGGAGATCGGACTACCAACTTATGATCGTTACCGAGCGTCTCGCGGCCCGCGATCTGCGCGGGATGCGTCCCATCATCAGAAAGTGGACCGAAATGGGCTATGAGATGCCCGTTCTCATCACGGCCGAAGAGTTCGGCGACTCGCTCGACGTCTTCCCGATCGAATTCCGACTTATGAAGCGCGCCTACCGCATACTTTATGGACAGGACCTGCTCGCCGGGCGCGAGGCGTCGAAAGAACATCTGCGGTGGCAGACTGAACACGAGTTGCGCGGAAAGCTCCTGCGGCTGCGCTCGCTGGCCTTGCCCGCGAGTGAATCATCCGATCAATTGGCGAACATGATGACCGAAAGCGTCGTGACTTTCGTCCAATTGATGCGCGCCATCACGGAGATAGTGGGCGAAGAGCCGCCGCTCGGAAGATCGGCCACGGCGCGGCGGGTCGGCGAGATATTGAACGTGGACACCTCGCCGATCATCCGCGTTCTGCGATTGCGTGACGAGCCGGGGAGGTTGATGGAAATCGAAATTCAAGACCTGTTCGCAAGCTACCTCGAATGCCTCACGCGAGTGGTCGAGGCGGTGGACAATTTGTAGTCGCTCGGGAAGCTCCCCGCTTTGAGTGTTTATTAGGTTCAAAGGGGTCGTTTGTGTCGCAATGGATGACGCCCTGAAACAATGAAAATCCCCCCGGGGATTTTCGGAGGAGAGAGCAATGGGGAAAATAGGGCTGGTAATTCTGGGCGCGCTTGCGCTGTTGGCGCTAGTCATCGTTGGCTGGGCTTTAGGCGGATACAACCGCCTGATCGAAAAGCGGAACCTGGTTGACAACCGCTGGGCGCAGGTCGAAAACAATCTCCAACGTCGCGCCGACCTGATCCCGAACCTGGCCAACACTGTCAAGGGAATTGCCAAACTGGAGGAGAGTATCTACACCAGAATCGCCGAAGCGCGATCGAAAATGCTCTCGCCGACTGCCACCCCGGAAGAGAAGATCCAAGCCAATAACGAAATGACCCAGGCGGCGCGCGAAGCGGGGCTCTTGCCTGCGGGCGGGATTCTGGGGCAGGGCGGGCGCTTCCTCGCGATCACCGAACAGTACCCGCAATTGAAATCGGATCAGAGCTTCCTGCGGCTGCAAGACGAGTTGGCCGGAACCGAAAACCGTCTGGCCGTCGCTCGTAAGGATTACAACGACGCCGTGACAGATTACATCACGTCCAAACAACAATTCCCAACCGTGATCCTGGCGAGCCTGATGAAAGGCACATTCCCCGACAAGCCGTTCTTCAAAGCCGAGGAAGGCTCACGCAGAGCGCCGAGAGTGGAATTCGGCAAATGAGGTCATTGGGTGATAAGTTTGAGAAGCCGACTTGCCAGGTCGGCGTCGAGAGTTTTAAGCGATTCGTAAGCGGCCTTTGCGGCTCTCTGATCTCCGAGATTCAAACAGGCTACGCCGAGATTGAAATTGGCCTCGGCGTAGCCGGATTTGATCTTCACAGCCTGTTTGAAAGCCTCTACGGCTTCCGCCCAGCGACTGAGCTTGCTCAAAGCCACGCCGAGGTTGTAATGCGCCTCCGCAAAATCCGGCTTGAGCTTGATCGCTTGCAGGCAGGCTTCGATCTCTTCTTCAAATCGTTCCTGTTTTTCATAAGCCGCGCCGAGATTGAACCACGCGTCGGCGAATTCAGGTTTGAGCTTTGCTGACTGTTTGAACGCGTTGGAGGCTTCCGACCAGAGTTCCTGGTCGTTATAGGCCACGCCTAGGTTGAAATGCGCGTTCGCGTCCTCCGGTTTGACTCGAACCGCGAGTTTGTACGATTCGACCGCTTCGCCGGGCTTCCCCATCCTGACGAGAACGCCGCCGAGGTTGTAATGCGCCTGAAAGAAATCGGGCATGAGTTTCAACGCTCGCCGGTAAGACTCAGCCGCTTCTTTAAATCGTTCCTGCCTTTCGTAAGCCACGCCAAGGTTGTAGGTTGCATCAGCGTCTTCCGGAGACAATTTGGTCGCCTGCTTTAAAGGCTCAACCGCCTCTCCGCTCCGGTTCAAATTAACATATGACCCGCCGAGATTGATGTACGTCAAAGCCATATCGGGATAGTCCTTGATCAGCTTCTGATAAATCTCTACCGCTTCCTGCTCGCGTCCGGCTTTGCTGTGGGCCACGCCGAGGTTGAACCGATCGCCCTGATTCGGCGGTCTGAGTTGAACGACACGCTTGAACGCGTCGAGTGATTCCTCATGCTTGCCAAGTTCGCTGTAAGCGACGCCCAGAATGCTTATCATCTCGGCGTCGCTCGGATTGTCTCGCAGGTAACGCTTACAGTGTTCAACCAAATCCTGCCAGCGTTCCTCTTTCGCATACTCGCCGGCGAGTCTGTAGGCTTCCGCTTCCTTGCTCTGCTTTTGAACCTTGACCGCTGACATCCCTGTCGCCGTCATCGCTATGAGCAGGACGGCGATGTTGATGAGTGAAACTCCGCATTTGGCATTTGCGCTCATATCTCTTATTCGCTTTCAATTGAGTCCTCGATAAAACGGAGGATGAAGTCGCCGTATTGATCCTTCATCGGCAGTTCGTAATTGACTTTGACGCGCCGCCGCCTGGCTAAGACCTGCTCGCCGGTCAGCGGATTGACCGAGGGCTTGTCGTAGACCTCCGAATAAAGCCCTATGCCGCGCTTCTGCCAGTTCGGTATGTCGTTGAAATTAACGCCGTGTTGAAATAGCAATTCATTCTTTTCGGCGACTGGCATGCCTTCGAGCCGCTTTGTCGCCGCCTCGACCGACAAACCGTCGCTTCGCAGCGTCCAGTAGCAGTGCCCGTTGAGCGCATTCCGATGCGCGTCCTCATTGCGCCAGCGGAAGTAGTCTTTGACCAGCCCGGCGTTCGGCAGTTGCGAGATGCGGCAATCGAAGGCGGCGTGCGCGCCCAGAAGCAAGGAGAACTTCGCGCTCGCCTCGCCCGCCAGAATCGAATCGTACTTGCGCAGCTTGCGTCCGAAGGCGTTCTCTTGGGGATGGAATAGCAGCGAGATTTCGTCGCTTTGCGTATAGCCGTAGACAACCCGGAACCCGCAATTCATCAAGTGCTCGGTCGTCGAAACCATCATGTCTCTGAATCGTTCGTCGAACGGGGCCTTGAACTGATGAACTTCGCGCGTCAACCGCGTGAATCCGCGTCCGTCAATCCGCGCGACCATGAACATCTCCGGTAAGACGCAGTGGTCGAGCGCCGTCTCGTAAACGCGCATCTTCTCGTCAAGCTCGTCAAACTTCATCGCCCCACTCTTTCACAATGAATTGACCATCTTCCGCGATCTCGACGTAAAACAACTGGTCAAACCTTTCTTCTAAGCTCGGAAGCTCCAGTTTCCGGTACATGCCAAGGATCCCCTTCTCCGGAACCGACGATTTTCCACTGCGCTGACTGTTGCGTTCAAGCGCGGCTTGCAAAGCAGATTTGAAGTAATACCCAGTGACCCTGAACCCAGCGGCCTTTGCCTGGCTGATGTAATGGGCGCGCGCTTCGCGGGTCAAGTTGGTGTTGTCAATCACGAACGGCTGCTTGGCCTCCAGACAAGCGGCCAGCAAAATCCGCTCGCGGTTGCGCGTCTTCAGCATGTCCAGGTTGATGCGCACGTGGGTGGCAAAGAATCGCTGCTGGAAGAAGGTGGATTTTCCAGTAGCTTGTATCCCAATAAAGATAATTGCTTCCATTAATAGTCAGGATGGACGGCTCGTTCTCTAATGATCTGGTTTGGTCTCGAATGATTGTGCGAATTACTTCGCCTCAGCCTCTGGACCTTTTGGGCTCTGCAACAGCGGAGTCGGGCAAATTCATCGTGGTGTGCTCAACCGCGCTGGGAGCGGAATCCAGCGCCCATTGCCCCGGCGGCGGAGCCTGCAACTGCGCTCGTCTATTCTCCACTTTCACTGCTGGCGTGGGGACCTGCGCTGGGGCTTTCCGATTGCTGCGTTCCGTCAGCAATCGGAAAGGGCTGCCAAGCAATAAGGTAAACAGCCTGAGCGGGATAATGGGTAAGAGCAGGTATAACAGGATAATGTTGAGAGGTAACGCCAAAAACGCCTGCGCCCAAAGCTTCCACGAATGACTCACTCGCCAATCAAGGGCTTTGTCTCGAGCGCCCCCGAAGAAAAGTCCGGCGTAACGCGCAATCAACCTGTCGAAGGCTTGGTCGGCTCTTACAAGAAAGTTGTCTCCTCCTGGCGACAACGCTCTGGTCACTCTCTCCAGGTTGGCGCCGCAGGTTGGGCAGAACCTGCGCCCTTGTGAGTCCTCTCTACCGCAGGTCGGACAGTACATAACGCTCCTCCGTGTTGTTGATTGACTTAACCGTATTGACCTACGAATTCTAAAACTTATGAGTTCATAGTTTCAGAGGCGCAAGCAGTCTAACCTAAGAGAGTTGGCCCGGTAGAGTCGGATTGAAAGAGTCTTTCGATCTGCGTCAGTGGCGTTTTGTTCTATGTCAGGTTGTCAATCTGCGATAAATCCCAGGCAACCGCTCCGGCAAGCTCATCACGTCGTCAATGATCGTATAACCGACCTCGCCGTATAAATCCTTCAACTCGGCTTCGGATTCGCGGTCGATCGTGATGCAGAACGGCGTGATGCCGACGATCTTGGTGTGGCGCAGCGCCATTTTGGTGTCTTCTCTCGCATAGCGCGAATCGCCGTAATCGTGATCGTAGGGACGTCCGTCGGAGAGCACGATCAGCAGTTTCGTGCGCGCGTCCTGTCGTTCAAGCTCCGACGCCGCGTGGCGGATGGCCGCGCCGAGCCGGGTGTTGTTGTGGTAGGTGATGCCGCCGATCCGTTTTTCGACTTCGGGAGAATACTTCTCGCCGAATTTTTTGATCGAGAAGTATTTGACGTTGCGGCGGCCTTCGCTGGTGAATCCGGATATGGAATAGGCGTCGCCCACGGCTTCCAGGGCCTCGCTCATCAAGACCAATCCCTGTTTTTCGATGTCGATGATCTTCTGCCCGGGCCGCGTGTAAGGCTGATTCGGGTGGCGCGTGATCGTGCGCGCCGTGGACGAGGACATGTCGAGCAGGAACGACACGGCGACGTCGCGTTCGCGGCGGACGCGGCGAATGTAGAGGCGGTCGGACGGGCGGCCCGTGGTCTTTTTGTCAACGTAATGGTCGACGACCGCCTGCAGGTCGAAATCTTCGCCGTCCAGTTCGCCCTTGATCTTGCGCAGCGATTCTGGCTTGAGCATCTGGAACTGGTGGCGGATCGAAGAAATCACGCCCGAATACCTGGCGCGCACCTGTTCGACGAAATCGCGGTGGCCTCGGCGGTTTTCGCGTTGGATCACGCGGCACCATTTCGCGCGGTGGTCGCCGAGTTCGCGGTCCCATTCGTCATAAAAGAAGACCTCGTCGCCCTCCTGCAACTCCTGTTCGCTCGACTCTGCGTTCATTAACTCGTTGAACAAGTCGGAGTCGGTGGGCAGAGTCTCATCGATCGGCTGCGACCACTGGTTGAACAGGTCAGGACGGCGCTGTTGTTGCGCGGGCTGCTGACGCTGGTCGTCGCCGCTCTGGTTTTCCTGCTGATCTTTCTCGCTCTCCTGCTCTTCCTGATCGGCTTCGGACTCGGACTCCTGCTGGCTGCTGCGTTGATTGAGGAGTTCGTAGACGCGGAAAGTGGCCATCAGCGTGTCGGCTACCGTGGCGTCGTCACGGCGCAGGTAATCGGCGACTACGCGTTCGAACTGAAAGATTATCTCCGCGTAAGCGCGCCGCGCCGTTTCGTCGGTCACGCCGCCGCAGAGCGTGATTTGAAAGAGCATCTCGTAGACCGCCTGTTCGACAGTCAGGTCAGTGATTTTGGGGCGGCGTTCGATCAGCCGGGAGCGGACGAAATCGAGGTCGCGCCTGATGCCGCGATAAACCGACCGCAACAGCCAATCGATTCGCCCGTTTTCGAGCGTCGTAAAGATGCGCGCGGCGAGCGTCTGGTTGGGAAAACGCGACAGAACGGTCTTGTAATCGGCCGCTTCGATTTGAATCGGTTCGAGTTCGGGCCGCGACCACAACCCGAGATGTTCCGCGTTGGAATACTGGACGTATTCAGGGTTATTCAAACCCTCGGCCAGAAGGCGTCGCTCCCGCTCGGTGAAATAGGAATCGATCTCTTGCAGGGCGGCGCGGACGTCCGGCGCGCCCATCGCGCGCGTGCCGAATTCGACCTGGCCCGAAGCGTGCGCGGCCAGGGCTTTGTAAAGCTTGAAATCCTCTTCCGGAGAGCCGAATTCGGCTATGACCGCCGGCAGTTGAATCGTGTGGCCGTCGTTGATCTTCGATTCTTCGGGAATGGATCCTAGCGGGGCGATCACCATTTCGCGTCCGGTCAGACCTTCGACATAGAGTCTCAGCAGGTGGGCAATCGATTCGAGCGCGACGCCGTCGTGCGCGCCGCGCAAACTGTCCTGGCTGGTCTTCGATTCGAGCGCGTAATAGGCCTGCGCCTTGCGCCGGTCTTCGCGGTGCAGGTTCGCGCCCTCGCGAGCCCAGGCCTGAAACTGATCGAGCGAGGCCGCGGCCAGCGCTCGCGGGCTGCTCTTGAAGCATTCGAGCGCGACATAAACGTTCTGCCCGGCAAGTTCTTCGACGACGTCCAGCACGGCGTTGACCCGTTCGGGCGCGCGTTTGCGCTGCGTGACGCGGATCGTGGCCAACACCTTCGGCGTAAGCTTCAGAAAATCGTATACGATCGCATTACCTTCGTCGGCGACTTTGCGCGTGACCCTGTTCCATTTCTCGAAACTCGAAGCGCCGCCGATATCGATCACCGAGCGCGCAGAGCGGAAATACTGCAGGGCCGTCGCCCCGCCGCGTTCGAGGAAAGTCGCGGTCTGCTTGCATAATTCGACGACGTCGGATTGGCTCTGAATAAAATCCAGCCCCTCGCCGACCGCCGAAAGGAACTCCGCCGCCGTCGCGCCGGTGCGCTGGGCGAAGTTTTCGGCCAGATCCAACACGGCGTCCAACGGAGAATCGGGCGGAGAATCGGGCGGGGAGTCGGGCGGGGAGTCGGGCGACGAGGGTTCCGTGGCTGTCGAGTTCACGCTTCCGGAATCGAAACCTCGCAATGCTTTGAGGGCCTGAGGCGCGGCGGTTAAAACTTCGGTGCTGTGTTTGACCGAGCGGTGCGCGACTTCGACCGCGATTTTGAACAGCCGCGAGGCGGAACGCTCTTCGCCGAGCGAGGCGACCATGCGCGGCGCGTTGCGGAAGGTGGCCAGCGCCGCAGTGGGCGAAAGCACGATCTGTTTCGAGCAGAGCGCGATCAACAAAGACCGAAGGTTTTCGGGCAAAGCCGCCAGAACTTCATTCGAGAGGCGGAAGAAATCCCCCGCCTCTTCGGCGCTGTTGAGCGCGACCTTGCGTCCCATCTCGGCCCAGGCGCGCAGATCGCCGTTTTCCACGAGTTGAGAGACCTCCTGCACGGACTTGAAAAAATCCATCGCCACCTTGGGCGACACGCTGAGTAGCGACGCGCCGATGTCCAACGTCACCCAGCCGCGCTCGTTGGGTTTTAGGCCCATCTTCATCGCCAGCGCCTCGACGGTGTTGCGCGTCAGGCCCTTCAGCAGCGATCCGGTCAATCCTTTGCGTTCGTCAGACATAAATCAAATCACGGTCGTCACAATCTCGCGAATGCTTCTCTGCAATTCGGCGTCATCGGTGATCGGGCTGGCGATGGCCACTTCGCAGGCGGTCACCGGATCGATGCCGCGCGCGATCATCTGACCAGCGTAAACCAGCAGACGGGTCGAGACACCTTCCTCCAATCCGTGCCCTTTCAGGTTGCGCACCTTCTCGCCGATCTTGACCAGATCACGCGCCGTCGGATCGCTGACGCCGCCTTCGTGAGCGACGATCCGCCCCTCGGCCTCGGCCGGCGGATAATCGAATTCGAGCGAAAGGAATCGCTGGCGCGTCGACTGCTTCAGGTCTTTGAGCACGCTCTGATAGCCGGGATTGTAAGAGATGACCAGCATAAAATCGTCGGGCGCGTTGAGCAGGATTCCGAGTTTCTCGACCGGCAGAATGCGCCGGTCGTCCGTCAGCGGGTGGATGAGAACGATGGTGTCTTTGCGCGCTTCGACGACTTCGTCCAGGTAACAGATCGCGCCGTGGCGGACGGCCGTTGTGAGCGGCCCGTCGCGCCACACGGTGTCGTCGCCTTCGAGCAAATAACGCCCCACCAGGTCGGTCGCCGACAAATCTTCGTGACAGGCGACGGTCACCAGTGGCCTCCCTAATTTATAGGCCATCGCCTCGACAAATCGCGTCTTGCCGCAGCCCGTCGGTCCTTTCAACATGACGGGGAGCTTGGCTTTGTAAGCCGTTTCAAAGAGCGCGACTTCGTCCCTGATACTCAGATAATAAGGCTCGCGGAGAATTCGATATTTCTCAATTGATTGTTCGCTTGCAATAATCGCGTCAGTGGTGTTTGCCATTGTCGTATAAATCGTTCCTGTAGCGTTGATTCAGCCCGTGTTAGAATGACGATCTATCTTAACACCGGCAATCGGATTTTGTCAGTTGTCTGAATTTTTATGATAGCAGTCGCAATGAGCGGCGGGGTCGATAGTTCGACCGCCGCCGCGCTACTCAAAAATCAGGGGCACGACCTGGTCGGCTTTTCGATGCAGCTCTGGAATCAGCGGCGCATCAACGTCGGGCCTGACGGTGAACCTTTGCCCAGCCGATGCTGTTCGCTCGACGACCTTTACGACGCGCGCATAGTCGCGTCGAAGCTGGGCTTCCCATTCTACGTCGTCAATCTCGAGGACGAATTCGAGCGCGACGTCGTGCGCCCGTTCGTGACCAAATACCTGAACGGCCTGACGCCCAGCCCGTGTGTCGCATGCAACAGTTTTCTGAAGTTCGATAAACTGGTCGAACTGGCCAAGACCGCCGACGCCGAAAAAGTCGCCACGGGCCATTACGCGCGCGTGAAATTCGACGAGGATCGCGGGCGCTGGCTGCTGCTGCGCGCCGTCAACCGCGCGAAGGATCAATCCTATTTCCTCTTTGAGTTGAACCAGGAACAGTTGAGTTATGCCATGTTCCCGTTGGGCGAAATGACCAAGGAAGAAACGCGCTCGATCGCAGCCGCCGCCGGATTGCCCACCGCGCAGAAGCCCGAAAGCCAGGAGATATGTTTCATTCCTGACGGCGATTACGCGCGCTTCATCGAGCGGTATCTGGAAGAGGACGGCGAGAGGCGCGCGAGCGATAACGACTTACCCGTGTTCAACGAGCCGCTGGTTCAGATAAACAATCTGGGCGCGTCGAAGCCGATTCCAGGCGACATCGTCACTACCGCCGGGGAAGTGATCGGGCGACATCAGGGCATTCATCGCTACACCGTGGGCCAGCGTCGCGGGATCGGCGTTTCATCGCCCGATCCGCTTTACGTCGTACGGGTGGACGCAAAGAACAATCGTGTGGTTGTCGGATCGGGCGCCGATCTGCTGAAGCGCGAGATGACGGTCGAGCGCGTCAACTGGGTCGCGATCGAGGATTTGACCGAACCGGCCCGCGTCGCGGTCAAAATCCGCTCGCGCGCCGAAGAGGCCCAGGCCACTGTGTCCAAGCGCGAAGACGGTTCAGTGATTGTGACATTCGACGAAGCCCAGCGAGCCGTGACGCCGGGACAGGCGGCCGTGTTTTATGACGACGATGTAGTTGTCGGCGGCGGGTGGATCGCTTGAGACGGTTATGTTCGTCGTTTCGATCATAGCGAACGACTTGAGAAACTATCGATCCATATTTTTCTGTCCCACATTTTTCTGTTTAGTTTTCTAGCAAACAGAAAAATGTGGGACAAAAAAATATGGATCGATCAATTCTGATCCGCGATGACACTCAACGCGAATGAACGAACCAAAGCTAGAACTCACAAGCGAAGAGATGCGCAGTCTCGGCTATAGCGTCGTTGACCAAATCGTCGAACATTTCGAAACCCTCGCAAGCAAGCCTGTGATGCGTGTTTCGCCGCGCGTCGAACTCGAAGCCGAGTTGCGCGAGCCGCTCCCCGAAGAGTCGACGCCGGTTGACGCTCTGCTCGATCAATTGCGGCGGGTCGTCTGGCCGAACATCGGCAACGTCCAACATCCGCGATTCTTCGCGTTCATTCCGAGTCCCAGTAATTTCGTCAGCGTCATGGCCGACGCGCTCGCCGCCGGATTCAACCCCTTCGCCGGCAACTGGCTCGAAGGTTCGGGGCCGGCGCAGATCGAATTGGTCACAATCGACTGGCTGCGCGAGATGTGCGGATTGCCGGAGACTGCCGGAGGGCTTTTCGTTTCGGGCGGTTCGATGGCCAACCTGACGGCTCTGGCTGCGGCCCGGCGAGCCAGACTCGACAATCGGAGCGACGACGCCACCATTTACTTTTCTGACCAGACCCACAATTCGGTCGAGAAGGCGCTGCGGGTTTTGGGCTTCGCGCGCGAACAGATTCGCGCGCTGCCTTCGGACGAAGATTTTCGGCTGCCGGTTGAATCGCTGCGCCGGGCCGTCGCCGAAGACCGCGCCGATGGCAAGCGGCCTTTCCTCATCATCGCCAACGCCGGGACGACCAACACCGGCGCGGTCGATCCCCTCAATCAACTGGCCGATCTTTGCGAGCGGGAGAATCTTTGGCTGCATGTCGACGGGGCTTACGGGGCTGCAGCCTGCTTGAGCGAAAGAGGGAGAAAACTTCTGGTGGGAATCGAGCGCGCCGATTCGCTCTCGCTCGACCCGCACAAATGGCTCTTCCAGCCTTTCGAGATCGGCTGCGTTCTAGCGCGCGACGCGCGGCTGCTCAAAAAAACATTTCACACTATGACCGGCATTCTGGAAGACACCAAACGCGCCGAAGAGGAAGAGATCAATTACTACGATTACGGCGTGCAACTGACGCGCGGTTTCCGCGCGTTGAAGCTCTGGCTCTCGATCAAAACCTTCGGCGCCGCCGCCATCCGCGAAGCCATCAATCGCGGCTTCGAGATGGCCGAGTTCGCAGAAAGCCTCCTGCGCCAATCCGATTGCTGGCGGATTATCAGTCCCGCCACATTCGGCATAGTCACTTTCATTTTTGTCGCGGAAGGTTGTTCGGAGAGCGAGATCAGCGAAATCCATCGCCGAATGGTCGAAGCGATGGCCGAGGACGGATTCGCCTTCGCCAACTCAACCATGCTGAGAGGCCAAACCGTGATGCGCCTCTGTACCATCAACCCGCGCACGACCGAAGATGATGTTCGGGCGACAATCAAACAGCTCGAACAGTTCGGACGTGAGTTCCAAGACAGAATTAAATCCAGATGAACGAAGTCCGCGTCAAACTCACGATGAAAGAAGGTTTCCGCACGCAGATCACCGCCGGCGCCCACACGCTCATCGCTGACGAGCCGAAGGAGGCTGGCGGGACGGATGAAGGGCCGTCGCCCTACGAACTGCTGCTTGCCGCGCTCGGCGCATGTACCGCGATGACGCTGAAAATATACGTCGAGCGAAAGAAATTGCCGATCACCGACGTCGAAGTGTCGCTCACTTTCGACCGCATCCACATTGACGACTGCGAATCCTGCGTTAAAGAGGAACGATTGAATGATCAGGAAGTTCAGCACATCAGCCGGCTGATTTACGTCACGGGCGACGTGACAGAAGAGCAGAAAGAGCGGCTGCTGTACATCGCCGGACGCTGCCCGGTCCACGTCACGCTGCACAGCAACCCGCATGTGGAAGACGCGTTGATCGTCAGAAAGGTATAGCGATGAAACTCATCACTGATTCAATTCCCCTCTCGACGCGCGGCGACGCGGACATCATCGACATCACGCCGCAGGTCTCCGCGCTGCTCGGGCGTCACGGATTCACGCACGGCCAGGCGCTGGTCTTCGTCTCTGGTTCGACCGCCGGAATCACGACTATCGAATACGAACCCGGATTGCTCAAAGACATCCCAGCCGCGTTTGAAAAGATTGCCCCGCAGAACGCGCGTTATCACCACGAAGACACCTGGCATGACGGTAACGGCCATTCGCACGTCCGAGCGGCGCTGCTGGGATGCTCGCTGACCGTGCCGTTCAAAGATGGCCGTTTGCTGCTCGGAACATGGCAACAGATTGTGTTGATTGATTTCGACAACCGACCGCGCAGGCGCGAGGTCATTGTGCAGATTACCGGTGAGTAAATGCAGAAGGCCAGAAATTCATCTTCCTACCTCGATGGATACTCCATCCATAGCCGCCAGGCTTGGATGGAGAGGAAATCGAGACCGGATGCGAATTGAAGGGCTTGTCCCTTCGATGAGCATACGGTTGTCTCTTCTGGTATATTGCCCTCGGTCAAAGGCACTCGCCCCGTAAGGGAGAGAAACGGTTTCTGATCCTTGAGAACCAGGGATAAGAGGTTGTGGATGGAAAACTTCAACCACGTAAAATCTCTGAAGTTGCTTGGTAGTTCGCATATCAAGTACCCGACGCTCGCTTCCGGCTATATGCCGAAGGCGACGGG
>DATCXQ010000087.1:0-5265 GCA_036565725.1 Blastocatellia bacterium
AAGGGGCGCGTACTCTCGACCGTAATGACGATCTCTCGCTTTTTCAATTCGGTCTTCAGAACGCGGACTTCGGGAAGATCCAGCGGAAACTCGATCATTGGCGGCATAGGTCGATACCTTTCAAAAGAGAGTTTGTTCGACGACAGCCTGCCACAACTTCAACTACGCTCCAAGACCACAACATCTTGGGTCATTTCCGGCAATTCCCAGAGAGCCCTTTTCTGTCTTTCTTGCGCGACGCGCGGTCGGGTCTAGTATCAGTTTCCGGCGGCCTGACCCGCCTCACTTGCTTATTCATGACATCCTCCCATTTCTTGAAGTGTGCGCGGTCTGCAAGCATTGCGCCGCAGCCAGGGTTCAACAGGCGCCCCTATTTGCAGGATTGAAAACGAAGCTGCGGCCAGGCCGCGGGCGCCAAACCAAAGGCGCCGCCGAGACGCTGTGGAACCGTAGAGGCGGCGCAGAGAGATATTGAGAGCGCCTCTTTCTCTCTGCGAGCCTGCTACGGTTATGGTGTTAAGGCTGAGATTCGCAATCAACGTTTTCAAGAGACACTATTAGGCGTCTTATTGGGTCTTGTTCTTTAAACGACAGAAAACGCGTCGGCCCGCTGAAAATCGGGACACACCGAAGGACAATGAAAGAACGTCAGTCACTTCCGCGTATCCCGCGCGGTCTCGGCGCCTTTCTTACTCGGCTTAAAGAGCGAGGCCAGTTTCAGCGCCATCTTAAGTTTCCCCGCGTTACTGTTCAGTACTGTAGCGAACTTACGGACTCAAACTTTCAAATTTTGTCAGCGATCAGGCGCCTCCGCAGGCGCCAAACACCCCTTCTAGCTCGATGTGTGAGAGGGCTTCGGTGATCGCTCGTTCAATCTCTCGGTTCTGTGTAATGACGTGTGATGACGACAGTAGACATCGCTTTACCTCAAGCATTCGCTTTTGAGCAGTGTGATCGATCGCATTCATCTTTACAGTGGCCACTCCGAGCGAGGGCTTTCTAGTTCCGGGTAGGACGCCGCGTTGCTGAGCGCGAAGACGTTTTCGCGGCCCCTGGCCTGCAGCGTCGGTTCGACGACGTTTAGGTTGCGCCGATCCTTTTCGAGAGGGAGTTTTTCGACCAGCGGGTTGACGCGCACCCGACCGTCCAGACGACCGCCGCCGCCTCGACCTGCTCCTCCTCTTCCAGGCGCTCCCACTTCGGCACGCTTGACGTGACCAGGCTTCCACCTCGCGGCTCAGGATTCGTAATGCAGCGAGGTGAACAGGAAATAATCGCTCCGGCTGACGAACGTGACCTCGCCTTCACCGGCGAGATTAGCGCCGTAAAAAGGCCGCCGCCCCCCGCCCACAACCACGATCCTGTCCCGCGAAAAGCTCATTGCCTGCCCGCGCCTCCTACCGGGCCGCCGGCGATTATTTGCGCCAGCAACGCCCGCTGCCACGATTCCTGTGCCCAACGGACGTGCTCATCCTCCTGGGGATCGACCTGTTCGACGGCGCTGCGTATGGCGGCCTGGGCGGACGCCGAATCGGGCAGTTGATCGGCCAGGGCCCTGAGCAGCTTCCAGTTGGCCTGGTCCTTTCTCTCGGCCAGCAACACGGCTTCCATCACGGCCAGTTCCATCGTCAGGTTGTCCACCGACCCGGCGAGCAGAGCCGGCTCCATCAGCTTCATGTCCTGAAACTCCGTCATCCGCGCCTGAGGGCTGACGTACATCGGGTCGCCGCCCAGTTCCCCGATCAATTCCGACAGGATGCGTATGTGGTCTTCTGTCTGCTCCAGAAACTTCTCGTACTTGTCGCGCCACTCGGGGAACTGCGTCATCCCGGCAGCCGTGCGGTACAGGTGTGCCCCGCAACGTTCGTGCGCGGTGAAGGCGCTCAACAGGTTCGCCAGTAAGATGCTGTTGACATTGGCCCCGACCGCGAAGCCGGTCAGTTCCGAGCCGGTCATTGCGCATTCCGGCTGCGCTACGGTCATCCCGATCGGCATCGTCTTCGCGCCCGTCGCGTTGGTTACGACCATCGGATTCATCACTTCCTCCCTCCCGCCGTTCGTGCGGACGGCTGCTGTTGTTGTTCAACCGGGTGTGGGCCGCCGGGCATGTCGCGGTAATCGCCGCCGAACGCGGCGATGTGATCGTCTATAACCTGTTCGCTAGGCACGAACCCGCCGCCGTTGACCGCCTCCTGGTAATCGAAATATTTCGCGTCTTCCGGCATCTGGTCGAGCGGAATGAACTGCGCGCCGATCGCGCGCAGTTCAACCTGGCTGGCCAACACCTGGCGCACGTAATCTTTGTTCTCCTGGAAGAGCGTCGGCTCGGGCAACTCGGCGGGCAGAATCTCCTCCGCCTCTATGCCCTCGTAGCGGCGCATCATCTCGCAAGCCACGCGCAGGTGCTCGATCTCCATACCCAGGTGCAACTCCCAGATCGCGCGGATCCGCGGGTCAGGCTCCTGACTCATGAAAGAGTGGTAGAGGTAGCACTCGTTGTAGTGGTGAAAGACCTCCTGCTGGAACCAGGATTCGAGCGGGTCGAGCAGCGACTCGTACTGCGTGACGTGCTGCTCCTCGATCATCCCGATCTCGAGGTAGAGGGCGCGCGCGATCGGTTCGATATAGCGGTTGCCCATGTTCATATAGAAGTTCATCGTCTGCTGCTCGGCGGACATGATCGTCAGCGCGTGCAGGCGCGAGAGCGGGTCTACGGTGTGCTTGTCGTAATGCGCGCGGATGTCGTCGAACGGGTGGCGGTGCTCGTCAATGGTCGGGCGCCCCGGCATGATCTCAGTCAACCCCCGCGTGATCCGCTCCGCTTTCTTACCTTCGAGCAGGTCGAGCAGGTTGGCGTAGCGGTAGAGGTGGTCGAAGTCTTCGAGCAGGCCGAAGTCGTAGACCTGCTTGAGGTACGGGTCGGGCTCGGTGCGCGCCACGTAAGCCGTCAGGTCTACGGCCACCTGTTCGTAGGCGATGGTGTGTTCGAGCGTGGTCTCGTCGCCGGGCGCGAGCCAGGCGACGGCCTTTTGCTGCTGTTGTTCGACGCGACGCGTCATCGCGAGCGCCCTTTTGATTTCGGGGTTGTCGGTGTGGCGGGCGAACTGGTGCGAGAATATGATCGATTCGACCTCGATGCCGTTCATCGCTATCACGCGCGTCCGCGTGTACGGATCGACCTGCTCTTTGTCGTACGGCTGCACGTTCAGCTCCGACCAGTTGCGCAACTGCTTTTCGAGCGGGATGCCTTTCTCTGTAAGGGGGTTAAAACCCATCTCGACCTCCTTTCGGTTTTGCCGACGGCGAACGCGCCCGACGTCGGCTGACACAATTGTTGATAACGAACCCGGCGGCCCTCGCGCCGCGCAAGTAATTTGAAGACAACGACGGGCGATTTAAGCGCCTCCGTGCCGTCATGTCTGTTCGGCAGCGGACTCAAAGCGGTTTCTTTTGAAATTTACGCGAACTGGAATCGCATGAATGGTTGTGATGACCTGGGGAGCCTGATGATGCGCCACACGCCGGACACACTCCGGCCTCAGCGCGCTTGTGGAAGCCGCTTTTCGTTCCTGATTTGTAATGAAGTCAGCTTACTCGCCCGACCGATGCGGCTTGGGTCTGCTCTGAAGCGGGTTGAGCAGACGCGCCTAAAATTTCCCTCTCCGCGTCGAGCCAATTCTGGCTTGGATCGCTCTGCTCTCCGCGCTCGAGGTAAAGTTCATAAGCCCGGCGTGAAATTTGCTCTTGCAGGTTTTCGCTTGCTTGTTGGGCCTGGCCGGTCGGTTGATTGCCGGGTTGTCTGCCGGTCGATTTCATGATCATCCTCCAGTGAAGGGGTTAAACGGGGAGGAGTGTTGTTGGAGTGGGGCGAATTCTATGAAAGGCGCATCGGAGAATCAAGCATTCTATACTTTCCCCTCACTCACCGCTTGAAATGACACACTGACGCCGATGTTTAATACTGATTTTCACCGCCTGTGCTTATCTCGTAAAGAAACCATATGCGCCGCCCAGTCTGGTCAAGAATTTCCTGTAACAGGTTGACGTCGGCGTAATAAATAAGGCGACGCTTTTACGCGCCGCTCTATTCGAGGATCGGCCGATTAACCACGGTTCCGTCTCAGTCCGAGCCTTCGGTCGCGCCGTGGCGCCGAGAGATGTTAAACGGTTCTGGCGCAAAAATTCTTTGACTATATAAGATAATGTGGAAAATGAATCATCAAAACCGGGTTCTGAGGCGCTTTTGGTGAAGGCAGAAAGCCTACACGGGCAGGAAAGTTATTGATATTCAGGTAGAGAAATTTACAATAGTTGCTGATGTGGCAACCAAGTAAATCAACTCCTGAGCAATTATGAATATTCGTGGAATCCTCTTCGATGCGGGCGATACTCTGTATGAGCCGATCGGCGGCAGATGGAACCCTCGATTCGATTTTGAAGAGACGCTGCTTCGCTATCATCCGGAGGTCGCCTTCGACCGTTTCGCAGAGGCCATCGATGCCGGCAAGCGATTTATGGATGCCGCTCCGGCGACGATGCTACGCGACGATTATCACCGGGTGATCCTGTCCGAACTTGGCATTCACGATCCGTCTCGCGACCTCCTCGCCGACCTCAATCGACCACTCGACGTCCCGGTTGTCGAGGTGTTTCCAGAGATCCCACCAGCCCTTGCGAAGTTGCAGGCGTGCGGAATCCGCATGGCAATCGTGTCAGACACCGACGGAGACTTGGAACAAGCATTTTCAAATCTCGGATTACGTCAATTCTTCGATGTGTTTGTGGTCTCAGAAGCAATGGGTTGCTGTAAGCCCGATCCTCGAATGTACCGGGCCGGGAGCGACGGACTGGGACTCGCGCCGTCGGAATGCTTGTTCGTCGATAACGATCCAGACCTCGTTCTGGCGGCAATCCACCTTGGATACCATGGGATTGCGATCGACAGATATGGATCGGAGCGCCGCTCGGACGTCAAGTGGATAGAGAAGCTGAGTGACCTCTGGCCATTCTTGGGTACCACCGTTCCTTAATTGACGGGAGTAGGCATTAAGATGGGGGCATGAAGCAGGGCCTCGTGCGAGAGCTTGTTCTCGCGTGACCGAGGAAGCCAGACCTTCTCAGCGAATTCGATGAAGATCGATTCGCCCGTCGGCCGTAAGCTTTCGGGAAACGGACTTGACTGTTGAGAGTTTGTGTCCCTTCGGCAGAATGGCGTCGGCACTGGTAAAACCAGTGCCGACGCCATTCTGCCGAAGGGACACGAAG
>DATCXQ010000142.1:0-2950 GCA_036565725.1 Blastocatellia bacterium
AATCGGCGGGCATTGTGTTCCGGTATCACACGAACCGCCACTACTATGCGTTCACGATCTCAGGCGGCAGGAAGGCCAGGCTGGCGCTGAAGCTGCCCGTCGAACAGAAGATTCGTGTGGTGGACTGGAAAGAGTTAGGGGCCGCCGAAGTGTCTTATGACATCAAGCAATACCACGAGCTGAAGGTCGAAAACGACGGGCCGAAGATGCGGGCATACTTCGACGGCAAGCTGGTCATCGAGGCGAGCGACGGCGACACCCTCGGAGGCCGCGCGGGGATTACAGCGAATATTCCCACGCGCTTCACCGATTTCGTGGTCTCCGCGCCGGAGGCGATTGCGCAGCAGATTCGCAGCAGTATCGCCGCGCGCGAGAAGGATCTGGCCGCGCTCCGCGCCGCCAATCCGCAGCCGAAGCTGTGGAAGAAATTCGATACGCCGAAGTGGGGCGCGGGACGCAACGTGCGGTTCGGCGATCTGGACGGTGACGGCCGCTTAGACATGCTGATCGCGCAGAACATCCCGAAGGTGCGCGGCGACGCGTTCGATCACATCAGTTGTATGACCGCTGTCAACCTCGACGGCAAGGTGTTGTGGCAGATCGGTCGCCCCGATCCGCGCAACACGCTGCTCACCAACGACACGCCATTCCAGATTCACGACTTCGACGGCGACGGCAAGAACGAAGTTGTGATGGTCAAGGATTTTCAGATTCAGGTGTTGGAGGGCGCGACCGGGAAGGCGCTCAAGCGCGCGTGGATGCCGCCCGCGCCGGCGGAGAACAGGGAACGGCCTTACGAATTGAACAGCGGCGACTCGATGATCTTCCTCAACCTCTCGGGAAAGAAGATCCGGCAGGAGTTGTTGTTGAAAGATCGTTACAATACGTTCTGGGTGTTCGACAACGACCTGAAGCTGCAGTGGAACGGCGCCGGGCAGACGGGACATTATCCCTTTCCCTACGATTTCGACGGCGACGGCAAGGACGAATTCGTCATCGGGTTTGCGTTGTGGAACGCGACTGGTAAGCCCGTCTGGTCGCACGACGCGCAAATGAAGGACCACACGGACGCCATTTCGGCCGGCAATTATACGGGCGACCCGCAGGCGCAGCCTAGAGTATACTCCTGCGGCAGTGACGAGGGGCTCGTGATGATCTCCGCCGACGGAAAGATCATGAAACAGGCGCGCATCGGACATGCGCAGACGCAAAGCGTCGCCAGGTACCGTCCCGAGGCGCCGGGCCTGCAAATCATGACGGCGAACTTCTGGCGCAACACAGGTATCGTGACGCTGTTTGACGCGGACGCGAACATCCTGGCGCAGGAGGAACTGATTCCGGGATCGAGCCACCTGCAGCCGGTGAACTGGCGCGGCGACGGACAGGAATTCGCGATGTTGAGCGCGAACGTACGGGAAGGCGGGATGATTGACGGGCAATTGCGGCGCGTGGTGATGTTCCCCGACGACGGCCATCCCGATCTCGCCTACCAGGTCCTCGACGTCACGGGCGACGAGCGAGACGAGATCATCGTGTGGAACGCGGATTCCGTGTGGATCTACACGCAGGACCGGCCTTTCAACGGCCGGCGGATTTATAAGCCGATCCGCAACCCGCTGTATAACGATTCGAATTACCGCGCAACGGTGTCGCTGCCGGGCTGGAAGCAGTGACGTCGTCAAATACTCAAACGCAAACTACTCTAAGGAGACGACCTGATGTTTGGAAAGATTCTCACGGTCCTGACGTTCACATGCGCTCTTTGCCTAAGCGTAACGGCGCAGGACGCCAAAAGCGTACTCGAAGCGACGATAAAAAACATGGGCGACATCAAATCCGCTCAGTATTCCGGCAGTGGCGCCCAGTTCAACCTGGGGCAGAGCGTCGGCCCCAACGATCCCTGGCCGCGTACCGAACTCAAGAGCTTCACCCGCACGGTCGATTACGACAAACAAGCCTCGCGCAATGAAGCGGCCGGTCCGCAAGCCGCATTGGCCACGCAGTTCCTCGCTGGCGATAAGGCCTGGGGGCAGGGCGGCGCCACCGCCACGCCGGCCACGCCGGCCGCCACGACCGAACGCCAGTTGCAAATCTGGCTGACGCCGCACGGCTTTTTGAAGGGCGCGCTGGCGAACAAGGCGACAGCGAAGAAGAGCGGCAAGGCGACGATCGTGACCTTCACCGCGCTGGGCAAGTACCGCGTCGCAGGTACGATCTCCGCTGACAACCTTGTCGAGAAGGTCGAAGCGCAACTCGACAATGCGGTGCTCGGCGATATGATCGTCGAGGCCACCTACAGCGACTACCGCGATTTCGGCGGCTTCAAGTTCCCGGCGAAGATAGTGCAAAAGCAGGGCGGCCATCCGGTCATCGATCTGACAGTGACGGAGGCGAAGGCGAATGTCGCGCTCGACCTGACCGTGCCTGACACTGTGCGCCAGGCCACGCCGCCTGCCGTGCAGGTTACGTCAGAGAAACTCGCCGACGGAGTATGGCATCTGACGGGCGGATCGCATCACAGCGTGGCGGTCGAATTCGCCGATCATGTCGCGGTGATCGAAGCGCCGCTCAATGAAGACCGGTCGAACGCCGTCATCGCCGAAGTGAAGAAATTGCTTCCCGCAAAGCCCATCCGCTATCTGATCAACACGCACCATCACTTCGACCATTCCGGAGGTTTGCGAACCTACGTGGCCGAAGGCGCGACCATTGTCACTCACCAGAGCAACAAGATCTTCTACGAAACGACGTTCAAGGCGCCGCACACGCTCAACCCCGACCGCCAGTGGCGCGAAAAGAAGAAAGCCAAAATCCTGGTCGTCGGCGCAAAGCATGTGATGTCCGATAGCGCGCGCACGGTGGAGCTTCATCTCATTCAGGACAATCCGCACAACACCGGCATCATCATGGCCTGGCTGCCGAAGGAGAAACTGCTGGTGGAAGTGGATGT
>DATCXQ010000162.1:0-15989 GCA_036565725.1 Blastocatellia bacterium
AAGCCGCTGCCGACCAGCGGCAGTCGCTGGCGATAAATTTCCTCGCCCGTCTTCAAGTCGTAAGCGTCCAGCAGGCCGTTGTTGGCTAGCACGTAAAGAATGCCGTCATAAACGAGCGGCGTAGGCATGTAAGACCCTCGCCCCGTGCGGCTCCACACGACGGCCTCGCTCGCGGTCTTGCCGTCGGACAACGTCAGGTCGCCGCGCGAGCCGGCCTTCACGACAAAGATCGGACGTTCGGGCGCGCGGCCGCTGGCGATGACGAATTTGTCGTCGGCGAAGAGCGGCGTCGGCGCGGTGATCTTCGAGCTGCGGCCGAGCCGCCACAACTCCATCCCGGTGCGCGGGTCGTAACCGCGTATGTAATTCGACGCGTTCGTCACCAGTTCCGGCCCCGTCGACGTCATAGCCACGGTCGGCGTGCCCCACGAAGGCAATTCGTCGCGCTCGGTCTTCCAGACCTGTTTGCCCGTATCGGCGTCCAGCGCCAGCAGGAACGAATCGTCCTGAGTGTCGCACTGCAGGATGACCAGGTTATTCCAGATGATAGGCGAACTGGCCGGCCCCCATTCGTAAGTCGGAATGTCGTAAGCGCCCAGGTTGATTCGGCCCATGTCGGCCTTCCAGAGCAGTCGCCCGTTGACGTCGTAAGCGAACACGCCCTGCGAGCCGAACCAGGCCACGACGACGCGTCCGTCCGTCACCGGCGTCGAGTTGGCGTAAGTGGATTTGATGTGGCGCTTCTCGCTCGGCGCGCCCTCGTGAGCCACGCGTTCCCAGAGGATTTTGCCCGTGCGTTTGTCGAGCGCGTAAATCATCCACCGCTGCAGCGAGCGATCCTGCGACGCGTCGCCGTCGCCATACAGACCGGGCCTGAAGCTGGCTTTGGGATCGCTGCTGACGGCGCTGGTGACGAAGACGCGCCGGCCCCACACGACCGGGCTGGAATGCGCGAGGCCGGGAATCGTCGTGCGCCAGAGAATGTTCTCGCCCTTCTTGCCGTCCCAATGTTCAGGCAGGTTCTGCCGTTCGGCGACGCCCGCGGCCTGCGTCCCGCGAAACGACGGCCAGTTTGCGCCCGCGGCGCCCGGCTCAGGGCGTTTGGGCGGGCGGACGCTGACCTTGGTGGTGATGTGACGCGCGGGAATGACCTTCGACTCTTCAGCGGGCGACCATGCGCTGTTGTTGAGAATCATTCTGCGCGGCGCGCAATCATCCGCGATCAGGTCGAAGCCGACGCGCTTGCCGTCAATCCGCACTCGATAACGTCCGGGGCCATCGCAACCTTTCGGCGCTTTGGACGTGACCAGCTCGATCTCATCTCCCTTGAGCTTCCAATTGCCGCTCAACGTGGGCCAGCGGTCGCCTTCAAGTTTGAACGCGCCGTCGTGACCGAAGCTCGCGGCGAAAACGCCGAACTTCAATGGCGTCGAGGGAAGCTGTACGTCTGCTTGCTGGTTTGCGCCCACCGGCTTGGAATCGCCGGCAATTGCGATCGCCAGCGCGACCGCAAGACCAAGTCCGCCAAAAAACATTATTTTCATTTCCGCTCCATCGTCAGTACAGCGTTAACCAAGTTTTCTTATGAGAGGCCGACCCCGCGTGGCTCAGGCGCTACACTGATTAGGCGGTCCATTGTGACTGGCGCAAGTCCAAAACCATATGACTCTCATCTGCCCAACGCCCTTCCCAACACAGCGCCCGAGGCTCGCGTCCCCATTCTTGAAAACCGTTCCCTTCATAAAGTTTTCTCGCCCCCTCCGCGACCTCGCTAACCGCCAGACGTACCTGCTCAACTCCGGCCCAAGACCGAGTCTCTTGAATCGCTGCGCGCAACAGCGCGACGCCAACGCCCTTTCGTCGACTTCCTGCAGTTACGTACATTCCCCAAATCGAAGCTTTGTGACGCTCTTTCCCACCAGGGTTTCGGCGTATTCCCACGATCCCAAGCAGAGAGCCGCCGATGAACGCGCCGAAAACCGCCGACTCTTCATCCGACGTCAGTCTCGCGAGAAAAGACTCGACTAAGGCTTTCGGGTCCTCCGGAATGGTTGCGCTAAAAGCCAGAGGATGAGCCTCCAGCGCCTCTTGTCGGAGTGAAGCCCAAGCTTCGGCGTCATCGCGATCAAGTTTTCTGACGGCGCAAATTGTGGTCATATTTTTTATCATATCGCGCAAAGGTGTTTTTCACGAGGGCTTTGGCGATGCGCGTGAGCGCGAACGTGGCGCCCTTCTTCTCTGATCAATGCCGCGTAATCTAAGTTGACTACCAAAGCGGCGCCGAACCAAGTCGCTCCAAAGGCTACCGCCATTTCAAGTAGCTGATTGTATTCAGCTTTAATTTGCACAGGCTCCATTTAAATAATTCAGGGCTGGAGCGGAAAACGGCGGGGTATCTCATCTTACTTGAGTATCAGATATTACACCTACAACAATGAATTCTTTCATAGTCCCGGGAAATTTACAGAAGGAATTTTCTGATCAAATGTGTAAATTTCAGTGAAATTTTGTCCCCTAGTTTCCCACATGTATGTTCAAATCTGCTCGCGTCGCCGAAATGCTCGACGACTCGCCCCAAGGGGCTGATGGCAATCAGTTCTAATTTGCACAGGCTTCATTTATTGAGCTTCGGGGAAGTTCGTTAGCGCCAACAGGCGTAATTTCGGGAAAGATCGCTGATTATTGCAATCCTATTCATCTGAGGCTCATAAATTGAGCAGAAGGTTTATGAGGGAGCGGCATTATGCCGCACTTCATGCGTTTAACCACCATTAGCAAAGCTATTAGCGAAGGAATGGCGCTTGCTATAGGCGCAACTGGCTTTCGGATGTCCCGGGCGACAGGCATTTTGCTCAAATTTTATAACTCCGGTTCGTTTAAATTGTAACGTGTCAATAGACTCCACCAGTCTCATTACAACTCAAGAAACCTCGCGTCTGTCAGGAGTAACGCGAAAGGAGAATTTTGTCGTGCGACGCTTGTTCAACCGATTGACACTTTTCACACTTTTCGGCCTATTAGTTATCGCGACTACGCAAGAATCTTTCGCATACGCAACCAATCTTTTCCAGCAATCAACTCAAGAGCCGCGCAGCGCGGGAAGTGGAGCCAGCGCCGAGAATGATGTCCGCGCGCTTGAGCATGGTAAGCCTCATAGGCGCGAGATGGCGGGGGGACAGCGACACGCCTATCGAATCAGGCTGGCCGCCGATCAGTATCTGATGGCCGTCATTGAGCAGGATGGTATTGACGTGATGGCGCGCCTGTCAGGACCGGACGGGAAGCAAATCATGGAGTTCGACTCCGAAAGCAGGCTGCGTGGGCAGGAAATGGTCTCGCAAGTGGCCGAAGTGGGGGGCAGCTACAACCTGATTGTAGAGCCCAAACTGAAGGAGGCGCCGGCGGGGTGCTATGAGATTCGGATCGAGAAGTTACGCGCCGCAACAGAGAATGACCGCGCCCTGCAGGAGGCGCGCAATCTGTATTGGAAAGCTACCGATTTGCGCAGCGCGGGCAAATATGACGAAGCGTTCCCGTCGTATGAGCGCGCGCTGGAGATTCATGAAAGGGTTTTAGAGCCAGATCACCCCGATGTCGCTGCCCCAATCAATGGTCTGGCCATCCTTTACTATTATGAAGGCGAGTATGTGAAGGCGGAGTCGCTGCATCGACGCGCGCTGTCCATCCGAGAGAACGCGCTGGGGCCAAATCATCCTGATGTCGCTACTTCTCTCAACGGTCTGGCCAACCTCTACTGGTATAAAGGCGACTACGCGAAGGCGGAGCCGCTGCATAGACGCGCGCTGTCCATCCGGGAGAACGCGCTGGGGCCAAATCATCCCAGTGTCGCTATTTCTCTCAATAATCTCGCGCTCCTATACCACAGCACAGGCGAATACGCGACGGCGGAAACGCTGCAGCGACGCGCGCTGTCAATCAAGGATAGGGCCCTGGGGCCGGAACACCCCAGTGTGGCTGAGTCGCTCAATAATCTAGGACACCTCTACCGGGAAATGGGCGAGAATGCGAAGGCGGAGCCGCTGCAGCGACGCGCGCTGTCCATCTGGGAAAAAGCGCTTGGACCGGAACACCCCAATGTCGCTGAGTCGCTCAACAATCTCGCCAGTTTACATCGCAACATAGGCGACTACTCGAAGTCAGAGTCTCTGTATCAACGCGCGTTGGCTATCTTTGAGAAAGCATGGGGGCCGGAACACACTGAGGTCGCCGCTTGTCTCAATGACCTTGCGGTACTTTATCTGGCAAAAGGCGATATCGCTCGGGCAATAGAGCGCAAGTCACGCGCCGACGCCATCAGCGAACGCAACCTCACGCGCAATCTCACTACAGGCTCCGAGCGCCAGAAATTGGCATATCTCGCCACCCTATCAAGGCAAACAGACCAGACCATCTCCCTCCATCTGCGCCATGCTCCCCATGATCGGGTGGCGCGAAACCTGGCCATTACACTGATTTTGCAACGCAAGGGGCGCGCGCTTGACGCCACATCCGAAAGCCTCAATGCCCTGCGCCGTCACTCCGATGCGGAGGACCGGGCCTTACTCGATCAGTTGACCGATGCCCGTTCGCAAATCGCCAGGCTCGTTCTCGACAGGCCGCAAAGAATGACCGCCGAGCAATATCGAGACCGGATCAAGACGCTGGAAGATCGAGCCGAGGGGCTTGAGGCCGACGTCAGCCGTAGGAGCAGAGAGTTCCGCGCCCCGTCACTGCCCGTTACGCTCGAAGCCGTGCAGGCGGCCATCCCCGACGACGCGGCGCTGATTGAGTTCGCTTCTTACCGCCCGTTCAATCCCAAAGCCGCAAAGGAGGGCGAGGCCTACGGCAGTCCTCGTTATGTGGCCTACACACTGCGCCGGCAAGGAGAGATCCAGTGGAAGGAGTTGGGCGAAGCGAAGGCCATTGACGAAGCCATCACAACATTGCGCAAAGCGCTTCGCGACCCGAAGCGAAATGGCGTGAAGAGACTGGCTCGCGCTGTGGATGAGAAAGTATTTCGCCCCATCCGCCCTCTGGTCGGAGACCTTACTCGGTTGCTGATCTCGCCGGAAGGCTTGCTCAACCTCATCCCTTTTGCGGCGCTTGTTGACGAGAGCGGGCGATATTTGGTCAAGCGTTACTCGATCAGCTATCTGTCAAGCGGGCGTGACCTCTTGCGGCTGCAGGCGCCCAGAGAGAGCCAGACCGGGCCCCTGGTGGTCGCCAATCCGGACTTCGGAGGCCATCCTCGGGTTGAATCGACGCGTTTGCCAAAGCAGAAGAAGGGAAAGCCGAAGGAGCATGACAAGGAAGAAATACCCGCGCCTGCATTCAGACAGTTCTACTTTCCCGCCCTGCCATACACGGCGGAGGAAGGCGAAGCCCTTCGCACATTGCTTCCCGGCGCGAATTTGCTGACCAAACGCCAAGCGAGCAAAACAGCGCTCAAGCAGTTTCACGGCCCCGTGCTTCTGCACATCGCGACGCATGGGTTCTTCCTGGAAGATCTGAAATCGACCTCGACGGGAAAAAGAGGTTCTCAGGAACCCGGTGGTGATTCCAGCCGTCCGCTGAAACAGATCGCGAAGGATAGGGCGCGCATCGAGAACCCTTTGCTACGCGCGGGGTTGGCGCTGGCCGGCGTCAACGAACAGAAGGAGGGAGACAACGGCATACTGACGGCGCTGGAAATGACGGGGCTTAATTTGTGGGGGACGAAACTGGTGACGCTCTCTGCCTGCAATACCGGGGTGGGAGAAGTAAGGAACGGCGATGGCGTCCATGGCCTGCGGCGGGCGCTGGCGTTGGCAGGCGCGGAGACGCAGGTGATGAGCTTGTGGGCGGTGTCGGACCGATGGACGAAGGGGCTGATGGTGGACTACTACCGGGGATTGCAGCGAGGGCAGGGACGAGGCGCCGCGTTGCGACAGGCGCAGTTGGAGATGCTCAAGGATGTGAGGCGGCGGCATCCCTACTATTGGGCCGGCTTCATCCTATCAGGCGAGTGGGCGAACTTGGATGGTAGACGAGAAAAATAGAAAAACTGGTGAGTGAATAGCCATCCTCACTGCAAATTCTGCCTTAACTGGACTTTATCCATTTGCTCGTCTCTCCCCGCCGCGTCAGCGGCGCCTGACTGCGCGCTCATAGTCAGTCTGTCCTTGTATCGGCAAGCAACGCGGGAGGAGTCTCAGCGACCCTTGAGTCGCAGGCGCGCCGAAATTCCAGAATGCCGTCATCGATCGCGCCAAAGCGAAAGCGGAAAATATCGAACGCATAGTTCTGGTGATTGCGCCAGGGGCCTTTCATTCCCTCTCTGGGCAAGCGTTCTTCCGCGCGTTTGAAGTACCCCGACTTCAGATTGCCTAACGGCTTCACAGGCATTGTGGGATCAGGCTCTTTCGGTCTTGCCTCGACATAAGCGCGCGCATCCATAAAATTGATCAGTCGGCAAAAATACTCCACCAGCAGGTCGGCGCGGAGTGTCCACGAAGCGTTCGTGTAGCCGAAGACGGAAGCCAGATTGGGCACGCCGCTGAACATTATGCCTTTATACAAAACTGTCTTGCCGGTCTCGATGGGCCGCCCATCAACACTGACCTCCGCGCCGCCAGCAAATTGAAGCTCCAGCCCGGTCGCGGTGATGATGATGTCGGCCTCGAGTTCCCGCCCCGTTCGTAGCTTGAGGCCTGCTTCGGTGAAGGCGTCAATGTGATCGGTGACGATGGAAACCTTGCCCACTTTAATGGCTGTGAAAAGGTCATTGTCGGGAACGACGCATAACCGCTCGTCCCAGGGATTGTAGCGCGGCGTGAAATGCGCCAGATCGTACTCCGGCCCCAATTGTTCCCGAATCAGTTTGAGCAATCGCTTCCTGGTTTGCTCTGGGAACGAGCGTATGGCATTGAAGAAGATGAGTTGCAACACCACGTTTTTCCAGCGCGTCAGCCGGTAAGCCAGGCCGATCGGCAAATGCTTGCGCAACCAGTTGGCGATGGGGTCAGCCGCCGGCAGCGACACCATGTAGGTCGGCGACCGCTGCAACATAATCACGTGCGCCGCCTTTTCCGCAATCGCCGGAACCAGCGTGACCGCCGTCGCCCCGCTGCCGATGACGATAACGCGCTTGCCCGCATAGTCGAGGTCTTCGGGCCAAAATTGCGGATGAATCAGCGTTCCTTTGAAGCGCGACAGGCCCGCGAACTCCGGCGTATAGCCCGCTGAATAGCGATAATAACCCGCGCACAGAATCACATGGCGCGCCATGAACGATACGGCGCGCTCTTCGTGGTCGGCCTCCACCGTCCACAACGCATCGGCTGACGACCAGGAGAGACGGCGGACTAAATGTTTGAATCGAATGTGCGGCGCTATCCCGTACTCCTCCGCCGCTTCCCGCACATAGGCGCGGATGGTATGGCCGTCCGCGATGGCGTTGGGATTCTTCCACGGTTTGAAGTTATAACCGAGCGTATGCATGTCGCTGTCAGACCGAACGCCCGGGTACCGAAACAAATCCCAGGTGCCGCCGATGGCGTCGCGGCTTTCCAGCACCGCGAAGGTTTTGCCCGGACAATGCAGATGCAAGTGGACGGCCGCGCCAATCCCCGAAAGACCCGCGCCAACGATAATCACATCGAAAGATTCCATTTTTCAGAGTCCCATAGTAAAGCAAAGTCTGAACCATTTTATTTGGCCTTGCCAAGCGTGTCTTGCAGAGCAATGCGCGCCGCAGGATTAGCAGTAATAAAATGGCGCTAAGTGTTGCAGGCGCGCCTTCGATCTTCTAGCGCGAGTCGCGATTGCGTGTACGGAACGCAGCGGTAGGCGGCGCCGTGAGGCTTGTCATTGCCCAATTTTTTTGCGTTCCCAGGGAGGCGATTCTTAGTCGCGGAGCGACGATTGAAATTAGGCCGGGCGTTTTAACGCCGGTGTCGAGTGTGGAAGAAATCCATAGTCGCGGAGCGACGGTTGAAGGAGGTGAAGGAAAGACGGTTGAATGTAGCGACGAACTCACAACAATCTCAACCGTCGCTCCGCGACTGGATAATCGTTTCCCCACCCAACCGGCGTTAAAACGCCCGGCCTAATTTCAATCGTCGCTCCGCGACTAAGAATAAATCAGTACACTTATCTGATAACCAGGATAGTTCCCCGAAAGTCGGGCGGGCCGGCCGAAGGGGCCGCCGAACTTCGGGGTGAATCAGATGAGTTGTGTTCAGCCGATTGCTCGCTTCTTGCGCATCCAGACGCCCCACGTGACCGGCCCGGCTTCCTCATCGTTCATTGGGCGGCCCGCCGCCTTGAGGGCCAGCTTTATCTGGCCGTGGTGGTAGCCCTCGTGCCAGAGCATATGTTGGAGCAGGAGAATCGGATGGTCGTAATGGAGATTCATGTCCTGGCTTGCTTCCACCCGGCTCTTGACCGCGTCGCGCACCGCCTTGGCGCTGTCGTTCAGCATTTGCGCGATGCGACCTGGGTCGCGCTCATCCACCCACTCCTCCTCGGGCATGTCTCTGGCGAACTCGGGGGCATCTTCGAAGATGAACACAAGTCGCACATAGTGGATGTGGGTGAACAGCTCCGCGACGGACGGACTGTCCCCCAAGGCTCTTGCCTCCAACCCGTCATCCGGCAGTGCGCGGAGCAGGTTGAGCAGAATGGCGTTGTTCCGATCCCAGGAGTCCAGCAGGGCCTCAAGCAGGCGTTGGTCAGGCGTGTCCGACATATCCACACTCCGTTTGTCGATGCGAAAACTGTGACGAATTTTGGGCTTCGGCGCCCTGGTAACGAGACACGTAATCAGGCGTTACCGCAGGTTTTTGTTGAAAAATTCGAGAGTGCGGGTCCATGCCAGTTTGGCTGACTCCTCATCATAACGCGGCGTCGTGTCGTTGTGGAAGCCGTGCTGTTTGCCCTCGTACATGTGCAGCGTGTACGCTTTGTTGTTGGCCTTGAGCGCCGTCTCATAAGCCGCGATGCCGGCGTTGATGCGCTCGTCATTGCCCGCGTATTGGAGCAACAGCGGCGCGGAAATTTTGGGGACATCATCCACGCCTGCCTGGCGGCCATAGAAGGCGACCCCGGCGTTCAGTTCCTTGCCCAGCAGCACGGACAATTGATTCACCATCCCGCCGCCAAAACAGAACCCGACCGCGCCCAGTTTACCGGTTGAGTCGGAACGCGCCTTGAGCCACCTGGCCGCAGCGACGAAATCTTCGGTCATCTTCTTTCCATCCACCGTGCGAAAGGCGGCGGCGGCTTTTTCTTCGCTGCCCGGATATCCGCCGACCGAAGTTAATCCGTCTGGCGCGAAGGCTATGAAATCGGCGAGCGCGAGGCGACGCGCGACGTCCTCGATATAGGGATTGAGTCCTCGATTTTCGTGAATGACGAGCACGGCGGGCAGCTTCCCGTCTTTTGCCGGACGCGCCAGATAGCCTTTGATCGAACCGTTCCCGGAGGGCGATTGCACGACTTCGTAGCCCACTTTGATGCGCTTGTCATCAGGCGGGACTTGCTGCGCCCAGGCGTAGTTGGGCGTCAGGCTCTCGAAAATCGCCGCGACGGTCAGGCCGCCGGTCGCAAACTTGCCAAGGCGATCAAGGAAAGTACGGCGGTCGATGTCGCCGTGCTGGTATTCGTGAAACAGGTCCAACAACTCTTGTGGATAATCGGATGCTTTCTTTCGTTCCATTCTTTCTCCTTGGTTGGGATTGGGGCGGAGTACGAGTCGCCTCTCCTGCCCCGCTGGTGAATCCGGAAGGCCGCAGAACCTGCGATCCCAGGGGGGGATCGCAAAAGCCCAGGCCGGCCGCTACGGTCAATCTGGTAACTTGCATTTCCTAAGACGAACGGGGGGCCGCGCCGGATTCAGCGTAAATAAAGCTAAATCTCTTGCCATAGCGCCCGCCCCATCTCATCCCAAATCACCGGCGTGAAGCCGAATCGATGACAGAGGTTCAAGGCCGGGATGCGAGCCGCCGACGTGGTGAGATACGCCCTGATATGTCCCAACTTACGCAGGCGCAAACATATGGCGCAGAAGGAGCGGCTTCGCAAGGCCGCGCCCCTGGAAGGCGCGCGAACATATCCTGAGTTGGATGTCGACGAACCAGCATTGCAATTTTGGTAGAGTCCCGAAGGGGCTGGCAAGAAATATACGCAAGCGGGCAAACGCCCGAAGGGCAATCAGACCATACTTTCTTCCGGTCTGGATGAACGACTGAGGCGAAGCTCGGGCAATACATCCAATGGTCCGTCTTCGCGAAGAATTCGCGCCATCCGCTCGACCAGCTCTTCTCTGTTGCTTTGCTTCCTTTCCGCTTCACGTTTTGCTTCTCTTTGGTTCATAAATTCATATTAGCCACTTTGCTTCCTATTCGCATGCCGTATGCGGAGTATTTGCAGGACTGTACAATCATTCGCGATAATTGTCTTATTGCCCTCTATTGCGGCGCCTTTATAATCAAACTTAAACAATAGACTACAAGGAGAAATCATGCAGAAGCGCAAACTTGGAAACAGCGGCCTGGAAGTTTCGGCTCTCGGGCTTGGCTGCATGGGAATGAGCTTTGGACTCGGCCCTCCGGGAGACAAACAGGAGATGATCGCGGTTATTCGCGCAGCAGTCGAAAGCGGCGTGACTTTCTTTGATACGGCTGAAGTATACGGTCCGTTCACGAACGAAGAACTCGTCGGCGAAGCCCTCGCTCCCTTTCGCGAGCAAGTGGTGATTGCCACCAAATTTGGGTTTAAGCCTGCCGCCAACGGCCAGGGGCGGTGGAGTGAATTGGATAGCCGACCGGAACATATCAAAGACGTTGTCGAAGCTTCGCTCAAACGACTCAGGACGGATGTCATTGATCTGTTCTATCAACACCGCGTTGACCCGAACGTGCCCATCGAAGATGTAGCAGGAGCAGTGAAGGACCTGATTCAGGAAGGTAAGGTGAAGCGCTTCGGGCTTTCGGAGGCAGGCGTGCAAACGATTCGTCGCGCGCACGCCGTTCAGCCAGTGGCGGCGCTCCAGAGCGAATACTCGCTGTGGTGGAGAGAGCCTGAAGCGGAAGTGATACCGACCCTCGAAGAACTCGGCATCGGCTTCGTTCCATTTAGCCCGCTGGGTAAAGGCTTCCTGACGGGAAAGATCGACGAAAACACGACCTTCGACAGCGCTGATTTCCGCAACGTTGTCCCGCGCTTTACGCCGGAGGCGCGAAAAGCGAATCAGGCGTTGGTGGATTTAATTGCAAAGGTCGCAGAGCGAAAGAAGGCGACGCCCGCGCAAATCGCGCTTGCTTGGGTTCTTGCCCAGAAGCCGTGGATCGCGCCGATTCCGGGCACCACGAAGCTGAGCCGCCTGAAGGAGAACATTGGGGCCGTTGAGGTGGAGCTTACGCCTGACGATCTCCGCGAAATTGATAACGGCGCCTCGCAGATCACTGTGCAGGGGGCTCGGTACCCGGAAAATCTGCAACGATTGGTCGGCCGTTGAGTGGCAGTTATGAAAAGCGCGAGCCAAGGTGATAAGCAGTAATTTCGTAGGAGCCTTCATGTGGCGTTGCGACCAACACGCCTAAATCATCCACTAAAGCCCCACGCAGGGGCGCACGATTGTTACCTGCCAGAGGCGGCAAAAAGTAAGGAGAAATGACGTGAGGATTTTATTTTCGTTTGCGTTGATATGCGCTTTCGCTTTGTTGTTGATAACGGCGGGGAATACTACGCCCGAAGCCGAATGGCCGCAGTGGCGTGGCCCACTGCGCAATGGTTTATCGAGTGAGACCGGGCTGCTTAAACAATGGCCTGCCAATGGCCCCGCTGTAGCCTGGTCGATCACGAATCTCGGCGAAGGCTACGGCTCCCTGGCCATCAAAGCTGATCGCCTTTATGTGCAGGGAACGAAGGGGTCGGAGAGCGCCGTCTTCTGTTTGAATCGCGCTGACGGCAAGACCATTTGGTCAGTCTCTTTGGGGCCGAAGGTGGACGAAAGTCGGGGAAATGGGCCGCGCGGGACGCCGACGCTGGATGGGGACAGACTTTATGTTCTGACTGAGAGCGGCGATCTGGCTTGCTTGCGCGAGCGCGATGGCTCGCGCGTGTGGGGCAAAAACATCCTGAAAGAGTATGACGGGAGCAATCCCAAATGGCTCATAAGTGAATCGCCGCTTGTAGACGGCAATCGTTTGATTGTTTCGCCCGGCGGCAGCGGCGCGGGGATAGTGGCCCTGGACAAAATGACCGGCGCGGAGATTTGGCGGGCGCGCGAATTGAGCGACCAGGCTGGATATTCTTCCTGCATCGTGGCGGACGTCGGCGGCGTGCGCAGCTATATAAATTTCACCGCAGGCGCGGCGGTTGGCGTGCGCGCCAGCGATGGAAAGTTGATGTGGCGCTACACGAACGTCGCCAACCGCGTCGCCAATTGCACGACGCCGGTCTTCGCTGACAACAAAGTCTTCTTTTCTTCGGCCTATGACACGGGCGGGGCCTTGCTCAACCTGACGGCGCAGAACGGCGAGGTCAAAGCGCAGGAAGCCTACTTCACGCGCGATATGATGAATCATCACGGCGGAATGGTCCTGGTGAATGGTTATCTTTACGGCTTCTCCAACTCGGTACTGACTTGCATCGAATTCAACACGGGCAAGGTGATGTGGCGGGAGCGCAGCGTCGGCAAAGGCTCAATCACATACGCGGACGGGATGTTGTATCTGCTCGGCGAGAAACAGTTGGTCGGGCTGGCCGAAGCCAATCCCAAGGCCTATGTCGAGAAAGGGCGCTTCCCGATTAACGACCTGGGGCGCGATAGCTGGGCGCACCCGGTTGTCCTGGGCGGTAAGCTTTACATTCGCAATCAGAATGAGCTGGCTTGCTATGATGTAAAGGGGAAATAAGCAGAGCTTATGACAATGACAGCGAGCGCGACTCAACGTGAAGCGCGCTCGCTACCGCTCGCGGTACTGACCCGGCGAGCATTCCCGTACATGCAATCGCAAACTGATCTAGACAATGGTAACGGAGAATGGGTGTGGTAAAGCGCGGCTAGATCTAATGAGACAATCACGGCCCTGTGATAGGCGGCGCAGTTATTATCCGGCTGTTATTCTCCGCGCTGCGCTCGACCCTCTTGTGAAACGGGTCCAGCGCCGCAATTCCCGGCCTCTCCGATGTGCGAACTGTCAACACCTGCTTCCCGCTGCGCAGCCGATGTTTCGCGATGTACAACGGAGTAACTCCGTCAAGATTTTCTTTCGTCTCCGCAAACACCGCCACATCGAACCACGTATCCAGCGGTTCCTCGGTTTCTTTCCCGCGGCCATCCGCTTGGAACTGTCTCGCCGTGACTTCGATAGTCACTTCATACCCGCCATCAACCTTCCGCGCGCTGGCCGCATCCACCTGCAGATCGTAGAGTACGATCCTCTCGAACAAATCGGTGATGAGTTGCTGATATTCAGGGCCCGCTTCGGCGCGCAGAGCGTTGATCAGATCTCTGGAAGTGGGGCAGGGCGAGGTTTGAAAGGAGTAGTCCCTGAGGAAATTGCGCAGGGCCTGATGGAGCTTCTCTTTGCCGATGATGTCCTGCAGCGCGTACAGGGCCAGGGGGCCCTTGTGGCCCCTTTCTTCGGCGTACATCAGCGGCAGTTCGGCTTCATCCTCGTCGCTCCTGGAGTCGAGGTAGCCGCCCAGCCTTCCCCGGGTAAGACGGTTTATATAAACCGGCGGGTAGTATTCCCGGAACAGCATCTGCGTGGCGTATTCCACCATGTTTTCATTGAGCATCTGACGGCCCTGCATCTGCGCGCCGGTGATGCGGAGGCCCCACCACATGTGCGCGAGTTCATGGATGACGCCGTAATCGGCGTTTTCCCATTCGCGCAGGTCGTTGACAAAGCCGCTACCCTCGGAGTAGGGCACTGTACCAGGATGGAACCTTGCCCCCTTGAGGTAGCGCGGGCACTCCAGTATTCGGAGATACGAGTACTCGTACGGCGCAAACTCCTTGGAGAAGAACTCCAGAGCGCGTTTGGCCGTGGCCATCATGGCGGAGATGTTGAAGGGGTGTTTGGGATCGTAGTAGATCTCCAGCGCCACGTCGTTCCATCGGTCGCGGGCGACTTCGTAACGCGCGGAGTTGATGGAGATGTACGGCAATATCGGGGCCTCGGCCTTGTAATGAAAGTAACGCCGTCCTCCTTGCCGCCATTCTTTCTGTAGGATTCCGGGCGCCACCGCAATCTGATCGGCGCTCGTGCTGAGAACGATCTCGAAATCGGTGCGGCTATCGACGCCGTATGCGAGTTTGTACAGACGCGCGGGGTCTCCCAGCGCCGCCGTGCGTGGCGCGGGGGGCAGTCCGTATTTGCGGCGCTGCGCATTGTCGGTAATCCGGCGGTTGTTGTCATAACCCGGGATCGGCGTCACGTCTATGTTGTTGACGTAGACGCCGTTTGCCACGACTTTGTTGTCGGGATCGGCGGCGACGAAGCCTTCGTTCCTGCACGTCACGTTCCAGGTCATTTTCACCGTGGCGCCCGGCTCCAGCGCCGCGTTGAAGCGGTAGAGATAGAACCCCTGCGCTTTGTCGGATTGCGACAGCGTGGCATTCTCCACCACCATCTGATTCATGCGCAGCGCAGGATTGACCGACACCACAAATTTGCTGATTGGCGTCTTCTTGTGATTCCCCAGTATCGCGCTGCCTCGCGATTCGAGCCGGCGTTCTTCGGGGAAAATATCAATAGCCATATCTATGCTGTCGTATGACGGCGATGGCGCGTCCTCGTGGCGCCCGTAGGCTCTTTCATAATCGGCCTTGCGCTGCAAGCGTTCGTAGGGCGTCAGGTATTCGTTGAGGATGTTGGTGTTGTAGAAGATCCAGCCGCCAACGCCGATGAAGGCGATAGCGGCGAGTCCGGCGGCGCCCCTGACCCCCGCCCCGAAGCGGGCGCGCGCATCCCGCAGTCTTTCACGCGCGGAGGAATAATTGCCGCGCGGGTAGAGCAGAAGCCCGGCAATGATCAGCAGGACGCAGAAAGCCCCCCAGTAGGCGATCAGCCAGAGCGCCGGCTTGGCGCCGTGGCCGAAGCCGTTCATGTCGGAGTAGACGGTATCGGGGATGCCGAAGTTGATAAGCGCATGGTCGAAGCCCATCAGCGCCAGGCTCGGCAGGGCGATGTAGACGCCCAGCGTCAACAGCATGCCCAGCCATTTGTTCGGCGAGATCGCCTGAATCACCACGGCCAGGGCGCACAGCATGCAGTAGTAAATACCGTTGTAGATGAATGCGGATTGCAGATACAGGCCCGGCTCGAAGTTGGTGTAGCCTGCCGCTGCCTGCCACGCCATTGAGGCGCCCACCGCCACGAGCATCAACGTGTTGACGACCACGCACAACGCCGTGGTCTTCGAAAGGATCATGAGCCAGTCGGGGAAGGGAGATGCGTTGATAATCTCGTCAATGCCGGATGCGCGTTCGCGATGGATCAATTCGGCGGGGTACCAGAGGCCGACCAGCAGGATCGGCCCCAGCATACCGACACGCAGAAAGGGTAGCATCTGACTCGTCAGCGGGTACAGCGGCGTTTCGAGCAGACCGACATCGCCCTGAAACTCGCCGATCAAGTTTATGATTTCGAGCGCCAGGATGATGTAGATGAGCGGGCTTTTGAAGACGCAGGACAGATCCAACTTCAGTTGCGAGACGAACTGCGCGAAGGAGGCTCGCGGAGAGAAGCTCTGTACCGGCGTGATCTTTTGCATTGCGGGGCGCCTCGTTTGTTGCGTTGTGGCGGCGCCGCGGCTTCGTCGTTTGAAGCGGAACGGCGCCTTCTCCGCTAAATCCAGGCGATAGCGCAGCAGCGCGAGCAGCAGGGCCGCCAGCGCCACCATCAGCCAGAGCAGGCGATTTTGCGGCAGCAATCCCCACGGAAGGTTTGCGTTGAGTTCGGCGACCGTCCAGTAGCGCGTCTCTACCGCCACGG
>DATCXQ010000170.1:0-13584 GCA_036565725.1 Blastocatellia bacterium
CGCTTTGACTATCAACACGTTGCTGCCGCTGGGGCTGCCGCCGCTGCCGCCGACGGCGTCTACGGGCGCGGTCTGGCGTCCCGGAGGGAGCATCTGGGCCATCACGTTTTTCACCGTCTGCGCGCTGATGTTGTTCAGATAGAAAGTCTTGATCAGAAGCTTTTCAAAGCGCGGGCGATTGTTCACGTTATCGGGATAGATAAAGAGGGTGCGCCGGTCGACCTGCTCGAAGGCGAGTTTCTTCTGCATCAGGATGATGTCGAGCGCTCTGGACACTGTCACATCATTCATTTCGACCGTCACCGGATCGTTCCTGATCGAGTCGTCAAAGACGATGTTCAGTTTGAGAGGCTCCGAGAGCGTCTTGATCGCCTGCTTGAGCGGAGTGCCCGTGAACTTGACGTTCGTCGCGATGTCTCCCTTGGAGCGAGGCTTGTCGGCCAGTTGAATTTCATTGCTTACTGGCGTGACTGAGCCGGTCTTGGTGTTGTATTTGACCTGCTCGGCGGTCCCGCTCAACTGCGCCTTTTGCATTTCGAGCATCCGCTCCATTTTAAACTTCGCGATTTCGTTGCCCGGGTCGAAATTGAAGGCCTGGCGGTAGGCGATGTAGGCGCCGGCGTAATCGTTCTGGTCGGCCAGCGCGTCGCCGCGAGTGACGTACATCAGCGAGGCGCGCTGGAGCGCCTGCAGGTAATGGACCTTGTATTCGGGATTGTTAGGCTCAGCCGAGAGGGCCAGGGCGAACCGCTGCGCAGCCATGTCCCATTGCTGCAGTTGTTCATACTTCATCCCTTCCTTGAAATTCTTCTTCCCGTCTTTACCGTCGGCCAGAGCCGCGCTGGGCAGCAGCAGGCACAACGACAGGAAGGCGGCGAGAAATCTGCGGCCAGAGGTTCCGATGGATCCATTCTTGTTCATGTTGATGACCCTCTCTATCCTTTTTTGTGTTTTCCAGGAGCGCAGGCGCCCTTGCCTGCTAACTTCCCAAGGCGTCTCTTTCGGAGCAAGCAGGCAATGACGCCTGCGCTCCCAGGAGATAATTACTCAAGCTCTTCAACGAACGTCACGCGGTTGATTTCGTGCAGCGTCGTCTGCCCTCCGAAGACCAGTCGCAGCGCGGACTGGCGCAATGTCCCCAAGCCTTCAGCGGTCGCGAGCCGGCGCACTTCCGAGCCGGGTTTACGGTCGATGATCGCCTCGCGGATGCTGTCGGACATATCGAGCAATTCATGAATCGCCGTGCGCCCGCGGTAGCCCGTGTGGTTGCAGATTTCACAACCGACGGTGGTGTAAAAGACGCGGTCGTGGAACTTGGACGGCGTCAGCCCCGATTCGATCAATTCGGCGTCGGCCGGCTTGTATTGCTTCCTGCAGCGCGGGCAGAGCAACCGGACCAACCTTTGCGCGAGTACGCAGTTGAGCGACGAAACGAAATTATACGGCTCGACGCCCATATTGATAAAGCGTCCGATCACGTCAATGACGTTATTGGCGTGAACGGTGGTGAAGACCAGGTGGCCGGTGAGCGCGGAGTTGATGGCGATCTGCGCGGTCTCCTGGTCGCGGATTTCGCCGACCATGATCTTGTCGGGGTCGTGGCGCAGGATGCTGCGCAAGCCTCGAGCGAAAGTCAACCCCTTCTTCTCGTTGACCTGAATCTGGGCGACTCCGCGCAACTGATACTCGACCGGGTCTTCGATGGTGATGATCTTGTCCTCGTCGTTGCGGATTTCATTCAGAGCGGCGTAAAGGGTGGTCGTCTTACCAGAACCCGTAGGCCCAGTGACCAGCACCATTCCGTAAGGCTCGCGGATGAAGCGCCGGAACTTGTTCAGCAGGTCCGGGTCGAATCCGACCACTTCCAGCCGCAAGTCTTTGAACGATTCGTTGATCTGCTCCTTGTCGAGGATGCGGATCACCGCGTCCTCGCCGTGGATCGACGGCATGATCGAAACGCGGAAGTCGATGCGGCGGCCCTTGATGCTCATGCGGAAGCGCCCGTCCTGCGGGACGCGGCGCTCGGCGATGTCGAGTTCCGACATGACTTTGATGCGCGAGATTATCGTCTGATGGTGGCGAATGGCTATCGGGTCGCCCGCCTCATAGAGCGCGCCGTCGATGCGGTAGCGCACTACCATGTCGGTGTCGCGCGTCTCGAGGTGGATGTCGGAGGCGCGTTTTTCGAGCGCGGTGAAGACGATGGTGTCTACCAGCTTGATGATCGGCGACATCTCGTCTCCAGAGAGACGGTCCAGATCGAGAACCTCTTCGCCCTGCTCGGTCTCCTTGACCAGCGCGGCGCGGAATCCTTCGGTCGCCTCCTGGAGGACGCGCTGCGACGCGTCGCCCTTGCGCAACACGCCCTCGATCGCGCTCCACGTCGCCACCTCGACCTTGAGGGAGACGCGCAACTGGGCCTTCAACTCGTCAAGCAGCATGAGGTCCGATGGGTCGGCCATGGCTATGACCATGTGGCCGTTTTCGCGGCGCACCGGCACGAACTTGTTCCGCAGCATGAGGTCCACCGGTAGCGACTGCACGAGCGAATAATCCACCGGGTAATCTTCCAGCGGGATGAAATTCAGGCGATAGCGCTCGGCCAAGGCTACGGCCACATCGCGTTCGGCCCATCCGTTTTGTCCGTTTTTGACGCTCTGTTCTGACGCCGCCATTTCCTTACCTTTTGTTATGCCACAGAGCCACAGAGCCACAGAGGAAAGGAGAAAAAGAGGGAAACTCTTTTCTCTTTCTTTTCCGCTCTGCGCCTCTGTGCCTCTGTGGCCATTTCTTTCAAGTCCCCACTTTGCTGACCATCTGCAGCAGAGGCAGGTAAATCGCCAGCAGGATCGTGATCACGACGCCGGCCATCAGCAACAGGATCGCCGGCTCAATGAAACTGGTCAACTGTCCGAGCTTCGTTTCGGTCTCCGCGTCGTAGAATCCGGCGACCTCGTCGAGCATCTCGCGCAGCGACCCTGAACGCTCGCCCACGCCCATCATGTCGATGGCCAGTTCCGGCGCCCAGCCCGCCGCGGCCAGGCTATCGGTGAAAGGCTTCCCTTCGCGGATCTTCGAAAGCGCGGGCTCGGTCGAGCGAAGGAGTTCGCGGTTGGCGATCGATTGGAGCCCGATCTGGAAAGACTCGACGACGGTGATGCCGCCCCTGAGCAGCGTCCCCATACTGCGGGAGAACTGCGCCATGGTCAGCTGTTTGATCAAATCGCCGACGATCGGTATTTTCAAAATCCAGCGGTCTATCGTCCTCCGCCCGTTCTCGGTCTTCCTCCATGAATAGAACGAGGCGCCCGCGATCAGGAGCGCCGGCAGAATCCAGTAGATATTCGCCTTGACGGCCGACGAAACGGCGACGACGAATTTCGTGATCGGGGGCAGTTCCCCTCCTATGTTGTCGTAGAGCGAAGAGAACTGCGGGATGACGAAGGTCGTCAAAATGGTGATCAGGATGAACGCCGAGCAAAGCAGTATGATCGGATAAGTCAGCGCGCCGCGAATCTTCCGCCGCAATTGGGCGAGGGCCTTGGTGTATTCGACGTAGCGCCGCAGCACGTCGTCCAGATTGCCGGAACGTTCGCCGGCCAGAATCGAGGCCGTGTAGATCTTCGGGAACGTCTCGCCCTGGGCCGCCAGGGCTTCGGAGAGCGCGCTGCCCGATTTGATGCGCGCCTCGACGTCCGATAGCGCCGTCCGCAATTTCGGATTGGGCGAGCGCTGGCGGAGCATCTGGATCGATTGCAGCACGGGCAATCCCGCATGAATCAATGCGGCCAACTGTTGATTGAAGAGCAGAAAGTCATCGAGCTTGATCTTGAGCCTCTGTTCGCCCACGGCGCGCACACGCACGCCGTTTATCATGCCGGATGTCTCGACGGAAAATATCCGATAACCTTCCTGCGCGAGACGCTGGCGCAATTCCTTTTCCGACAGGCCTTCGACCGTGCGGGTGACGATCTCGCCTCCGGGCGTCCCGAGTTTGCAAATGAACTCTGCCATTTCAAAAGCCGCTTTCGGTTAAGTTCGCTCAGTTTGATTGAGTCTTGAGTCCTGCGTTTAGGCGGCGCGACTTTCACCAAACGAGACCGACCGCCTAAACGCAGGACTCAAAACTCAATGGCGGCCTGAATCGGATCGATTAAATCATACGGGGGCAATCACAATTTGGATTGAGGACTCCGTGTCTTGAAAACGCGCTCGCCTTTTTTGGGCTTGCTGTGAATTAGAACCCGAACCTTCCACGCCCCAAGCCACTGGAGGTTTCATAATAATTTCGATTTACGCCAATTGAGCCGATCTATTCACAGTGACGTCGAGAGCGTAATGATCCCAAATGACCCTTGGGGGGGGAAGGGAGCTTGCGAAGCGCCTAATCGGTTCGCGGGCAACTCGGGCGGATTGTAGACGGCATCGCATGGCGAGTCAACAGTTACGATGATGTATAATCCCTTCGTCCCCGATCGTTAAATTTGCAGCGGTGGTTTATTTTATGTGTCGCCCTTACCTGTCTCATTCGCGATTCGCCCTCATTCCCGTGGTCATGATCCTTCTGGCGTCGATCCCTAATCCCGGGTATGCGTCGCTTCCAGCGAGCAGTCTCGGGGAAAAACGCATTAATTGGAGTATGGAGCCCTGGGGCCATATTGCCTGCTTTGAGCAATCACAGCTTGCAAAGACGCGTGGCCGGATCCAGGCGCCCTCCGGCGCCCCAATGCCCATCGATTCACGCCTGCGCGCTGGAAGCGGCGCGTACCCGGGGGCGCAAACGCCGATGATCCGCGTCATAACGCTCGACGAATCGAACCAGCCGACGGCGGCCGTGCGGTTGGAACTCAGGCGCGCGGGCGCGGTGGTCGCCAGCGCCGTCACAAATGAGAAGGGCGAGGCGGAATTCCCACTTCCGGCGCCGGGCGGTTATGAGATCACGGCGGCCAAAGAAGAGTTTGAAACGTTGACGCAACCCGATCTGATAGTCGCCGCCGGCGCGCCGCTAGAAGTCCGTTTCGTCATGGTTCCCAAGATCAAGATCGGCGAAAAGATTGACGTGACAGCCAGCGCGGCCTCGGCGGCGCCCCTGGAACAAGGGGCCTCTCCTTCGACCGATCTCCAGCGCCAGCAGGTGAAAGATTCCGCCGTGCGCGCGACCAACGTGGCCGACACGCTTCCGCTGGTGCCCGGCATCATCCGCACCGACCAGGGGGAGCTCAAAATCTCAGGGACGAGCGAGAACCGCAGCGCGATGCTAGTCAACTCCGCTGACGTGACAGACCCGGCGACAGGTCAATTCGGGATGACCGTGCCGGTGGACGTCGTCAACACGATCAGCGTCTTCAAGACGCCTTACCTTTCACAGTACGGGCGATTCACAGCGGGCGTGGTCTCGGTCGAAACCCGGCGCGGCGGAGACAAATGGAATTTCGAATTAAACGACCCCTTCCCGGAGATGCGATACATGAACGGCGGTCTGCGCGGATTGCGCACGTTCACGCCGCGAGTCACTTTCAACGGACCGCTCATCGCCAACAAGCTCTGGTTCTCGCAAGGCGCCGAATACCGCATAGACAAGCGGCGCGTGCTGGCGCTCACCTTTCCGAACAACGAGACGGTCACCGAGTCGGTCAACTCCTTCACGCAGGTCGATTACGTTCCCAACGCGACGCATTCCATCACCGGCACGATGCACGTCTCTCCACGGCAAGCGAAGTTCTTCAACCTCGATTTCTTCAACCAGCGGCCGGTCACTCCCAACTACCGGGCGCGCGATTACACGGGCGTGCTCATCGACCGCTGGACGCTGGGCCAGAACTTGCTAGAGAGCGCGGTCTCGATCAAAAAGGCCGGGATCGACGTCTGGGCGCAGGGCGAGCGAGAAATGACGTTGACGCCGGTCGGAAATCTCGGCAATTACTTCAACTCGCAGGATCGCCACTCGTCCCGCTACGAATTGATCGAGACGCTCTCTCTCAAACCGATCAACTACGCCGGCTCGCACAACCTGAAATTCGGCGCGAACATCATGCGCTCGCACATCGACGGGCTATACCAGGCGCGGCCGGTCAACATAACGAACGCGCGGGGCGAACTGCTCCGGCGGATCGAATTCATTGGCGGCAGCGAGTATCGGCGCAATGATTTAGAGTTCTCGGCCTTCGCCCAGGATCACTGGCTGATCACGCCCAAGCTCGCTCTCGACCTGGGCGCGCGCGCCGAACGTCAGGGGGTGACCGAAACCTTCCGCATCGCGCCGCGCGCGGGACTGGCCTGGACCCCGTTCGGCAATCAGCGCACGGTGCTGCGCGGCGGCTACGGCTTCTTCTACGACCGCGTCCCGCTCAACATTTACGCCTTCGAGAAAATCCCGGAGCAGGTGATAACGACTTACGGCCCTGGCGGCGTGGTCACAGACGGGCCGCGCCGGTTCGCCAACGTCATTGACAGGGTCGCGACCGGCGACACGCCCTTCGTCGTGCGCGACGACGTGAAAGGCAATTTCGCGCCCTACTCCGGCACATGGACGGTCGAGGTCGAACATCCGGTCACGAAGAATCTCCGCGTGCGCGCCAATTATCAGGCCAGCAATTCATATGGGCTGATGACGGTCACCCCCAGGGTTTTCAACGGACAGGACGCGCTCGTGCTCGGCGGCGGCGGCCAATCGCGCTATCGCCAGTTCGAGGTGGTGTCAAAGCTCTCCTGGCGAGAAAACCAGAACCTGGTCTTCTCTTACGTGCGCAGCCGCATTCGCGGCAATCTGAATGAGCTTAACAACTACCTGGGCAATTTCCCGTACCCACTGGTGCGTCCGGATCAATCCGTCAATCTGCCGGCCGACCTGCCGCACCGCTTCCTCGCCTGGGGCACGGTCAAGTTGCCGTGGAAGGCGCGCGTCTCGCCGCTCTTGGAATGGCGGACGGGCTTGCCCTACGCGGTCTTCGACGAGGGCCAGAATTACGTCGGCCAGCCCTTCTCCGACAAAACGCGCTTCCCGAAATTCCTCTCGCTTGACGCGCGCTTCATCCGCGAGTTCCAGATCAACGAGGTGGTCAAGAACCTGTTCAAGCGCAAGCTCAAAGACCCGACCTCCGTGCGCGTCTCGGTCAGCTTCTACAACCTGACCAACCACTTCAACCCCACGTCCGTCCGCGCGAACGTCGTCGATCCGCAGTTCGGTTTGTTCTTCGGCCAGAACCAGCGGCGCTTCCGCGTGGACTTTGACTTGATTTTCTAGATAGGAGTATAAGATTTCTAGGATTCACAGGACTTATAGGACTTGTAAGTCTTAGGTCCTAATAAGTCCTATGAGTTCTATAAGTTTTATGGAGCGAAACCTTGTTTAAACACAACTTGCCTGAGATGGTGGAGGGCGCCTCCGCCTCCGCTTCCCGCCCCGCTTTCGACCAACTCTCCCCGCGAACTCACCTGCTGATATTGCTGTTGCTGACCGCATTGATTTACGTGGGCAGCGCATGGAATCCCTCGCTGCAGGACGACGCCGACGCCGCGCACGCCGAGGCCGCGAGAGAGATCGTCGAGCGCGGCGATTGGGTGACGCTGCACATCAACGGCGTGCGCTACCTGGAGAAGGCGCCGCTGATGTACTGGGCGGTGGCGTTGTCATACAAGGTTTTCGGATTCAACGAATTCGCGACCCGATTGCCGCTGGCGATCGGAGCGATGCTGCTGGTCGCGGCTGTCTATTATTTCGGGCGCTGGATGGGCGGCGCGCGTGCGGGTTTCTATTCGGGGCTGGCGATGTCTACGGGGCTGGGAGTTTACCTTTTCACCCGCATCATGATCCCGGAAGTCATAATTGCGTTCTTCCTGACAGTCGCGTTCTATTTCTTCCTGAAGGTTTATCTCGGCGAGCTCGACACGCGATGGGTTTACGTATTTTACGCCTGTATGGCGGCGGCGGTGTTGACCAAGGGATTGATCGGGTTGGTCTTCCCGTGCGGGGCGTTGTTCGTTTTCGTGCTTATGACGAAAGGCTGGAGGCAGTTGTGGAAGATGCGCCCGATCAAAGGCTCGCTCCTGTTCCTGGCCATCGCCGTCCCCTGGCATGCGCTGGCCATCTGGGGCAACGAAAAATTCTTCTGGTTCTACTTCATCAACGAACATGTCATGCGCTACCTGGGCAAGCGCCTCCCGGCCGATTACGACACGGTTCCGATCGCCTCGTTCTGGCTGCTGCATCTGGTCTGGCTCTTCCCGTTCAGCGTCTTTCTGCCCCTGGCCCTGGGGCGGCTGCGCGACCTGTGGCGGCCCACGGAGCGTGAAGATCAGTTGCGGCTCTTTGTCATGTTGTGGGCGCTGGTGGTGATCTGCTTTTTCTCCTTCTCCACCCGCCAGGAGTATTACACCTTCCCCGCGTTTCCGGCGCTGGCTCTATTGGCCGGCGTGGGCCTGGCGCGCGGCGAGAAGGAGAAATCGCGCTGGGTAACGGCGGGACAGGGGCTGCTCGCTTTTGTGGGCGTCGTCGTGGGCGCCGCGCTAGGCTGTCTGTTATGGCTCTCGCGAAACGCCACGCCGGCGGCTGACATCTCACAGACGCTCACGCAGAACCCCGAGAATTACAAGTTGGCGTTGGGCCACATGTCCGACCTGACCGTCGAAGCCTTCGCCGTCTTGCGCGTCCCGGCCGCGGGCGCGGCGCTCTCGCTTTCCGTCGGTTTCCTCGCCGCCTTCATTCTGCGCCGGATGCGCCGGGCGACGCAGGCCGGATTGCTCACCGCCGTGACCGTCGCCTGCTTCATTTATTTTGCGCACATGGCGCTCGGCGTCTTCAATCCTTATCTCTCTTCGCAGCCTTTGGCGATGGCGATAAAGCGGCGGCTCGCGCCGGGCGACATGGTGGTCATCAACGGCGAATACCAGGGTGGATCGAGCATCGGATTCTATCTGCCACAGAAGGTCCTGCTCCTCAACGGACGAATGACCGGACTTGAGTTCGGCTCTTACTATCCGGACGCGCCGCCGGTCTTCATCGGCGACGGCGAGATCGCGCAATTGTGGCGTGGGGAACGCCGCGTCTTCCTCTTCACGCACGATGGTGATTTTGAAAAGGTCAGAAGCGTGATTAAGGGCGAGATGTTTCAGGTCGCCGCCGCAGGCGAGAAGTCGGTATACAGCAACAGGCCATGACAACCGGTACAGGGACATTCAACCGCAGAGGACGCAGAGGTACGCAGAGAAAGATCAAGACTAATCTTTCTCTGCGTACCTCTGCGTCCTCTGCGGTTAGACTATCTGTACTCAGGTTCTGATTTATTTGAGCGGCGCGGGATGACAGGCTCGAATCTTCCGCCTTCCAGCAATCGGTATCGCTCATTACGCCATACGATTTCGCGTCCCACAAAGCCTCCCATCCACGTGGCGAAGCTGAGCATGTCCTGCAGCGGAATCAGCCAGAACCGCCGTAGCGCCCTACGGTCGTCGAGCAGTCGCGCGCCCAACTCATATGCCAACCAGAACCGCGCCGCCGCCACCGCGAGCAATAAAGAATCACTCCACCAGAATGGCGCGGCTAGGAACAGCAGCACGGCCCATGGCAGGCCGTAGGTAAAACCCTGTCCGACGTAACCGGCCGGGCGCGAGAAGCGCGAGCTGCGGTTCCATCGCAGGCGGTGTTTGAAGCTGCTCGTGAATCCCAGCGCCGTCGCATGGTGATTGATCGGATGCGGCAGGAGCGCGACCTCGTAACCCGCCTCGGACGCCCATTGCCCGAGCACGAAATCGTCGGCCAGATAATCGGCCATCGCCGCGAATCCGCCGATCGCCTGCAGGCAATCGCGGCGCACGGCCATCGAAGGGCCGAGCGTGAACTTCATTCCCTCCAGATGATTGGCCACCACCACGCCGGCCATGAACTCCGTGCTCATCCCCAACGCCTCCAGCTTCGACCACAAGTCCGCGCCAGGCGCCCCGCGATAAAGGTTGGTCGCCGCGCCGACCCGCTCCGGCGCGAAGGCGGCGGCGACGCGATGCAGGTAATCCTTGCTGACCGACGTATCGCTGTCGGTGATCACCAGGATGTCGGCGCTGGCCGCCTCGGCCATTTTTTCCATGCTGTAGACCTTGGCGTTCGCATAGGGCGGCTCGCCTGTCAGGATCAGGCGCGCCGGGACGCGCGGGTAGCGCGCCATCAACCGCTCGGCGACCGCGACCGCCGGATCGTCCGCGCGCCTGACGGCGAAGAGAATCTCGAATGAGGGATAGCCCTGCAGGAAGAAAGTCTCCAGATGTCTCTCCAGATCGGGATCGGCGCCGCGCAGCGGCTTTAGCAATGAAATCGCGGGCTCGGCCGCGACTTCAGGCACGGCCACCTCTCGCGTCTTGCAGAGCTTTCGCGTGGCGACTATCGCCAGCAGGTAGTAGACGAAGCCTCCGGCGGAGGCCGCCAGGAGTGGAGAAAGAAAGATGAAATAGAGTAAATCGGACATGCCAAATGCCATATGCCATATGCTACATGAAATATGGCATACGGCATATGGCATATGAACCGGCGTCAGAGAGGAGCGTGCGCCCACCGCGGCGTCATAGAAAAATGAGCGCCAGAAAAATGCGTCAGCGGCCTCAATTCTCTTGTCAGGCGGCCAGGCATGGGAGAACATTCGACCATTCAATCATCAATTGCTGGGATGTTCCCCAAACACGTTCGATAATCCGTGTGTGGCGCGCCCTTGCGCATCACGAGGGCATTCGCTCAAGGCCCACAACCGATTCGACACAATGAGGAACTACGGCGCCCGCTACAAAGCTCTTGATCAGTTCCAGCTTTCCGAAACGGGTAAGAAGGAATTGGAGTATGTATACGGAGGAACACAATTATGTATTCGAGAAGAGAGTTCGGAAGACTTGCGCTGGCCGGCCTGCCAATGACGGTCGCGTTCGCGCAAGGTTCTTCAAAGACCAAAAGTAGCTTCAACGGCGTGCGGATCGGCGTGCAGTCCTACAGCTTCCGCAGTCTTCCACTGGACGACGCCATCAAGGCGATGGCCGGGATCGGCATCGGCGAATGCGAGTTGTTCTCAGGCCACGTCGAGCCGCGCATCGGGCCTCCGCCCGGGGCGCGACCGCCGCAAAGCCCGACGGGCGCAGGCAGTGGCGAGATGACCCCGGAAATGCGCGAAGCGATGCGCGAGGCGGCGCGCAAACGGCAGGAAGAGACGCGCAAGTGGCGATTGACGGTCCCGCTTGATCATTTCAAAGACGTCCGCAAAAAGTTCGACGCCGCCGGGATCAAACTGCAAGCCTACAACCTGAGCTTCAATGACAATTTCACTGACGATGAGATTGACCGCGGCTTCCAGATGGCCGAGGCGCTCGGAGTCACGCTCGTCACCGCATCCTCGACGTTGAGCGCGGCCAAGCGGGTCGCGCCATTCGCCGAGAAATATAAGATAACCGTCGCCATGCACGGTCATTCCAACCTGACCGACCCGAATCAGTTCGCCAAGCCTGAAAGCTTCGCGGCGGCGCTGGCGATGTCGAAATACTTTGCGATCAATCTCGACATCGGCCATTTCTTCGCCGCCGGGTTCGATCCGGTCTCATATCTTGAAGCCAATCACGCCCGCATCACCAACTTGCACATCAAAGATCGCAAGAAGGAGAATGGGCCGAACACTCCCTGGGGGCAGGGCGATACGCCTATCAAACAGGTCCTCCAACTCCTGAAAGAGAAGAAGTATGACATCCCCGCCAATATCGAATACGAATACCAGGGGGAAGACGCCGTGGTCGAAGTCGGAAAATGCTTTCAATATATCAAGGACTCGCTCGCGTAAATGACTGAGGACCACCAACCCACCTCATTGGAGAATTGATTGAGATGAAACGAGACAAAATCACACGACGAAAATTCGTTGCGGGCACGACCGGCGCTGCGCTCAGCGCGATGATCGTCCCGCGTCACGTGCTCGGCGGCGTCGGCTACAACGCGCCGAGCGACACAGTCAACTTCGCGCTAATCGGCTGCGGCGGCCAAGGCAAGACCGACTCCGGAGAACTCGTGGCCGGGGGCCAGAACCTGGTGGCGCTATGCGACGTGGACTTCGGTTACGTCGACCGCGAAATCGCCCGCGTCACCAGAGACCGTGGGCCTCGTCCCGGCGCTCCTCAGATGAGCGAGGAGCAGCAGCTGGCGATGGAAGACCGCAGGTCGCGGATGGCGAAATTGCAGGAGGCGTATAAGACGGCCAAACGCCACTCCGACTTCCGCAAGATGCTCGAACAGCAGAAAGACATCGACGCGATCATCGTCGCCACGCCCGACCACCTGCACGCCGTCATCGCCAAGACCGCGATGGAGCTTGGCAAACACGCCTATGTCGAGAAACCGCTCACCTGGTCGGTGCATGAAGCCCGCGTCCTGCGCGAGACCGCCGCGCGCAAGAAGGTCGTCACGCAGATGGGCAACATGGGACATTCGAGCGAAGGCGCGGCGCTCGTCAACGAATGGGTGCAGGCCGGAGTGATCGGGCCTGTGCGTGAAGTCTACGTCTGGACGAATCGTCCCCTCGGTTTCTGGCCACAGGGCGTCCCGCGTCCGGGGAAACTTCCGGCGCCTGCGGAGGCGGCGGCCCCGGCGAACGGCGCAAGCGGCGGGCCAGCCGCCAGCCCCGCATCGGTCCCAGCCGGCGGTATGTTCGGAACCGATTGGGACGCCCGTCTGGTTAACAAAGCGCTGGCCGCGGCGATGGACGGCGAATACCCAACGCCCGCCGGGTTGGAGTGGGATCTCTTTCTCGGCCCGGCGCCCGAAGTGGCGTACCATCCTATCTATCATCCGTTCAACTGGCGCGGGTGGCTGGATTGGGGCACAGGCGCCATCGGCGACATGGCCGCCCACCTGATCGATCACCCGTACTGGGCTTTGGGGTTGACCTATCCGACCAGCGTCGAAGCCACTTTCACGCCGTGGGGGGTGGACATCAAGAACAACAAGGTCAGCTATCCGATGGGAACACACGTCGTCTACAAATTCCCGGCGCGCGGCGCCCAACCGCCGGTCAAACTCACCTGGATGGACGGCGGATTGATGCCCGGACGTCCCGACCTGCTGCCGGAAAACGTCCCGCTCGATCCGGGCGGTGGGGTCATCTTCATCGGCGAAAAAGGCATCCTCGTTCACGGCACATACGCCTCGCGCCCGAAACTCTACCCGGAGTCGTTGATGGACGTGGCGGCGAAAGTTCCGAAGACCTACTTCCGCGTCGAGAAGAACAACGACGGCCCGAACTCGGAGGCGAAGCACCGGATGAACTGGGTGAACGCCATCAAAGGCAAGGAAAAGGCCACCTGCCCCTTCGAATACGCCAGCCGCCTGACCGAAACGATGCTCCTCGGCGTCGTGGCCATGAAAGCCGGACAAGGCAAGCGCATCTACTACGACGGCGAGAAGGGCCAGATCACGAACGACTCCAACGCAAACCAGTATTTGCAACGTGAATATCGCAAAGGCTGGAGCCTCTGAGAAGAGGATCGAGGATCGAAGATCGAGGATCGAAAATCGCGTTTTCGCGCGCAAGGCGATCCTCGATCCTCGATCCTCGATCCTCGATTGGATGG
>DATCXQ010000179.1:0-5366 GCA_036565725.1 Blastocatellia bacterium
CGCGGCTGGAAGAATTTCTGCTCGCCTCTGTAGACCGCGCGACCCGAGACGAGAACGCCGCGCGCGGGGCTTCCGTTAATAAACTTCAGGCCGAGTTGACGATGATCGGCAACCGGCCTTCGGGCGAGACTCCGCGCGAAAGTCCTCTGGTACGCCTGGCGATCGAAGCGTCGCGCGCGATGGGAGTCACGCCGATCCTCAACCGGGCCTCGACCGATTCAAACATCCCTATCAGCCTGGGGATTCCGGCCATCACCATCGGCGCGGGAGGCGTCTCGGGCGATTCACACCGGCTGAGCGAATGGTACGACCCGGTCGGTAGGGAGATCGGGTACAAGCGCGCGCTGCTGCTGGCTGTGGGAATGAGCGGGCTGGATTAACGACGATCCGAACGAGACCTACAGGTCCTGTGGGTCTTATAAATCCCATTCTTGACTCTCAAGGAGGAGAATATGTCGGAAGAACATACCGATTACGAGCTGGAATTCTTTCAGGAGGTCGACCGAAACACGGTGGCCGAACAGGCGATCTTCGACGCGTTGATGTCCATTCGCGACGACCAGTATTACACGCTCTTCGAAATCGAGGCCGAACACACTTGCGGATGGGCGCGCGTGCAGGTCTTCCCCGAACGCTCCGGCACGCTCTACCGCTGTATGAAATGCGGGATGGCGGGAATCATCGGAGGGTAGGGATTGCGGATTTCAGATTGCGGATTGCGGATTTGAAATGAGCCTTTCCGCTCAATCCGCAATCCGCAATCCGCAATCCGCAATCCGCATTCAAGAGGATTGACTCAACTTCACCGCCTTATAGCCCCCCGCCGCTTTGTCCTTGAACCACCACAAGGCGAAGGCGATGAAAGGGGCGACCGCCAACATCGCGACGTATTTGAACGAAGCCCCGTCGCCGACCCTGTCACGCACCTTGCCCATGTTGAAGATCACCAGGCCGAGGGCGAATTGACCGGCGAACCCCATCAACCCCATGGTGAACGCGCCGCCTTGCGGGAAGCGCTCCGAGGTGATGCCCAGCATCGTCGGCCACATGAAACAGACGCCGACATAAAAAACTGTCGCCGCCACATAAGCCATCGGCGGCGTCGTCGCGCTAGCCAATAAAAACAACCCCCCGGCCGCCAGGGCCACCGACGCCCACATCATTCCGATGGGAGAAATTCTGTGCGCGATCGGCCCGGCGAAATATCGTAAGACGAACATCAACGCGCTGCCGTAAACCAGGATCAAAATTCCGTCCATTCCGGCGGTCTTCTCCAACACCGAACTCACCATCTGCCCCGGCGCCAACTCGATCGAAGCCGTGATCATCATGCAGCCGATCAGGAGCAGGAACGCCGGATTGAGGCCTGTCTTCAGCATCTCGCCGGTCGAGATGCCTGAAGCCTTGCGCTCGGTGAGTGGGAATTGTTGGCCGAAGATCATCACTCCATAGACTAGGGTCGGGATCAAAATGACGCCCATCTGCATTTGCCAGCTTAAATTCGCCTGTTTCATGAGATAGCCCAGCAGCCCGCCGATGATCAGGCCGCCCGGCCACCATGCATGAAGCACGTTGAGTTTGTGCGTCTTCTCCTCGGGGTACATCGTGGCGATTAGCGGATTGATCACCGCCTCGACCAGCCCGTTACCGAAGCCGGCCAGCAGCATGGTCAGCGACATCATCGTGTAACTCGGCGCAACGATGAAACCGAGGACGCCGACGATGTGCAGAGCGAAGGCCAGGTAAAGCAGATTGCGCATCCCCAGCGCGTCGAGCATCGGCGACGTGACCAGTATTGAAGCCGCAAAGCCGAAGAAAGCCATAGTCGAGAGCCAGCCGTAGTCGGCCCTCAGGTCGGAGGGATTGAAAAACCCTCTGACGGCCGGATCGGCTAGCACCAAGTCTTCGACGTTTCCCCGTAATGCGAAGATCATTGCGGTGACGACGAGGGATAGACAACTGGCGATAAAAAGCCTACTTTTATTCATGGACTCTTTCCTCTTTCCTTTTGGCGGCGACGCCGTTTCAAATTTTCAGTTAATGTCTGGCGGAGACCCCGCCCTATGAAGTGACCTTCAAGAGCGGCGTGATTATGGCGGCAAGAAGGTTAAAAGGCCAACAAAAATAAACCAAAAATCGAATTTTCACGGAGGCCGCGTCGACTTCGCCCCCTCTCGATTTCTTCCCCGATTCGTGACAGAATTCGCCGGTCAGTTAATATTCCGACAAAAAAAGTCGCTAACATTATGGAACAATTCTATTAGGAAGGCGTGACATGGACGATCTTCCGCCTGAAGACCTTGGGTCGCCCCGCAATCTTGAGCGACTTGAATCAGGGAATTCACCTATGATGACACTGACTTTGAGCGCCGGTTTGCCGGAGCGGTCGCCAGAGATCGCGAAGGCCGATGCAGAGCCGGCGTCAAGCCGCCCCTTAGAAAATGTAGCGAAAGCCGCCGCACAAACGCCGGCGGCTACCAGGTCGTCCATTTCGATCGAAAACATGTCGATCGGAGACATGGATGACCACCAGTTGCTGGCCGCAACTCTTACAGGCGCCGAGGACGCTTTTTTGGAGATCACTCGCCGTTACCGCAATCAGATCACCAACTATGTTTACCGCATGCTTGATGATTATGATCGCGCAGTGGATTTGGCCCAGGAAACTTTTGTCCGGGTTTGGGTGAACGCCGGGCGTTACCAGGCGACATACAGCTTTTCAACTTACATCTATAAAATCGCGCACAACCTCGCGATCAGCGAGTTGAGGCAGCGCAAACGCCGCCGGACAATCCAGCTCCCGACCTTCTTCTCGGACAAAGACAACGAGGAGATGGAGGTCGAAATCGAAGACAGGAAGCAGCAGCCCGCCGACGACGTCATGATCGGTGACGAACGGCGGCAGGCGGTGAGCAGGGCAATCGCGAGCCTCCCGGAGAAATACCGGGCGGCGCTGGTGCTCTGCGATATTGATGAGAAAAGCTACGACGAGATTTCTGAAGTCCTGGGATTGCCGGTAGGCACTGTGAAATCGCGCATCAACAGGGCGCGGAATCTTTTAAAAGAGAAGTTGCGAGATTACCTGTGACCATGAACTGCAAACATATCAGAGAGGAGATCGACGCCGCCTCTCGCCACAATATGCGCAGCGGCGCCGTCAGGTCTCACATGGACGCCTGTCCTGATTGCCGTCGTTATTCGGACGAGACCGCTTCGCTCACCAGGCTGCTGCGGGCGCAGCCGCGCGTCGAGGCCCCGCCGGATTTCGAATTCAGGCTGCGCGCGCGCATGCTGCGGGCGCAGCCTGCGCCCCCGGTAGCTCCCCGGGGCTTCTTGTGGAAAATCCTGCCGGGGACGTTTTCCTGGGGACAGACTGTCGCCGCTGGAGCGGCTCTTGCGCTAGTCGTCACAGTCTCCGTCTTCTATGTCGATCGCGGCGCCGGAACGCCGGAGCCGGAACGCCTTGTCGTCGTCGGTAGTTCTCTTGATCCGAAACCGAATGGGGAGGGACCGCCGCCGGAAATCAAAACGCCGGAGATCGAGTCCGTCGACGCGACTCCGGCCAAGCTTACACCCAGAAACTTGAAGGTCAGGCTAGAGTCGGTCCGATTAGTGAGCCCGGCGTCGCCTAACGGCGTTGAAGACATTGACGGCTCGACGCCACTGTACAGTCCTGAGACGAAGCGGTTGTTAAAAGATCGCAGCGTATTATACGGCGCCGAAACCGCCTCGATCAGCATGGCGAAACCTGCCGTTCTCACGTTTTGAGGAGTGATTCTCCAGATGTTTTTGCGAGTCTTCATTGTTCTTTTCTGGATATTCACGCTGCTTCAGCCGGCGTCCGCGCAAACATGGCGGCGCAGAAAATCGAGGCCGGCCCAGGCGCCTGCGACAGGCGTCGATAAATCTACGGCAAATGAATCCACAAGCCAGAATGACGGCGCCAAACGCGCTTTGCGGCTGACGGAAACGCTCGGGTGGGTCTGGGTTTCACGCACGATCGACCTGACGCAACAACCCGGCGGCGAAGACAACCTCATGACGCTCGACGGCGGGCCGTTGCTGTCGTATCGGAAGCCGAGCGTGTCGCTCGGCCTGGTGATAGACGACGAGGGCCATGTCCTGACGCGCATGGCTGACGCCACACCCACCAACCCGCCGATGAACGTCTCTATCCGAGCGCGAGGCGGACGCCCCGTCGCCGCGAAATTTCTGGGCATGGACTCGGTCACGGGGTTATGCGTGCTCAAGGCGGAGGGCGTGACGCTCACTCCACCGGCGTTCTCCAATTTGCCGGCGCTGCCCAGACAACTCCCTATTCGACTTTACGGATTCAACCCCAGAATCAATCAGAACACGTCCGCCATAACGCCGCTCTATCCGCGCTGCTACACTTTTCCCGGACAGATCGTCAAGGCCGTAGAGGATTTTCGCTTCAACAGCTACAACCCGATCTATTACCTGCTCAGTCCGCAATTGACCGTTGCGCAGGATTGCAGCCTGATATTCGATAAAGACGATTCGGTCTTCGGCGTCGCCGTTTACAACATCGGAGGCGAGGGTAACCACCTCGTCTATCCGGTCTCGCGCCTGCAATCCATAGCGCAGTCCATAATCAAGTCTCACACGAGCATCGCCTACGGCTGGCTCGGCGCCACGGGACAGGACGCGCCCCGGCTTGAGTCGGCCCTTGTCAGCAGACCTCAGGCGCCGGCGGAGATGGGGGTGCTAATCTCGAACATAGTGCCAGACGGCCCTGCGGAGAAGGCCGGGATCAAACCGCAGGATGTCGTCGTGGCGATCAACGACCGCAGAATCGCCACCTACAAGCAAATGATCTCGATGATGAAGCAGATTTCGCCCGACAACGAGGTCTCTCTGAAGGTCAAGCGCGGCAATGAATACAAACATCTAAAGGCGAAGCTGACTTCCCCACCAGCCATCGAACCGGAACAAGAGTTTGTGGCCTTCAACCGCGAACTCGACGCCATAGAAAAGAAGTTAAACTCGCTGCCGCCGACAGATCCGACTCGGCCACACCTGGAGAATCGTAAAGACGCCTGGAGCAGACTTGTGAACGAGTCCGTGGACGGAATATGGAATCAGGCGCCGTCGGACGTCAGATTGCGCGTCCTCTACGGGTTTGAAGTTCAAACGCTCACAGGCCAATTGATGGGCTATTTTGCGGCGCCCAACGGCCTGCTCGTATCGAATGTGAGCGAAAACGCCGCCGCGGCGCGGGCGGGACTGCAGGCGGGAGACGTGATCGTCGAGGCGGGCGCGAAATCGATAAATAGACTCGCCGATTTGATCGACGCGCTCGACTCCGCCGGCGGCTCTCCCCTCGAAATCACAGTCGCGCGCCG
>DATCXQ010000215.1:0-3284 GCA_036565725.1 Blastocatellia bacterium
TGGCGGTTGGTTGCGACGGACGATTCCGCAACCAACCGCCAACCACCAGGCGCCAACCACCTTTATATCGGAGAAATAATGGGAAGAAAGAAAATCACAGTAGTTGGCGCGGGCAATGTCGGAGCGACGACGGCCCATTGGCTGGTTTCAAAAGAACTCGGTGACGTGGTCCTGGTTGACATCATCGAGGGGATGCCCCAAGGCAAGGCCCTGGACCTGGCCCAGGCGGGGCCGGTCGAAGGTTATGACAGCCGGCTGGTCGGGACGAACGGCTACAAGGAGACGGCCAATTCCGATGTTGTCGTGATCACTTCCGGCATCGCGCGTAAACCGGGCATGAGCCGCGACGACCTGCTCAACACCAACGCCGGAATCGTCTCCAGCGTGACCGAAGAGATCGTCAAATATTCGCCGAACTGCATCATCATAGTCGTCTCGAACCCGCTTGACGCAATGGCCCAGGTGGCGTGGAAGAAATCCGGCTTCCCGAAGCATCGCGTAGTAGGCATGGCGGGCATTCTCGATTCAGCGCGGATGCGCTGCTTCCTGGCCGAAGCGCTTAACGTTTCGGTCGAAAACGTTTCGGCCTTCGTGCTCGGCGGCCACGGCGACACGATGGTTCCCCTGCCGCGCTATTCGACTTGCGGCGGAATTCCGATCACCGAGTTGCTGCCGAAAGAAGTGATCGATCAGATCGTCACGCGCACCGCCAACGGCGGGGCCGAGATCGTCAGCCTGCTCAAGACCGGGTCGGCCTACTACGCGCCCTCGGCGGCCACGGTCGAAATGGTCGAAGCCATTTTGAAAGACAAGAAGAAGATTCTGCCCTGCGCCACTTACCTGGAAGGCGAGTACGGCGTCAATGGCCTCTTCGTCGGAGTCCCGGTAAAATTAGGCGCGAAGGGTGTCGAAGAGATCATTCAGATTAACCTGACGACCGAAGAGCGTACGGCTTTGCAGAAATCGGCCGCCGCCGTGCAGGAGTTGGTCGGCATGCTTAAACTCTGAGAAGATCAAGCATCGTATATATATATATATAGGATAGAGGATCGAAAATAGAGGATAGAAGATTGAGTGACATCAACGCCATCCTCTATCTTCCATCCTCATATCCTAGTTAGTTGAGAGGATACAACGACAGTGAGCGAACAGAAGGAACTGACTGGTAAGGATAAGATTATCGCCGAGCTGAGGGCGCTCGAATACGAGTTGACCGTGGAGTTGCCCAAGACGCTGCGCACGGCCGCGGCGCTGGGCGATCTTTCGGAGAATTCCGAGTATAAATTCGCGCGCGAGCGGCAGGATTACGTGCGGGCCCGCGTTCGCCAACTGCAGCAGCAGATGGCCAAACTTTCGAGCATCGACGTGAGCAAATTGCCCCGCGACCGCGCCTCTTACGGCTCGACCCTGAGCTTACGCGACCTGAACCGCGACGAAGAGATCACCTACCGCCTTGTCACTCCCGAAGAAGCGGATTTCGAGAAAGGATTGATCTCGACGGCGTCGCCCGTCGGGAAGAGTCTATTGAATAAGGAAGAAGGCGATGAGGTAAAGGTTCAGACGCCGAACGGCGTGCGCTCGTTCGAGATCGTCAAACTGACGACGATTCACGACGAGGAAGAGTGAGGATCGAGGATCGAGGATTGCGGATTGCGGATTGCGGATTGCGGATAGCGGATTGCGGATTGATAGTAGGTGAACCCTCTCGCAAGGGCGACATAATGAAAATAGGATTCTAGGAATCGATAAATCCGCTATCCGCTATCCGCAATTCGCTATCTGCGATCGCCATTGAAAGCCCAATATTAAAGATGCTACACTCCCTCGCCAGTCAATAGCGCGACTCACGCAAACAGTTTCCTCCATCGCTTTCCCATTGCCCAACTACAGCATGGGGAAGCAATGGAGAAAACTATTTGCATGAGTCGGATAAAAATTAGGAGAACGCGGTTGCTTTCTCAAAGCGGTTCGAGCAACATCTTGAAAAGCTTACTGACGGTTGCGTTGCTGGTTGGGGTCTTTTTCTTTGGCGCGGGATTAATCACATATCTTGCAGTGCGCGGTCGCACAGTCGCAGTCCCGAGTGTGGTAGGCAAATCAAAGGAGGCAGCCAGAGAAGAGTTTGACGACGCCGGACTCAGAATGGACGTCAGAAGCGAGGCTTACAATGATAAGACGCCCGCAGGCGTAGTAACCGACCAATCGCCTTCAGCGGGGACAATTGTTAAGACCGGCCAGATCGTGCGCGTCAACATAAGCCGCGGCGCGGCGCCAGCCGGACAGAATGCGCAAAAGTAGCTCCCGGATTCGTTCATAGTTCATTAGTTTATGGTCGAGATCGCGCCATCAATATTATCGGCGGATTTCAGGCGGCTGGGCGAACAGATCGCGGAGGTCGAACAAGCCGGCGCCTCTTACATTCACGTTGACGTGATGGACGGCCATTTCACCCCGAACCTGACGGTGGGTCCGTTCATCGTCGAGTGGGTGAGAAAGGCCACGAAAGTGCCGATAGACGCGCACTTGATGATTGAGAACCCGGACAATTTCATCGGCCCGTTCGCCCGCGCCGGCGCGAATATGATCTCAGTTCATCCAGAAGCGACATATCATCTGGATCGCACGCTCAATCATATCCGGCAGGCGGGCTGCCAGGCCGGAGTGGTTCTCAACCCGGCGACGCCGCTGGCGATGATCGAAGAGGTCGTCGCCGAAGTAGATTACGTACTGTTGATGTCGGTCAATCCCGGCTTCGGCGGTCAGAAGTTCATTCCGTCGTCGCTCGACAAATTGCGCCGGCTGCGTGACCTGATTCGCATGAAATCCTCGCCGGCGCGCATCGAGATCGACGGAGGCGTCGGCCTCAACAACGTGGCGGAGGTCGTCGCCGCCGGGGCCGAGATCCTGGTCGCGGGCTCGGCCGTCTTCGGCGCGGAGAACCCCGCCGAGGCCTTGAAAGAATTGCTGCGCGCAGCCGAGTCTGTTGGAAGAGTCACGGCCTGATCGGCCGCAATATAGATGACGCAGGAAAATCGCTGCGCATCACTGGGAGTGCAATTATGAAGCTTGGAAGTATCATTACCATCGTGTTCGCGTCCGCCCTCGCCCTGGCTTTTGCCGGGTGCGGGCCGAAGGACAAGGTCAAAAACGAGAACGCGTCGGCCGAAGGGCGCGACCGCGACCTTTACAATCAGGCGTCGAAGAAGGCCGAGAAGGGCCGATACGACGAGGCGCGTCTGACTTATAACGTAATAATAACGACCTATCCCGACAGCGCGTACCTG
>DATCXQ010000220.1:0-12721 GCA_036565725.1 Blastocatellia bacterium
CTTCGGCGGGGAACCTCTGCCGAACTCACCACATCTCAAAGCCGTCAGCGCCGTGATTTGGAAAGCTGTGGCAATAGCGCCTGTCGCGGTGAAATCTCCCCAGAATGAAATTCCACCAAGCCTCGAAGTCCCCTGTGACCGGGCCGGTAGTAACCGGTCACAGGGGGCGAAGTTTCCACCCCCACAAGTTTCGACCCCGCCCAGGCTCCTGAAGACAGGCGCCATTGCCACAGCTTTCCAAATCGTGAGGCCGATGATACGCAAAGCCCTTGAGCGATTCTTGAGCGTTATTTCGCGCCCCGTTCAAGAAGCTCTCAAGCCGCCTCGCTTACCCTCAGCTTCGAGGTTTGAAATCGTTTCATGAAGATAATCACCAGCAAGATAACAATTCCCACCGAGACCCCGCTCGTATGCCGCCAGGGATTGCTTGATACTCTGCGGGAGAATCTCGAATCCTGCCACGCGACAGTCATCAACGGGCGGGCGGGGACGGGCAAAACCATGCTGGCCGTCGATTTCGTTCGGCGTCATGTGGGGCGCGCGGCCTGGTATAAAGTGGACGCGCCGGATATGAGTATTCCGGTCTTTTTAGAGTATTTGGTGGCGAGTGTGACTCAGGTGCGACCCGGATTCGGCCGTCAGACTCTGGACTGCCGGGCGCGATCATCTGGGACCGGCGGTGCTGAAGTCGGTGGCGAATTCAATATCGCGGAGTTGGCGGAAACCTTTATCTATGATTTGGAGCGACAGGCGGAGCCTTTGGTATTGGTGATTGACGACTTGCATTTGATCTACGACGCCGATTGGGTAATCCCGTTCTTCCATCATTTGCTCCCGCTGCTTCCGGCTGAGACGCACATGCTCATTCTGGGACGAGGTATGCTGCCCGAGCCGATGTGGCGACTCCGCTCCAAGCAACACCTGTTCGTGATTACCGAACAGATGCTCGCTTTTACGCAAACAGAGGCGGAGGAGTTGTTCTCCGGCTACGGACTCGGCGCAGAGGAGGTGCGCTCGACTCTCTTGCGAACAGGCGGGCGCGCAGCTGGTTTGCATGCTGCGGCGATCCACGCCTTCGTGGACTCGGGAGCGCAGGCGTCCGCTTAATCCTGAGCAGTCCAATTGAGTCAGTCCGATAGTGCGCCCATAACTCGAGCCTGAGCGCCCATCAAGCCATAGCGCGGCAAAGCGTCAAGATGCGGCTATCGCTGGCGCGGCTCACGATCGGAATTCCCCGAAAACGGCAATGAGGAGTTAGACAAGGAGAACGAACGCGACAATTTCGGCGAGGTTTTTCCCCGCTCTTCGTCGCGGAGGGGTTGTCTGTAGCGGCGCTCACACTCAGCCTCGGACAGTTTACTCCATTCTTCGAGGTTGAATGCCATTGATGATTCCTTTCTATGAGGGGCGACAATGCGTGGAATATGGAGCCGGCGAGCGCCAAGACAATGAGGGTGACAAGCACGTAAAGTAACCTGTCGCCCTCTGGCGGGGGACGGGGCGACTCGACGTTGCCTTATACAGTGTCGTTTGGACTGGCAATCCGAATTTGATTTTGGGGAACGCCTATTAGACGGATTTCGTGCCTTCTCATTGCTTTTTACCGCGCGTTCCCCGATCAGGTCGGCGCGAAAAGGCTCTCAGGAATCCTGGACAGTGGCGACAAATACGAGGCCGCCAACCAAAGGCAGTAGGCAAAATAGTTTCCGCGTGCGAGTGTCTGATGTGGGCTTTCGTGTCTGCTTGGTCCATTACGACGATCTCGGCAAGCGGCGTGAGCCTTACCTCTGTTATCTGAGCGCGAAGGAGTGGCAGGAGGCAAAACGAGGGACTTTGACCAGCTTCGTGGTGAGCTTTCGGTGGGCGAGTGTGAAATTTATTGAGAAAAATTGCACTCGCACACCGAAAGCTCACCACCATGCCCGCGACGCCGGTGGTTTGGTCGGGGATTAACCCCCAAAGTTTGTTGATCGCCGGCAGCGATTTCGCCGCCGGTGGCGACGTTGAGGGACTGACCGTCGCGCTTAGCTCATGCGTTGCCGGCTGACTGCTGGCAGTCAAGGCCTGCTGGCCGCTCCCGTCAAAGTCCCTCGTCGCCGCGACCTTTTTATTCGCGCCTTTCTGCACATTCTACAAGAGCCCGGCTACGCCTACTGCCATCAAGAGTAACGCCCCGAAAACCAGTAATACGAGTTTTCCGCTCGATCCCATTATTGGAGACACTCCGCCGAACGCCGGAGCGGCGCCGAGCGACGTCGCCACTCTTCTGTTCGGTTCGGGAGTAACCAATTCCCTCAATTTCGGCGTTGTAATTGGCGCGGGCGTAACGACTCCTGGCGCCGCGACTGTTGCGGGATGAGGCGAACCCGGCCGCGCGCTACCCGCGGCCGCAATCAACTTCCTCGCCATTTCGCCCGCCGTCTGTGGCCGCGCATCGCGCCGCTTCTCAAGCGCGCGCAGCACGACCGACTCAACAGCGGGCGAGATTTTCGGATTCAATATGCGCGGCCGCGGCGGCGGATCATTGACATGTTTAATGACTGTGGCTGTCGTGGTAGGCGAGTCGAACGGTACGACGCCGGTCAGCATTTCAAACAGGACGATGCCCAGGCTGTAGATGTCCGAGCGCCCATCCAACTCTTCACCCAAACAATGCTCAGGCGACATGTAATGCGGCGTCCCCACGAGGGAGCCGGCTCGCGTCAACCTGCCGGCTTTAACGTCGCGCAGCGCGGCGATGCCGAAATCGAGCACCTTGACCTTCAAGCCGCCTGGGATTGTCTGCACGAGAATGTTTTCCGGTTTGATGTCGCGATGAACTATACCCTGCCTGTGCGCCTCATCCAACGCCGCGCACACCTGTCGGATAATCTCGGCGGCTGCGGTCTCAGCCAGTCTGCCATGTCGCTCGACCAAACTGCGCAGGCTCTCTCCTTCGGCCAACTCCATGACCTGATAGTTCAGGCCTTCTCTGGAAACACCGAAGTCGTAAACTGTAACGACGTTCGGATGTTTCAGACGGGCGGTGGTCTGCGCCTCGCGGCGGAAACGTTCGACCGCTTGCGGATCGGCCATTTGATCAGGGTGGAGTACTTTGACCGCCACCCGGTCGCCGATCAGCAGACGGCCGGCGTGATAAACAGTCCCCATTCCGCCAACGCCGAGTTTGGACTCGAGGTAGTACTTCTGATCCAACGTCCTCCCGGTCAAAGCGCCTGAGGTTGAGAGCGGCGAAACCGCAGCAGGCGGTTTGGCGCCGTCGGAGGCAGGCGCGGTTGGAGCAAGAGGCGACGCCAATTCCGCGCCGCATTGGGTACAGAAGCGTTTGCCGTCACTGACATTCCCGCAATTCGGACAGACCATATTCATGCTCCTTCTTTAGCTTTCTAAATCGCGAGGCCGATAGTACGCAAAGACATTGAGCGGTTCTTGAGCGTTTTTTCGCGCCCCGTTCAAGAATTTCTCAATCCGACTCGCTTATCCTCAGCTTCGAGGTTTGAAATCGTTTCATGAAGATAATCAGTGTTCCCTATAGGTATTAAGCCGATTATCAAGTGTGTGAGTCATCGATCGTGTGAGCATGTGGAAACTCGACCATCTCTGTCCGGGACCGGGGGGGGATTTTTCCTCGATTTTTCTTCATTAGATAAGAGCCCCGAGTTCGCATATGAAAACACCTCGTTCGATTACGAATTTGTGTCCCAACCGCATGACGGTTGAGGTACTCCCCATTGTCCAGACAAAAATTCAGCGAAAATAAGGTGGATCGCTGCGAGCCCATTTTTCAAGCCGTGAGACGGTAAACCGCCTCCGGAGTTTTGTAGTCGAGCGCCTGATGCAGCCGCTCTCTATTGTAAAACTTAAAATATCTGCCCAGACCGGCGATGGCCTGCAGCGCCGTTTCGTAATCCTGGATGTAGACGTCTTCGTATTTCACGCTGCGCCAGAGCCTTCCGACGAAGATGTTGTCCAGCGCCCGTCCTCGCCCGTCCATACTGATGGCGATCTCGCGCTCTTTGAGAATCCCAGTGAACGCGCAGCTGGTGAACTGCGAACCTTGATCGGTATTGAAGATCTCCGGCTTTGCCACTTGCAACGATCGGTTTAACGCGCTCACACAGAACTCGCTCTCCAATGTCGTCGAGACTTCCCAACTGAGCGCGTAGCGGGAGTACCAATCGATGATCGCAACCAGGTAAACGAAGCCGCCCAGCAAACGAACGTACGTGATGTCAGCGCTCCAAACATGATTCACCCTCGTGACCTTCATGCCCCGCAACAGATACGGATAAATCTGATGGCCCGGCGAAGCGAGTGAAAGTCGCGGCTTGGGGTAGATCGCTTCCAAGCCCATCAGCCGTAGCAGTCGGCGCACTCGCTTGCAATTGACCGGATGACCGTTCTCGCGCAGCCAGGCCGTCATTTTCAACACGCCGTAAAATGGCGTTCGCGTGTACTGTTCATCGAGCAACCGCATCAGAAGTAGCCGTCGATCTGTTGAGCTGCCAGGGATCAATTTTCAGAACGCGACGCAGTAGAGCGCCGGGATATCGCCGGCTGATGGCGATGACCTCTTGCCGTAGATCGGGGGGTAGGGGTTGACGAAGATATTTGCGGTTTGCTCGCCACTGATCGAGGCGAGCTTTGAGATCGAGTAACTCAGCGGGAATGGTTGTTTCCATTTTCATTATTGCCTCCGCTGAAAGAATTTCGATACAGGAGGCAAGGATAGACCGAGTGAGGATAAGATCTCACGCCGCGCCACCGAAGGCATACAAATGATCGGAGAGTGAAAGGGATGGGGCTTGTGGGACTGAATGTGGGACTAAAGCAAAAAGCCGCCAATTGGCGGCTTGCTAAAAGGTTGATTTGATTGATGCGCCCGGCACGACTCGAACGTGCGACCTTTTGGTTCGTAGCCAAACGCTCTATCCAACTGAGCTACGGGCGCATTTAAAGAGTGGGCATTGTGCCATCTGGCCTATGGGCTGTCAACCGAGGCGCCATGCGCCTAAATCGGAACAACGAGTAGTGGGACAGACTTTAGTTTGTCCGCCCCCATTTGTTGCGACGGACAGACAAATAGCCTTTGAAAATTAAGCGAGACAACGCAAGGGCGCGGAATACGCGCACAATCGCCTCAATCACGCGCCCAGGGCGGGAAAACCCCGCCCCTACTTCGGATTGCGTGGTCGCGTTTAATTTTCAGATCGCAAGTCTTGGCCCATTTACTCGGACAGAGAGGACAAGTTTGTGTACCGCCGTTTGATCTTTCGCACGTAATTGATCGTCTCGCGGTAGGGGGGAACCGCATAACCGTATTTTTTGACCGCGCCTTCACCCGCGTTGTAACCGGCCAGCGCAAGGCTGACGTCGCCGTCGAAGAGGTCGAGCAGAAAGCGCAGGTATTGCGCCGCGCCATGGATGTTCTGCTCCGGGTCTAATATGTTTTTCACGCCGAATCTGGCCGCGGTCGCTGGCATCAATTGCATCAACCCCCGCGCGCCTTTCGGCGAGACCGCCTGGCTGTTAAAGGCCGATTCCTGATGCATTACCGAGTAAAGCAGCAACGGCTCTATCCCGTGGCGCGTCGCCGCCGCGACTATGATTTCGTCGATCTTCGCGTTGCCGGTGGTTTGGCCATTGAGCCTTTGGATCACCGAATTCCTGAAGCCGCGCCCCGAGATCGGCGCAGCTGCGGCAGCGTACGCGCCGGCGCCTGCTAAATCGGCCACTCTTATGGGCGCTGCTTCAATCGCCGGCGCGCCGATCGTCGGAGGAGCCGGAAAATAGAGCGGGGCCACGGGCACGGCAATCTCCGCCGTCATCAGCGCCAGGGTGGTGGCGGCCCTGCCCAGGCTTTGCAGCGCCGCGATTCCCGTTCTACTCAGTCCCTGAGAATCTGCGGCTCTTTGATTGCCGGGTTGTGTGCTTTGAGCGTTTACTGTGGCGTTAAGTAGAACTACGAATAAGAACAAGTGAGAGTATTTTTTCATCCCTTTGACTCGTTTCATCCCTTTTGATCGTAAGATTGATTTGCGCAGTTGACCCGGAACGCGCGATTGCACGAGAAGCCACCGAAGTGAGTCTGACGCCCACTGAAATCGGATTCGATCGTGTCTTCGGTCGTGTTATTACGCGGCCAGGCGACGTAGCCGCCTGATTGATGATGGAGGGTCAATGCTCGTCCGGCCTTCGGCCGACGATGAGATTGACGCCGGACGGAATGTCTCTGGAAATGCGGTTCATCTCATTGTGATTTTGATAATGAGCGAGCCGCAAAGAAACATAACGCCCACACGCGGCGGCTGTGATGTTCGTTTTGCCCTATAGACTGTCTGAGTAAGTGGTTTTTGTGATTAAATAATTCAGTGTTTGTTCCCCAGCAACCATGTCAGCAGGTTATCCAACATCGTCGGATTGATCGGCAGGTCGCCGTGAGTGTCGCAGCCGAAGAACGTGTAGGCGGGCGCCTGCTTCATCATCTGCGTGATTCCGGCGTCAGGCTGCTCGAGATCGAAGCTGAGTCCGAACAGGCTCTGGCGTGTGACCCTGCCGTCGCCGGGTATGAACAGTTTATCGAAGGCTTCTTTGCGCAACTCTCGCGGGATGTGGCGCGGATAGAATAGCGTTTGCGTCTTGCCTTTGACGTCGACGATCAGCGCCCCGGCGATTGTAGGCTCGCAATCACCGCCCACCAGATTCAGCCGTAAGGTTTCTGGCGGCGCGCCGGCCGCGTCCAGGGCTTCCTGGAAACCGGCGGCGCGCTTCAGGACCGCCCGCAGATAAGCCGCGCGGAGGGCGAGGATCTTTGCCGCTGCGGAGCGGCCCTCGCTCTCCCCGAACTTCTTGATCGAGGATTTCAATTCTCGGTTCGCAATCTCGGAGTCGAAAGCCGCAGACCAGTGATAGCGCTCCCAGGTCTCGACGTCGTAAAGATCGATTTTGATCGGGTCGAGCTTGGCGTCGTAAAACCGGGCCGACTCCCTGCGCGGCAGAATTTGGTAGACCGACGGCGCGGTGAATATCGTCACGCGCCCGAGACCTTTGAAGGGGTTGATGCGCGGTTTGTTCGCTTCGGTGATCGAGTATCCGTAAATCAAAGAGCGCAGCGCGTCCATCGAACCTGCGTTGGGCGTCGCGAAGAGAACAAGACTTCTGAGGCTTTGCGCCCCGCGCCAATCGGGGCGCGGCTGCCGGTCGCCCAGGACATCCGCGTCTCCGTACATTGCAAAATAGCGCGCGATGAGGCCGCCCATCGAGTGAGCGATGATGTCGAAGCGCAGATCGGGCCTGTTCGTTCGCTGTTTTATCTCAGCGATCTTCTCGGCCAGCTTGCGCGCCGATTCGACGTTGTCGCGCCGCCAGTCGTAAGCGAATAGGTAGTAGGTGTCGCGGTCTCCGTCGGGCTGGGGCGCGTCGATGTCGCCGCGCCGGTAACCGCCCTGGTTTTCCAGAGCCTTGAGCAACGCCCCGTATACGCCGATTTCCGGTATGATTTTGATGAGCCTTGCCGATTCAATGACCCTCGACGCGACAACGTCGTCGCGGTTTTCGGAAAGCGTCGTAGACGAGATCGGCAGCGCCATGGCCTCTTTGTCTTCCGGAAAAAGATCGGGCCACAACTTTTCTCCCGTCGTTCGATTGACCAGTTCGGAACCCGTGACGCCGGGGATGATGATGATCGGAGGTTTGCCCGTCCGTTTGGCGACGATGGGCGCAGGAAAGATCGCCGGCAGATTCGGCCTGCTCGCCTTGAGTAGACATGCGTTTGTCACAACGAGCGCGAGCGGCAAAAGAATACGAAGCAGGCGGAGGGACGGTGGGACGGTGGAACGGAGGGATAGAAAGACGGGACGGGGCGACGGCGCGACGACGCGACGATAAAATGTCGCCTTGTCGCCCCGTCGCCCCGTCGCCCCATCCTTTCCCCTCTCTGTTCCGTATTCTCTCTTCAAAGCTTTCGTAGAACGATTGTTCGCGGAATCCCTTGCAGGTCGTCGAGCAGCCTGGCGTCGCCCCAAACCTGGCGATCGATCATGGTCGAGATCTTTTCCGATTGCGTGTAACCCATTTCGCAGATCAGACGGCCGCCGGGCTTCAAACGCGAGGGCGCGTCCTTTAGTAATCTGCGGTAAAAGCTCAATCCGTCATTCGAATCGCTCAACGCCAGGCGCGGCTCCCAATCGCGCACTTCGCGCTGCAGCAAAGGCATCTCTTCTTCGGATACGTAAGGTGGATTGGAGAGAATGAAATCCGCGAAGTCTTCATCGACAAACGCGTCAAGTAAATCCGACGCGATGAAATCGACACGGTCTCCGAGCCTGTGGCGCGCGGCGTTCCGTCGGGCCACGCGCAGCGCGGCTTCTGAGACGTCGCTCGCGATCAGGCGCGCGTCGCCCAACTCTCTCGCCAGCGCTACAGCAATGCAGCCGGAACCTGCCCCCACGTCGACGATCACCGGGCGGGCGACTCTCTCCTGCTGAACGATGCGAATTGTCTCTTCGACAATCAGTTCGGTCTCAGGTCGCGGGATCAGGACGTCGGGCGTGACCTCGAAGTCGAGGCCGAAAAATTCCTGGCGGCCGGTGATGTATTGCAGCGGCTCGCTTGCGGCGCGCCGCTCGACCATCGCCCTGAACGCCGACAGAATCCCCTCGGACAGCCGCTGATTGAAATTGACGATCAGATAGGTCCGATCTTTGCCGAGAGCTTCGGCGAGCAGCGTCTGCGCGTCGAGCAGGTCGTTGGGTACTGACGCGGCGCGCAAACGCTCGCCGGCCTCTTTGAGCGCCTCGGCGATAGTCGCGCCATTTTTCCCGCCCTTATCTTCGAAGGATCGCATCGGTCAAATCGGGACGACCTGGAGTGGAACAGGTTTTAGTCTGTCAGCTTTTCGGCCTGGAAGTGAGTCACCACCGCGTCAATAAGCCCTTCGATCCCGCCTTCCATAATCTGATCGAGTTGATGGATCGTCAGGCCGATGCGGTGATCGGTGACGCGGTTCTCTTTGAAATTATAGGTGCGAATCTTCTCCGAGCGATCGCCGCTGCCGACCTGCGAGCGGCGCTCGGCCGAAATGGCGTCCTGCTGCTTCTGGCGTTCGATTTCGAGCAGCCGCGATCGCAGGATGCGCATGGCCTTTTCGCGGTTCTTGATCTGCGATTTTTCGTCCTGCATCGAGACCACGGTGTTCGTGGGCAGGTGGGTGATGCGCACGGCGGAGTAGGTCGTGTTGACCGATTGACCTCCGGGCCCCGAAGAACAGAACGTGTCGATGCGGATGTCTTTCGGATCGATCTTCACGTCGACCTCCTCGGCTTCGGGAAGGATGGCAACCGTGACCGCCGAGGTGTGGATGCGCCCGCTGGCCTCGGTCTGCGGCACGCGCTGCACGCGGTGCACGCCCGATTCGTGTTTCAGACGCGAATAAACCTTGTCGCCCTCGATGATCGCTTCGGCTTTTTGAATGCCGCCCAGCCCGGTCTCGGAAGAGTCGGTGACCTGAAACTTCCACCCATGTCTCTCGGCGTAGCGCGCGTACATGCGCAATATCTCCGCCGCGAACAAACACGCCTCTTCGCCGCCCGTCCCGGCGCGGACCTCGAAGATCACGTTCTTTTCATCGTTCGGGTCTTTGGGCAGCAGCAGGACCTTCAATTCGTTCTCGACGCCGGCGCGCCGCTCTTCGAGTTCGGGCAATTCGGCGGCGGCTATCTCGCGCATCTCTTCGTCTTCGGCGTCGCGCATCAATTCCTTCGCGCCCGCGATGTCACGGTCGAGCTTCCTCAGCTCGCGGAACTTCTCGACAACCGGCTCGAGCTCGCGGCTCTGCTTGGCGACCTTGGTGTAGCGCGCCTGATCGCCGATCACGGCAGGGTCGGTCATCTGCTGCGTCAGCTCTTCATAGGTTCTTTCGATGGCTTCGAGTTTCTCAAACATAAAGTTTGGGCCTTAGTGGTTAGTGGTTAGTGGTTGGTGGTTGGTGGTTAGTTTAAGCGTAAGGCCAACCACCAACCACTAACCACTAACCACCGGTTCCAATTTCAGCGACTCTTTCAGCGCGTATATCGCCACTTCCAACTGGTCGTCCGACGGCTCGCGCGTCGTCAGGTTCTGCAGCCAGATGCCGGGCAGCGTCATCAATTTGAAAATTGCGCCGGATTCCTTTTTGCCCGCGGCGCGGATGATCTCGTACGAAACGCCCGCGATCAGCGGGATCATCGCGATTCGCGTCAACAAGTTCAAAGTCAGCGAATCGAACTTGACCGCCGAGAACAGCCCGATCGAGACCAGCATCACGACCATCAGAAAGCTGGTGCCGCAGCGCGGGTGCTGGCGCGGGTGGCGGCGCGCGTTAGCCACGGTCAACTCATCGCCCGCCTCCCAGGCGAAAACCGTCTTGTGCTCGGCGCCGTGGTATTCGAAGACGCGCCTGATGTCGTTCAGCCGCGAGAAGCTGAAGATCATCGCGATGAAAAAGATCATCCTGATCACGCCGTCGACCAGATTGAACGCGACCGACGGGCGCACGGGCTTCATATAAGCCTGTACCCACATCCATATTTCATAATACCAAGGCGCGCCCGACATGGCGGCCCGGTCTATGTTGAGCAGCGGCGCATCGCCCCAGCCGAAGTGGATGAAAAGAAAATTCGTCAACAACAACGGCAGCGCAATAAAGAGCAGAATGTTGAAGACCAGCGCGAACGCTATCGAACCGGCCGCGGTCGCCGTCGCGCTCGATGACTCGTACTTCGACGGCTTCTCGACGACCTCCGGTCTCTCGACACGACTCGGAGATTCGACGGCGTGAGCGGTAGTCATCAGCGCGCCCGCCGCCGCCGCCGCTTGAAGGGCCGTCTGGGGCTTCGCATCTTCGCCCTCCTGGTCTTCAAACGCGACCGCCGCAGAGAAGTTGAGCGCCTTGACGCCCAACATCATTGAATGGATCAGAACAGCGCTACCGCGCAGCACGGGCGTTTTAAGGACTGGGTATTTATCAGCGAGCTTTGGCAGTCGCTCCGATTTTGAAACTATGCTCCCGTCCTGCCGCCGCACGGCGACGGCGTAGGAGTTTGGCGCGCGCATCATCACGCCTTCGATCACGGCCTGCCCGCCGACGATGATCTCTTTTTCCTGGCTCATCCCTCTCCCTCCAGAAAAATCGAGGATAGAGGATCGAAGGTCGAGGATCGCCTCGCGCGCAATGACGCGATCCGCGATCCTCGACCTTCAATCCTCGATCCTCGATCCCCGATCTTCGTTTCTTTGCGGTTCGTATCTTTGTATCTGCATCCGCTGTCAGGCGGAAGTCTTCTCGTTCCTTTTGCCGTATTTCCTCTGGAAACGCTCGACGCGGCCCGCCGTGTCAATCAGCTTCTGTTTGCCAGTGAAGAACGGGTGGCAGCTCGAGCAGATTTCCACGTGAATGTCTTTCTGCGTCGAACGAGTCGTCCACGAATGACCGCAGGCGCAAACGACCCGGCATTCCACATATTTAGGATGAATTCCTTCTTTCACTATCGTTTCTCCTTTTATCTGAAAAAGTCTTGATTATCGCTTTCAGCCATAATCGTATGTCACAACCAGCGCAATACGCGCCATACATGGCAAAGCGCAAAAGTATCTGATCAATTCTTATTGTGTCAAGGTGGCGCGTTTGAGCCTTTAGCAATGCGGTGGCGTATAGGTCACTGCCGCTCCATATCCCCACCGCGTCGCAAGACGCAGATGAATTTTTTATTCAACTACTAATTATTTAATTGACTCGTCACGCCTGTTTGAGTATTCTCACCACGAATTCTTTAATAGCTCACAACTGCGGCTCATCGCCGCGATCGCTTCGACGAAGGAATCGATCGCGGCGCTTCGGGCCGAAAGGAGAAAACAAGATGGCACGCAGGAAATCGCCCACGCTGACCGAAGTCGAGCTTGAGCTGATGGACGTGCTCTGGGACAAAGGGCAGGCGACGGTTTCAGAAATCGTCGAATCGCTGCCCGACTCCCGACTGGCGTACAGCTCGGTTCTGACAATGATGCGGATATTGGAGCAGAAGGGATACGTCGAGCACGAGAAGGAGGGGCGCGCATTCGTCTACCGCCCGCTGGTCAACCGTCAGCAGGCGCAAAAGAGCGTAATCGGCTATCTGCTCAAGCGTTTTTTCAACAATTCTCCCGAATTGCTCGTAGTTAATCTTCTCGAACACGAGGACGTCACTCCGGCCGAAGTCAGACGTCTCAAGAAAATGATCGAAGACACAAAATAACCGAACCTCCCTCGACAAAATCCGAGGCCGCAGGAGGACGAAATGAGTTCAATGATCGAGAATTTCGACTCACTGGCGCGTCTGCTGCTCGAAGCGCTGCTCAACACTCTATGGCAGGGAACGCTCATCGCCGTTCTGGTCTGGCTGCTGTTGCGGTTCGTCAAGCGAGTGAGCGCGACGACACGTCATGCCGTCTGGCTCGTAACGCTGCTAACCATAGGAGCGCTGCCGATACTCGCCGTAGTCGCGAAGCGCAATTACCCGGCCCCAGGTCCTGCCACGCCCGTAAAGGGGGCGCCTCCGCCCGCCGTCCAGACTTCGACGCCGACGCGCGCGCCCGAAGCCCAACGATCGTCCGATCCGTTTTCGCTCGGTAGCGCGGTCGCGCGACTCGACGCCCAGACGAGTCAGAGGAACCGTGGTACGACGCAGGGACCAGCGGCGGCCCGACA
>DATCXQ010000225.1:0-9558 GCA_036565725.1 Blastocatellia bacterium
ATTCGTCCTCAACCGGCGTTAAAACGCCGGCCTAAGCTCAACCGTCGCTCCGCGACGAAAAAGCGCCTATCTTGGGAACGCAAAAGATTTGGATTAATGACAATCCTCACGGTCGAGCTACCGCCACCTCCCGTACACTGATCTGATAACCGCTCTAGGACAAACAACCGTATATCTAAACTTCAAAGAACGAAACCGTTATCTCTCGGAGAGAGCGCCTTTGCTCGAACGCGGTTCACCGTATGTTCGTCGAAGGGCCAAACCTTTCAACTCGTGCGGACAACAAATTTCTATTGCGCGCCGCCTCAAGTCGCCGTAATATCCGGTTCCCGCTAGACCCATCAACGACTTGCAGCAATCACTCATTCAAATGAGTGAATTGATGACTGGGCCTCCGGCCTGTCTCCAGGCTGTTTTGCCGTAATTAAGCTTTTGGAAATCGAAGCCGGCTTATCGTGATTTCCGCGCCCCAAACGCGGATTCGCAACTTCACAAGAGGACACCATTTATGAACATCCGCCACGCAACCATCCCCACCCTGACCGCAGCGACCTGTCTCCTCGTTCACATGATCTTCTTCATCGCTTCGGCGCAGGCTCAGGTTCAAGGATGGAAGCCAATAGACCCGGCGCACGTCGCGCTCAAAGCGCCGGTGGTCGAAAAAGACGCCGACGCCGAGGGGATCTTTTGGGAGGTCTATTTCAAGGATGAATTTGACGGATCGATGCCGTACAAGATCTTCTCGAACTATGTGCGCATCAAGATCTTCAATCAGCGCGGCGTAGAGAACCACGGCAAGGTCGACATCCTCTACGCCAACAACGGCGACGTCCGCAACATCGCCGCGCGCACCATCAAGCCCGACGGCTCGATCGTCGAGATGAAGAAGGACGCCGTCTTCGACCGCGAGATCGTGCGGCTGAGCGGCCTCAAGGTCAAATCCAAGTCGTTCGCGCTGCCCGCTGTAGAGCCCGGAGTGATCGTCGAATACAAATGGACGGAACAGCGCCCCTTCCAGAGTTTCTACACACGCCTGCAATTCCAGCGCGAATTTCCCGTCCAGGCGGTGAAGTATTACATCAAACCGATGAACGAGATGCAGACCGCGATGGGAATGGGCATGAAATCGATCAGCTTCCACTGCCCGAACCTTCCGTTCGTCAAGGAGCCCAACGGTTACTTCAGCGTCAGTTTCAACAACTCGCCGGCCTTTCGCGAGGAGCCGCACATGCCGCCCGAAGACGAAGTGCGGCCCTGGATGCTGCTCTATTATTCGGACAAGGACAAAATTACGCCGGAGAAGTTCTGGAAGGAGCATGGCAAGTCCGTTTATAACGATAGCAAGGGCGCGATGAAAGTCAACGACGAGGTGCGACGCGCCGCCGCCGAGGCAATCGGCGACGCGAGCGCGCCCGAGCAGAAGCTGGAACGGCTGGTCGCCTTCTGTCGGACCAAGATCAAGAACATCTACGACGACACTACTGTGATGAGCGATCAGGAGCGCAAGAAGCTCAAGGAAAACCGCTCGCCCGCCGACACGCTCAAGCGCGGCTACGGCGACAGCAACGACATTGACATGCTCTTCGCGGCGCTCGCCACCGCCGCCGGCTTCGAGACGCGCCTGGTCAGGCTCCCGGACCGCGCAGACATGTTCTTCGACCCGAACATCGCTGACAATTACTTCCTGGGCGTCGGTGATGTGGCGGTGAAGGTCGGCGCCGATTGGAAGTTCATTGACCCGTCGAGCAACTACGTGCCTTTCGGCATGCTGCGCTGGCAGCAGGAGGGCTTGCAGGCGCTGCTGACCGACCCAAAAGACCCGGTCTTCATCCAGACGCCGATCTCGCCAGCCGAAAGCTCGATGGAGAAGCGCACGGCTAAGCTGCGACTGAGCGAGGACGGGACGCTCGAAGGCGAGGCGCGCATCGAGTACACGGGCCATTTGGCGGTGGAAAAGAAGGAGGATTACGACGAGGAGTCTCCGGCCGAGCGCGAGAAGCGGATGCATGCGGCTTTGACCAAGCGGATAAGCAACGCCGAGATCTCCGAGGTCAAGTTCGAGAACGTCACCGACCCGTTCAAGCCGCTCGTCATCTCCTATAAGGTGCGCGTGCAAGGCTATGCCGAACGCACCGGCAAGCGGCTCTTCCTGCAACCGAGTTTCTTCGAGAAGGGCGTCGGCCCGCTCTTCCCGACCAGCGAGCGCAAGCACGACGTCTATTTCAAGTATCCGTGGAGCGAGGATGATAACATCGAGATTAATCTGCCGTCCGGTTACGCGCTCGACAACGCCGAATCGCCAGGTGACCTGGCCTTCGGCGACCTCGGCCACCAAAAGGTCAAGATCAGCGTTACGAAAGATCAGCGCATGCTGATCTACAAGCGGCAGTTCCGCTTCACAGGAATGCTCTTCCCGAAGGACTCTTATCCGAACTTGAAACGAGCCTTCGACGCCGTTCGCAAGGTCGACGACCACACTATTACGCTCAAGCAAGGAACCGCCACTGAAGCGAAGCAGTAGGAGGAATAATGTTGAAAAGATTGCTCGTCTACATTTTTCTGGCGGCTTATCTGCAAATCGGCGCCTCGGCCAAAGGCGATGAAGCGCCGGCCTGGCTGCGCCAGGCCGCCTCGATAACCGTTCCCGCCTACGGCAAGGACATTCACGCCGTCACGCTTCATCACGAAGCGCGAAAGACGGTCGAAGAGGACGGCCGGATCACAACCGTCACTTATTACGCCGTGCGCATCCTGACGCGTGAGGGGCGGCGCCACGCCGAGGCTGTCGAGGGCTACAACAACGGCTCCGGCAAGGTGAAGGACATGCGCGCCTGGCTGATCCGCCCGTCGGGTGAGGTCCGCGCATACGGCAAGAAAGAGATCATTGACGCCGCGCTGGTCGACAACGACATCTACAACGAGGTGCGCGCGAAGATCATCTCTGCCGAAGACGCGGCTGACGCCGGCTGCGTCTTCGGCTACGAGGTCATCACCGAAGAGCGCGAGGTCCATTCTCAATTCCTTTGGCCATTTCAGTCATTCAACCCGGTTGTGATGTCGCGCCTGACGGTGGCCCTACCGCAGGGTTGGCGCGCCGACGCCATCACCTTCAATTGCGACAAGATCGAACCTGCGGTCAGCGGCAATATCTATACCTGGGAGTTGCGGGGCCTGCCGGCGATCGAAATCGAGCCTGCCAGCCCGGTTTCCAAGCTAAGCCCTGGAGTCGCTGTCAATATCTTCCCGCCGCAGGGCAAAGCGACGATGCTCAGAAGTTTCGCCAATTGGAAAGACGTCTCCCGCTACAATAGTGAGCTTCACGACCCGCAGGTCGGTTTCAACGAATCAATGGCGGCCAAGGCGCGCGAGCTTACGGCTAACGCCAAGACCGAATATGAGCGCATTCAGGCCATCGGACGGTATGCGCAATCGGTCAACTACATCTCGATACAAATAAACCTCGGGCGCGGCGGCGGCTACCGCCCGCACTCGGCCATGGACGTCTTCAATAAGAATTACGGCGATTGCAAGGATAAGGCGAACCTGATGCGCGCGCTGATGAAATCTCTGGGCGTCGAATCATATCCGGTGTTGATATTCTCCGGCGACCCTAACCACGTAGTGCCTGAATGGCCCTCGCCGCAGCAGTTCAATCATTGCATCATCGCGGTCAAGGTAAGCGACGAAATGCAAGCTCCGACAATCATCAAACACCCGAATCTAGGACGGCTGCTGATCTTCGATCCGACCGACGACGACACGCCAGTGGGCGACCTGCCCCACCACGAGCAGGGGAGCTATGCGCTGATCGTCGCGGGCGACGCGGGCGAGTTGATGAAGATGCCCGTCACGCCTCCGGAAGCCAACCGCCTGGAGCGCGCTGTCGAAGCCGAATTGGGCGCCGACGGGACGTTGACCGCGAAGATAAGCGAGCGTTCGTTTGGCCAGGCCGCAGTCGAGGAGCGCCGCATCTTCAAACGCGTCGATCGCCAGCAATATGTCAAAGAACTCGAACACTGGATCACGCAGACAGCGCCGAGCGCGAACGTCCTGAAATCGGAGCCGAATGACGACGCGCGGGGAGGCAAATTCGCGCTCGATGTCGAATTCAAATCGCCGAACTACGCGCAGTTGATGCGCGACAGGCTGATGGTCTTCAAACCGGCGATCGTCTCACGCCGTTCGTCGGTCTTCCTGATCGAAGCCAAGCGCAAACACCCGGTCGTGCTCGATTCCGAAGCTTACGACGAAACGGTCAAGATCAAATTACCCGAAGGCTTCGACGTTGACGAAATGCCCGACGCCGTGGCGGTCAGCCAGCCGTTCGGCAATTACGCGGCGAAGTGCGAGGTTAAGGACGGCCATCTGATTTTCCGCCGCTCGCTGGCGCTCAAGGCGGGAACCATCCCGGTCGAACAATACGCCTCGGTCCGAGGCTTCTTCGAGCGGATACGCGCGGTGGAACAGACGCCGGTAGTGTTGGTAAAGAAATGAGCATATGACGGCAAATTTTCCGAACGGCAAATTTGGTGTAACAATTACACCAAATTTGCCGATTTAGGCTGACAGCCGCCCCGCGACAGCATATAATCTCACCTGTCGGCGGATCACGTCGGCGAACCTTCACTGGCAATAAATTCCTTCATCAATAAATAGCCATTCTGGCGAAAAGAAATACGCAGGCTGGGACTGATAAGCGATAAGCAGGCGAAGAGCGGCTGTCAGCCGCAACACAAATGTAATCTAAAATTGTTACCGTTAACGGAACGGCAGGATATCGCCGGCGCCCTGAGGTAACCATCCATCACCACGGAGGAAAATTTATGTCTCCTTTAAAAGGCATCAGAATCACCCTCATCGCGGCCCTGATAATCGCTTGCGCGGCCGTGACGGAACGGGCGCAGGAGTTCCGCGGCTCGATCACGGGCCGCGTCGTCGACAACAGCGGCGCGGCGGTGGCCAACGCTACCGTCAAAGTCAGTAACGCCTCGACCAACGTTTCTTCTTCGACCACAACGAACGAGAGCGGCGATTACACGGCGCTCTATCTGAGCCCCGGCTCTTACACCGTCACCGTCGAAGCCGCCGGGTTCAAGAAAGCGATCAGGCAGAACATCGAGATTCGCGTCGGCGACAAGTTGCAGATCGATCTTCAACTCGAAGTGGGGAACGTGTCCGACACGGTGAACGTCACGTCCGACGCGCCGCTGCTCGAAACGAACTCCGCTTCGGCGGGACAGGTGATTGACCAGCGGCGCATCTCCGAATTGCCGTTGTCGGACGGCAACCCGTTCGTGCTCTCGCGCCTGGCGTCAGGTATCTCCTACGTCGGCGACCTGAAGTTCTCGCGCCCCTTCGACAACGGAGGCACTTCGGGCATCGTCGCCGACGGCGCGCCGGGGCGTAATGAATTCACGCTCGACGGCATACCGAATATGGCCAGCGGCAACGGCCTGGGGCGCGTGGGGTTCGTCCCCCCGGCGGACGCGGTGCAGGAATTCAAGGTCGAGACCGCCAGCTTCGACGCGCAGTCGTCACACACGGCGGGCGCGACCGTCAACGTCACGCTCAAGAGCGGCACGAACAGTTTGCATGGCACGGTTTACGAGTTCGTGCGCAACGACGTGCTGTCGGCCAATGACTTCTTCCTCAATCGCACGAACCTGACCACCACTCCGTCGCGCGACAGCGACCGTGACGGCAAAGCGGACCGCGATCCACTGCGCTACAATCGCTACGGCTTCACCATCGGCGGCCCGGTCTTCTTTCCGCGTTTCGGTCAAGGCGGGAAACCGTATGTTGACGGGCGCAACAAAAGTTTCTTCTTCTTCGCGTATGAGGGCTTGAAAGACGTTTTTCCGGAACCCGGACAGTTCACAGTGCCGACGCTCAAGATGCGCAATGGCGATTTTTCCGAACTGTTGCCCGGCATCGTGATCTACGATCCGGCGACGGCGCGTCAGGACGGCTCTCGTGTACGGCGCGATCCCTTCCCCGGCAACATCATTCCGGCCAATCGCATCAGCCCGATCGCGAAGAATTATCTCTCGTTTTACCCGCTGCCCAACCAACAGGGCAACGCGCAGGGTCAGAACAACTACCTCAGCGGCAACCCGCGCACAGACAACTTCCACTCCGAATCATTCCGCTTCGACCAGGTGGTCAGCGACAAGCAGCGATTCTTCTTTCGCTATTCGCATAACAACCGTGTGGAGTCGCGCGGGAATTGGACGGGCGAGGTCAACGGCATTCGCCCGACCGGCAACTTCCTCTTCCGGATCAACGACGGCGGCGCGTTCGACCACGTCTACAACTTCTCGCCGACCGTCATTCTCAACACGCGCGCCGGCTTCTCGCGCTTCAGTGAGCCGAATATCCGCCAGCACGAGGGGCAGTTCAACCCGGCCAGCCTGGGCTTCCCCGCCGCAACGGCGTCCATGTTCGGTTCCGAATTGTACCTGCCGAGGTTCGACTTTCCCGATGACAGCTATTCCGAGCTGGGCGACTCCGTTGGCGGCGGCGGCACGTTCAACATCTACTCTTTTCAATCAACGTTGACCAAGATTGCCGGCGCCCACTCCTTCCGCATGGGCTACGATTTCCGCGCATATCGGGAAAACGCCTTCGGCGCGGGCCACTCGGCGGGGCGGTATGACTTCAACAACACCTTCACGCGCGGGCCTCTGGACAACTCGACCGGCTCGGTGATCGGGCAACCGCTGGCCGCCTTCCTGCTCGGCCAGCCGAACGGCGGCACGATAGAGCGCAACGCGGCGCGCTCGAACCAGACACTCTATAACGGCGTCTTCTTTCACGACGACTGGAAAGTGACGAGCAACTTGACGCTCAATCTGGGTCTTCGCTACGAACTCGAAGGCGCGACCACCGAGCGTTACAACCGCAACCTGCGGGGCTTCGACGCCACAGCCTCCAGCCCGATCGAGGCCGCGGCCAAGGCCGCCTACGCCGCCAAACCGATTCCCGAGATCCCGGCCGCCAGCTTCCAGGCGAAAGGCGGGTTGCTCTTCGCCAACGACGACAGCCGGGGATTCTGGGAGAACGACAGGAACAACTTCCAACCGCGCGTCGGCTTCGCTTACCGGTTGAATGACAAAACCGTGCTGCGCGGCGGGTGGGGCATTTTCACGGTACCGTTCGTGATGGGATTCACCACAGGCTTTCTCAATCAGAGCGGTTTCTCGCAAAGCACGCCGCTGGTCGGCAGCGCTAACAACGGCCTGAGCTTCGTCGGCACGCTGGCGAATCCTTTCCCTACCGGGGTGCTGTCGCCGCCGGGCGCCGGACTGGGACTCTCGACCTTCCTCGGTCAGGACATCAACTTCCTGCCGGTGAATGACCCGATCAATAACCCGCAGTCCCAGCGATGGTCCTTCAGCGTCCAGCGCGAACTGCCGGGCAACTGGCTGGTCGATCTGGCTTATGTCGGAAATGCCGCCTACGACGGTGTGGTGAATACGAACATCTTCAACACCATCCCCCGCCAGCTTCTCTCCACCAGCCCGTTCCGCGATCAGAGTATGATCAATACAAACGGTTTCCTGACTCAGTCCGTGGACAGTCCCTTCCGCAATCTGGTTCCGGGAACCGGCATTAACAACGCGACCGTGCAACGACAACAGTTGCTGCGCCCGTTCCCGCAGTTCGGCGCTATCACGGGCATCCGCAACGACGCATCGAGCCGTTTCCACAGCGGGCAACTGCGCGTCGAGAAACGTTTCAGCCGGGGCTATTCGCTGCTGGCTGCTTACAATTGGTCGAAGTTTCTTGAAGAGGGCTCGTTCCTCAACGAATCGGACACCGAGTTCGAGCGCCGTTTTTCCGACGCTGACATCCCTCACCGCCTGGTGGTCAGCGGCATCTGGGAGTTGCCGTTCGGACGCGGCCGCAAATTCGGCGCCAATTGGCATCGCGCGCTCAATGTAATCGCGGGCGGATGGCAGGCTCAGGGCATCTGGAACTGGCAGAGCGGGCGTACAAACCTGTCCATCGGCAACGTCTTCTACAACGGCGACATCACGAAGCTGAAAACCGGCGTTAATAGCGGCAACGTCGATGGCACGGTGTTCGACATCAGCGGCTTCTACTTCACTGACGCCGCCGTGCAGACCAATGGCGTGATCGATCCGAATAAACAACGAAACGACCCGCGTATTCAGTTGGTGAACAGTATCCGCGTCCAACCCTCGCGCTGGGCCGGTTTCCGCGGGCAGGGACTGAATCTGTGGGACCTGTCGGTGAGCAAGAACTTCGCATTCACCGAGCGGATCAAGCTACAACTGCGCGGCGAGTTCATCAACGCGTTCAACACGCCCGTCTTCAACAATCCAAACCTAGACCCGCGCAACGCCAACTTTGGCAAGGTGACGAGTCAGGCTAATTTGCCGCGCAACGCGCAGATCGGCTTGAAGCTGATCTTCTAGTCGGTTACAACTTCGTATCACTCAAGGTTCATAACGCCGTATGCCGCATTCTCTAAGAAATGCGGCATACGGCAATTTGCGCTACGTCTCCCTGATTTCGCCTGGGCTTACCGATCATGCGCGCCCGGCGTCCTTTTACAGTGGAATAGGAGGTACGAAGTGATGAAATTGCACAGGCTCGGCGCCGTTCTGTCGCTGGCGGTCTTCTTTTGCGGCGTCGCCGCGGCGCAGGATCTGCAATGGGAATCGGTCAAATACCGGGTTATCGAGGACATCGTCTACGGGCAGAAGGACGGGATGGGTTTAACGATGGACGCGCTGATTCCTGAAACCAAACCTAAAAACATCGGCGTCATATTCATTGTCAGCGCCAGTTGGAAATCGACTAAGAATGCGACGTTTGAAGAAGAGGAGAAACGGCGCCGCCAGCATTGGGCTCAGGGACTGCTTAACGGCGGTTATACGCTCTTTCTGGTCCGCCACTCAAGCAGTCCGCGTTATTTCCTCCCGGAGATGATCCCGGAAATTCGTCGCGCGGTTCGCTTCATCAGATTTCGCGCGAAAGATTACGGCGTCGATCCAAACCGCATAGGGATTTCGGGGGCTTCATCCGGAGGACACCTGGCGCTGATGGCGGCGCTCACGGCGGATGACGGAAAGGCGGACGCAAAAGATCCTGTCGAACGAATGAGCAGTCGCGCACAGGCCGTAGTCGCCTGGTTTGCGCCGAGCGATCTGATCAATTTCGGCGGCGAGGCCGGATACAAGGATGCGCCGAAATTTCGCCCAAACATCTTCCAGGAGATGTTCGGCAAAGTGACTGACTTGGAATCGCAGTTGAAATCGATCTCCCCGATAAATTTCGTTACCGAGAACGCGCCGCCGCTCCTGATGATTCACGGCGATGCTGACAAACTCGTGCCGGTTCAACAATCGCAGGCTCTCAAAGCCAGGTACGAGGAGTTGAAGCGGCCCGCGAAATTGATAGTTCAACCCAACGCCCCGCACACCTATTGGCTGGGAATCGAAAAGAATTATCCGGCGATCTGGGAATGGTTCGACCGGTATTTGAAGTAATGGTGGCTGGTGGTTAGTGGTTGGTGGTTGGTTCTTATTT
>DATCXQ010000779.1:0-3569 GCA_036565725.1 Blastocatellia bacterium
TATGGCGGTTCGGGCCGAAAGCTTACCGCAATTTCATCGAGGCGCTCGCGAGGCGCCCGCAGGCGACGCGGTTGATGTGCGCCGCGGAAGCAGGGCTCGTCGTCTGGCTGGCGTTGCGGAACACGCGGTGACAGACATTTATCGAGAAGGGGGGCGGATGGCAATGACTACTGAGCGACACGACGCGGAATATCTAATTGGAGATGCTCTATGACCGGTTCGAATAAGACGCCCGTTGAAAAGCCCATTGGAAGAACCAATTATGCCGGGATGGCTTTGGCGATGCTTGCGCTGACTCTGCCGGCCGGTTCCATATCCTCCAGCGCGGGCAGCGCGGGCAGCGCGGGCAGCGCGGGCAGCGCTGGCGGCGCGGGCAATTTGCATGTTCTGCGATGGCTACAGGAAAGCCGGTATGAGTTGAAGGGCATTGTTCAATCCGTCGATAAGGCTAAAAAACGCGCGACGATCAAGCATGAGAAGGTCGGCGATCTGATGGGCGCTATGACGATGCCTTTTTTGATCAAGGACGACAAAGCGCTCAATGAGATGGAACCAGGCGATCAGATCAAGGGGACACTGGTTACGACCGGTGACGGCGGGATGTGGCTGGAGAAGCTCACAATCATCGCCAAGGCCAAGAAGGAAAAGACTTCCACCTTTGGTGGAGATCAGGCCGATAAACCTTCCGGACTGATGGGAGAATCCGGGAGCGACCGGCGCCCGTCGCCTTCACGCTTCGATGGCGATGTGACGGGGCTCTACACTTGCTCGATGCATCTGAACTATCGCAGCGACAAGCCGGGCAAGTGTCCGCGTTGCGGAATGACGTTGATTCCGACCACACCGGCGATTGAGGAAGAGTTTGACCTAGTTATGGATGCTTCCCCGAAAACACCGCAGACCGGCCAGCCGTTGACATTACGCTTCGCCATCTTTAACCCGCGCACCGGGGCGAAAGTCAAAGAATTCGGGTTGATGCACGGCAAACTTTTTCATCTCTTTCTGGTCAGCCAGGATTTGAGCGACTTTCAACACATCCACCCGCGTCAACTCCCCGACGGCGGCTTCGTAATCAAGACCTCGCTGAAACGGCCCGGTCTGTACAAAGTCTACACGGACATTTATCCGCTCGACGGCGCGCCGCAATTCTTGCAGACCAACATCAGCGCCGCCGGCTGGCGAGGCGACGTGGTGGCCGGGCAGGCGCATTTGACACCTGACGCCGCGCTGACCAAGACCGTCGCGGGCGTGAAAGTAACGCCGGAGAACGCCGAAGATCTCGGCGTTGACTTGAAAGCGCTGGACGCCAGGTCGGTCGGCGACCTTAAGGTCGAATTGCAGCCTGATTCAACGCCGCTGATCAGCGGCAGAAAAATCACACTCAAATACCGGCTGACCGACGCCACTACGGGGCAGCCGGCTCATGATCTGATTCCGTACCTCGGCGCATGGGGCCACATACTGGTCCTCAGCGAGGATCAAACAGAGGCGATACATTCACACCCGGAGGAGAACATCCCGGAAGAGGCCGACTTGCGGAAGGCGCGCGGTGGCCCGGAATTGAGCTTCGACGTGCTCTTTCCCGCGCCGGGCAATTACCGCGTCTGGGCGCAGTTCCTGCGCGGTGACAAGCTTTCAACCGTGGCCTTCGACCTGCGCGCCGAGCGGCTTCGCTGAGAATTAGCGGCTGAAAGTTGCTCCATATCGCCGCTGTCCGACGACACTGGCGATTACGTGTGAAGAAGTCGTCATCGCGCGCAACGTCATCGGTGAACATCGCTTCCAACGGAAGGGCGCGGAGGAACTGCCGTCGAAGCGAAGAGCGCGCGCCTGAATCAGAAGGGCGCGTCACTTTTAGAACGGCGGGGAACGCGGAAATAAAGGAACAGGTAGAGCCTCTCATTCCGCGTGTTCCGTTCTTTCCGCATTTCATACAACTATTGTAATGAACAAAGTTTAGGTAAGCATATGTCGAAATATCACAAGAATCCGGAAGCCGTATCTCGTCTTTCTCCCGAGCAATACCAGGTGACACAGTGTGACGGAACGGAACGGCCATTTGATAACGCCTATTGGGACAACAAAGAGCCGGGCATTTACGTGGATGTCGTGTCTGGCGAGCCACTGTTCGCTTCGTTTAACAAGTTTGACAGCAACTCCGGCTGGCCGAGCTTCACCAAGCCGATCGAGCCTGAAAATGTGGTCGAGAACGCTGACACCAGCCATGGCATGATTCGGACTGAGGTCCGCTCTAGTCATGGTGACAGCCATCTTGGCCATATCTTCCCCGACGGCCCACGCGAGGAGGGCGGCTTACGCTACTGCATCAATTCCGCCTCTCTACGCTTCATTCCCCTTGATGAGCTCGAGAGCGAAGGCTACGGCGCCTACCGCAAGCTGTTCGATACTCAGGAGAAGGAGTAAGGACATAACCGCGTCGACCATACGCGCGATTCTTGCCTGCGGCCGCTTCTGGGGCATGCAGGATTCGCTGCGCCGCTATCCGGGCGTGATCTTCACAAACCGTTCCGCGTGTCCTGTCAGAACATCATGCTTTTGCTGTGCAAACCGCTAGCGCCGGAAGGCGCCGGCGGAGCTTCTTCAACAATCTGCGGGGCGCCAGCGCCGTCGTAGCAACGTACCGTGAACGTGTGCCGGCCCTTCTGAAACGGCCAGTCGTAGCGCCAGATTACCCACGTCAGGCCCGACAGCGGCGCTCGCAACTTCGCTTCGCGCCACTCGCCGCCATCCACTTGAACTTCGACTTTCGATACGCCACGCGCGCCAGCGTGCGCGATGCCGCCAATCGGCACAAGCGTGCTCGCGTCGGCCTGCGCGATCATCATGTCAACGGCGATCGTGTCTATTACCGAAGTCGCTTTCATCTGCGCTTGCGCGTCCCACCCACGTTCCACCCAATACCCCGGTTCCCAGTGATCTGTCGCTTCGATGGATTCAATCCACTTAGGCTGTTTCATGCCGTAAAGGTTAGGGATGTAGATGCGCAGCGGAAAGCCGTGCTCAGAAAGTAAAGGCGCGCCGTCCCACGCGTACGTGAGCATCACCCGCTCATCGGCTTTGACCGTCGCCAGTGGAACCACCTCAAAAAAGCCGTCCGCCGACCTGATCTTGAGATGCGTGGCTTCAGGCTTGAGTCTTAAGTCCGGCAGGAGGCGTTGCAGGCTGACGCCCGTCCAGCGCTGCGTGCCGATCAGGTCGCCCGCGATCGGATTCGAGACGCATGCGAGTGTGATGAACTGATGCGACGGTTCGTAACTGCCGCGCAAATCGTCGAGTGTGAACGCGAGAGAGCTTTCCACCAGGCCGCTGATTTTCAAGCGCCAGCCGTCTATTTTTATCGCCGGCGGAATCGTGTTGATGTCAATCCGGTAGTGCTGTTCGAGCGGCGTGAACTCCGGGCGCGTGCCGGGCGCGGATTTAACCTCGGCGGCGGCGTTGGGCAAAGCGTGAGTGGCTGACCAGCGTTCGCCCTCTACGACTTCACGCTTGCGCTTGCCAGCGACGAGATTGCCGACGACCCCGCCGACTACGGTGATGACGGCGGTTGC
>DATCXQ010000228.1:0-6881 GCA_036565725.1 Blastocatellia bacterium
ATTCGTCCTCAACCGGCGTTAAAACGCCGGCCTAAGCTCAACCGTCGCTCCGCGACGAAAAAGCGCCTATCTTGGGAACGCAAAAGATTTGGATTAATGACAATCCTCACGGTCGAGCTACCGCCACCTCCCGTACACTGACCTGATAACCGCTCTAGCGTTCAGAACTGCAATCTGGCCATCCACTGCAACAGTCGCGGGAAGCCGCCGACCTGCGTGATCTGGCCGAAATCGGAGCGCCCGAAGCGGGTCGCCGGGCCGAGGAAGTTCGCGTCATTGAAGGCGTTGATGATCTCAGCTCGCAGTTGCAGCCTGAACCGCTCCGAGAGACGCTGATTCTTCTGGAAAGCGATGTCCCAGTTCTTCTTGAACGGCGTGCGGGCGCGCGTGTCGGTGCGCGGCGCGTTGCCGAAGCCTCCGTTCAGCGGGTCCGCGTCTTTCCAGGCTGCGCTATTGAACCAGTTATTGAGCCGGTCCTCGACGCCGCCTGATGTTTTTGGATTCGCGCCAGGGACCAGGTTCGGACGCAACACGAGAAAACCGAATTCTTCCAGCCCAAAAGTATTGTTCTGCACAATGACGACCGGGAAACCGCTCTGGTAAGAGCCGATGGCCGCCACCTGCCATCCGCCCAGGAACCAGTCGGCGGGCCCGCCCTTGTCCAGATATTTCTTCCCCTTACCGAACGGCAGCTCATACATGCCGCTGATGTTCAAACGATGCGGCGCCTCGATCACCGAAGGTGAGAATTCGGCTCCGAGGTCGTTGTTCTTCAGGGCGCGGGCGAGCGAGTCTGTGTTGTTCGAGAAGTAATTCACCTCGCCGAACAGGTTGTCCCTGTTGCGGCTGAATGTGTAGTTGACGTTCGCGCCCCAGCCACGGCTGACGCGCTTCTCGAACTTCAGCACCATTGAATCGTAACGCGCGAAGCCGGCGCTCACCTGGTGCGCGAAGATGTTTCTGAACTGCGGGAACGGGCGCAGCAACTGGCCGCGCGTCACGGTCGCCTGCTGCGAGAGCGCGCCGAAGGCCGGGTTGTTGAACATCGGGTTGGGTACCGGGTCGAACAAGCTCGCCCCTTGCGACAGGAATTTCGGGTCGAGTTGATTGATGTTAACAGTGTTCGAATTCGTGCCGCCTACCGAGAGCCTCTCGCTCCGCGCGCCTACATAACCCGCCGAAACGACGGCGCCGCCAGTCAACTCGTACTGGAAATCGGCCGAGTACTGATGAACGTAAGCCGATTTGCGGAACTGATCGACGAAGTGGATGTCGCCGCCCGCGCCGGTGAGCAATCCACGAGAGCTGCCCGCCGGTTGCTCCACGCCGTTCGGGAAAGGGTTGGTCAGCGTGCAGGTCGTGCACGGCCTCACTCCGCCGTCAACGCTGGAGATGTAAGTCGTCACCGCGGTGAAACCTCGCGTCCCCATTCGATTCTCGTTCGGGAACGCATACTGGTTCGGCGCATAGAAGACGCCATAACCGCCGCGCAACACCACCTTGTCGCTGAACTTGTAGGCAAGTCCGAAGCGGGGCGCGAACTTCTTCTTCGATGGGTCGCTCTGATGCGTCGGCGCGCCGTCGACGCCGGAGTAGAGCAATCCGCCTTTGAGGTTCAAGCCGGCTACTTGTACGGGGAACGCCTTGTCGCGCGAGAAACCGACGGTGATGTTGTCATCGCGCTCTTGCAAGCCCTGCTCGAATTCGTAGCGCAGGCCGAGATTCAATGTCAGGTTCGGAGTGACGCGAAAATCATCCTGAAAATAACCGGCGTAGTAATTGATGTAGAAGTTGTTCGGCGAGCCGATAGTGATGTCTCCGCTGGAGGGGAACCCCAGCAAGAAGCTGGCTAGCGAGTGTTGGAGGGCGGCGGCGCCGCTTCGCGCGTCAGGCCCCTTTGTGAATCCGGAATCGAAGAAGAAACGCCCGCTCGGCTGGCCGCGCGCGAACAGCTTCATGCCGATGACGCGGAAATCGAATCCACCTTTGAGCGTGTGACTGCCGACCAGCTTCGAGACGCTCGCGTTGACGCTGTGCCCGTAAAAGGTCGTGTCCTGCGGGTCGCGGTCGCCGAAAGTGTCGAAGTTGTCCGTGCCGTAACCGTTGACGCCGAAGACCGGAAACTTCTCGAACGGGACGGCGCTCAGGAAGTTTTGCGAGAAGCCGAGCGTGGCCGGGTCGAACTGGTTCGGGATGTCGTCATCCACGAATTGCGTGTAGCCGTAGCGGAACGCGAAGACCGTGTTGGGACCGGCAGTGATGACGTTGTTGATCGCAACAGCGTGGACTGTGCGGAACAACTGTCCTTCCCCCGGGTCGGCGGGATTATCGCCCAGGTTCTTCGCGTAAAAACGCGACTCCGGCTCGACCGAATCGTACCAGGCGTAGAACCCCGTCGTCGTGAACTTGTCCGACCAGCGATGCTCGGCCTTGCCGGTCGCCTGATTGGCGCGGTCAATCAGCGAAGCCGTGCTGGACGTGCCCGAAGGGACGTTCGGAAAGAACTGGCTGACCGCTTTCGCCACCGGGTTGATCCGATTGGCCGGGATGGCGTTGCCGGGGAACGGGTCGCGAATGAACCTGCCCGGGTTCGCCGGATCCGGACGCGTCGTCAGCGGGTCGAAGATCGTGACGCCGCTCTGCGAGAAGTCCCCCGTCAATTCACGCGCCGTCGGCAGGGTCAACAGCGCGTTGCGCGAAGTCAGTGTCTTGTAATTCTCGGACGAGGCCCAGAAGAAGGTCCGGTCTTTTTTAATCGGCCCGCCGACACTGCCCCCGTAAAGGTAGTAGTAGGTCTCAGGTTTCGGCGCGTCAGCTTTTCTGGCGAAAAAGAGTTGCGAAGAAGCGAATGAAGGGCGGTTCTGGAAGACGCCGCTGCCGTGCCAGTCATTGCCGCCCGATTTGGCCGTGGCGTTGAAGACGCCGCCGCCGGTGCGCCCCATTTCAGCGTCGTAGGTGCTGACCTGCACCCGAACTTCCTGCACCGATTCGATGTTCGGGATGAAGACAGCGCGGTTGCGCATGTCGGTGATCGAGACGCCGTCAATGGTGTAGTTGTTCGCGCGGCGCGGGCCGCCTCCGAGACTGAGCAGCGACGAGTTTGTCTGGTCCTGTTGGCGCACGAACTGCGGGTCGCCCGTGGGCACCACGCTCGGCGTCGCCACCGAAAGGAAGAAGACGTTACGCGCCGGGGTGGGCAGCTCCTGCAGCGCCCTGGTCTCGAGCGTAGTGGCGATTGACGGATTCGAGCTTTCGAGGACCACGGCCTCGCCGGAGATGGTCACCGATTCGGTGGTCTGTCCGACATCGAGCCTCACGTCGAGCGTGATGAATTCCTGCGTGCCGACGCGAATGTTTTTGATCTCGTACTTCTTGTACCCGCTCCTGGTCGCCACCAGCGTATAAATCCCGGGCAGGACGTTGGTGAAAGCGTATTCGCCTTCGCTGTTGGTGACGGCGGCGCGCGTCGTGTTGGTCTCTTCATTGATCAGGCTCAATTCGCAGCCGACCACGACCGCGCCGCTGGCGTCGCGCGCCGCGCCGCGTAATCCCCCTTGATAACTCTGTCCACTTGCGGCGACGGCCGAAACGGCGACAACCAACAGCAGACTACAAAACTTTTGAAGAACAAGCCGGGTATGTTGAGAAGTTAGTGGTCGCATAATTTCCCCCATAGACTCGCTCCGAGAGAAAGCTGAAACCGCCCGGCCGCATCGCCGTACAAGACGATGGGCAGACACATCTACCAGGCGGCTTCATCAGCTTGCTCAGATGGTCTGATACCAATCGAGCCGGCAGATGCGTACATCTCTCCAAAGTTGGCGCCGCTGCCGGCTCTTATTGTTAATTGTTATAGGTCGTCCCGAACGGACTTCCTGTACTGGTGAAACTTAATAGGCGCTACAGAATGGACTCCAAGACGCTCTTGGAATGTGTAAAGCTAATCAGATTTGATTGCTTGAAGCGTATGTAAGGATCAGTCTTTTTTACTTCGTCCTGTAAAGCGGGCAAAGTCTCACACAATCTTTAGGATTTGTAAACAGTACAGCGCGTAGGGGCGGGTATTCCCCGTCCGCGTCCGTGATCGGGGCGATTGGGCGGGGAATACCCGCCCCTACGCGCGCGGCGCTGTTTACGCGTAGGCTTCCAGATACTTCACCCCCGCGCCCGTGTTGAAGAGCGCGATGCGATCCGAAGGCGCGACCTGCCCTGTAGCCAGCAACTTCTTTAACGCCGAGAAACACGCCGCGCCTTCGGGCGCGCAGAACAGGCCTTCAGCCGAGCCGATAATGCGCGTATCAGCGATCATCTCTTCGTCGGTCACGGCCACCGCGCCGCCGCCACTCTTGCGCAAAATGTCGAGCATGATGAAATCGCCGATGGCGCGCGGCACGCGAAGGCCCGAAGCCACGGTGTGAGCGTTCTCGAACTCCGGCGCTTCGTCCCAACCGTTATCGAAGGCGCGGACGATCGGCGCGCAGCCGGCGGCCTGCACTGTGAACATACGCGGGCGCGTGGAGCCGATCCACCCCATCTCCTCCATCTCGTCAAACGCCTTCCACATGCCGATGAGTCCCGTTCCCCCGCCGGTCGGATAGAGGATCACGTCAGGCAATTCCCAATCGAACTGCTCGGCCAGCTCGTATCCCATCGTCTTCTTGCCTTCGATGCGGTAAGGCTCCTTCAAAGTCGAAACGTCGAACCAGCCTTCGGCTTCTTTGCGGCGGCCCACTTCGGCGCCGCAATCGGTGATCAGGCCGTCAATCAACGTGACGCGCGCGCCGAGTTGCTCGCACTCGACGCGATTTGCGGCCGGCGTGTCGCGCGGCATAAAGACGTAGGCGTCCATCCCGGCCGCCGCCGCATAAGCCGCCATCGCGCCGCCCGCGTTGCCGGCGGTCGGAATCGCGACTTTGCTCACGCCCAACTCTTTGGCCATCGAAATCGCCATCCCCAGACCGCGAGCCTTGAACGAGCCGGTCGGATTCGGCGATTCGTCCTTGATGAAGAGTTCCGGCAGGCCCAATTGCCCGCCCAGACGTTTGGCATGAATCAACGGCGTCCATCCCTCGCCCAGCGCGACGATGTTTCCATCATTTACCACAGGCAAGACTTCGCGATACCGCCAGAGCGACGAGACGCGTTTTTTCAGACTCTCTTTCGTCAGACTCCGAGCTGCCATTTTCAGGTCGTATCGAACGAGCAGCGGCTTGCCCGCTTCTGACAGGTTGTAGAGTTTGTTAGGTTCGTATTTTTTGCCGGTTTTAGAACATTCGAGATGAGTAACGTACATTCCTTTGTATAATTCCTTCCAAAAATAAATGAAGCATGATGCCGCTTGCAAACTCCTACAACGCCGGAGGCGCGCGGGATATTAGCCGGTGGCGGAGCGAAGCGTAGCCACCGGAGACGCCATGACAGGACCACGCGCCCTGAAAGGGCGCCGGACCGGAATTGATCCTGTTGAGAATTCTGGTCCGGCGTCCCTGCCGGGACGCGAACAATACTCTATGACCTGTCCCGGTGGTTACGCTCGGGCTCCACCACCGGCTAAGTTCTGTCGCCCCCTCCGGGGCGCGAAATGACTTCGCGGAGCTTGCCAGCAGTATCAAGTATGCGCGCACTCCAAAGGCCGGCGCCATTTCAGGTGGTTGACAGTGTTCAACTTTAAATTTGAACACGCTTCAAACCAGATGAGCGTCGCGAGTTTCTCGCCATCATTATCAACGTGTTTCATAGCCGGAAGAGTGTACGATCTGCCCGGCGATCATCGTCATTCGAATTTTGCCTTGTAACAGCCTTGCCGGATCGCTTTCGCCGACATTGAGCGGATCAATATCCATCACAGTGATGTCGGCCCAGCGGCCCGGGGCAATCACGCCGCTCTCCTTCTCCCAAAACGCCGCGTAAGCCGCCCAGGTCGAGTAAGCTCGTACGGCCTCTTCCGACCTCACCCTCTGTTCGGGATACCAGCCGTTCGGCGGTTGCAGTTGCTTGTCGCGCCGAGTGATAGCCGCATGCAGGCCATAAAAAATGTTGTGATCCGATCCGACCAGATCGGAATTGAAGATCAATCGCGTTCCGTTGCGCCGCAGCGCGCGCCAGGCGTAAGCGCCTTTGACGCGTTCCGGACCCAGACGAGCTTCAGCCCAGGCTTTATCCTCCGCGCAATGCGGCGGCTGCATTGAGGCTATCACGCCCAATTTCGCAAAGCGTTGGAAATCGTCGGGGTGAATGACCTGCGCGTGCTCTACGCGATCACGGATGTTAAAGCGAGGGTTTTCTTTTCCGCCGTTCGCCAGCTCGATGAAATCGAGTGTTCCGCGATTGCCCGCGTCACCGATGGCATGAATGGCGACCTGGAACCCGCTTTTCATCATATCAGCCACGAGTTTTTGGTCGAAGGCGGCCCCTTCGCCTCTCACGCCACGATGCCCCGGTTTGTCCGAATAATCGGCGAACAGCAACGCCCCGCGCGAACCGAGCGCGCCGTCGTAAAAAGCCTTGACCGATCTGACGGTGAGTTTGTCCGTGGTATCGGTCTTCGGCCCCTTGGCCAGCCACGCGCGGCACAGGTCGGCGTCACGCGCCGAAAGCATCGCGTAAACCCGAACCGGCAACTTGCCTTCGGAGGCCAGCGATTCAAACGCGCGCATCAGGCGCAAATCCGCGCCCGCCTCGTGAACCGCGACGTAACCGTCACGGGCCATCACGTTCAAGCCGGCGAGAACATGGGCTTTCAACTGGTCGTCGGTCGGCGCCGGGACAGCCGAGGTAAGCAGCGTCGTCGCGCGGTCGCGTAGAACGCCCGTCGGCTCGCCGTCTCGATCCTTGACGATAGTCCCGCCGGTGGGCGACTTGTGTCTCGCGTGATCTTCGCG
>DATCXQ010000234.1:0-9126 GCA_036565725.1 Blastocatellia bacterium
TACAATCCTGGGCGCAATATTTATTCAAAGACCATAAACGCCGGCCTGAGTTCAAACCGTCGCTGCGGCGACGAAGAATAAATCAGTACACTGATCTGATAACCGCCCTAGGCGCTCTACAACAACCGTCGCAACGTGTTCTTGCGGCGACACGGCATTTGGCCAACGCTACCTGGCCACTGCGGCCGTTACGACGCGGAAGCCGTAGATCAAGCTGCGGGCGTCCGGCGCGTCCTGGTAGCGCAAGGCGGAGCGGCACAACTTGAGTTCGGTGAGTCCCCAGGAACCGCCACGCAGCCTGCGGAATTGCCGGTCCCCCTCTTTCGTCCATGAGCCGTCGGCTGACAAGTCGTTGTAATCGTCGCGCCGCTCGTCCTGACACCATTCCCACACATTTCCGGTCATATCGAACAAGCCGAACGCGTTCGCCACGCCGAGGCTGCCGACCGTCGTCGGCCTCTTCTGAGTGCAGTTGGCTACCACAGGCGTGACCGTCGCCCCGAAGGCGAACGGCGCGTTCGTTCCGGCGCGGGCGGCGTACTCCCATTCCGCCTCGGTCGGCAGGCGGTATTCGCGCCCGGTTTTGCGCGAAAGGCGTTTGCAAAACTCCACGGCGTCATCCCAACTGACCCCGCTCACCGGCGACTTGCCGTGCTTGTATAACGGGAATGACGGGTCGGCATTGAAATCAGACTTCACTATCGACAGCTTCGCCACCTCGCGCCACTGCTCCTGGGTCACCTCGTATTTGCCAATCCAGAACGACGGGAGCGTCACGCTGCGCTGCGGGCCTTCCGTCGGGATGCGTCCCTCCTCTTCTTTCGGCGAGCCGATCGTAAATTCGCCGCCGGGAATCTCGACCAGTTCCAGAATCACATCCTCGCCGATGTCTTCGCCGAAATGGCGCGCCTGTTTTTTCTTGCGCGATATTGCATTCCCGTCCCCGTCCAGCGTCACTGTCTCAAAATCGAAATTCCCGATGGAGCCCGACGGCGCGACGCCGGTGGGCAATTTGACAGTCCCTTGAATGTCAGTGACGCCGCTGCCGGGGATGACGATTCCGTTGGTTCTGACGACGGCGCCGCCGCTGGACCGCCCGGCGAGAAACGCAAAGTAAATGGCCAGCGCGACGGTCGGCAACGCCAAAGCCGCGCCGATGACGATCGCCTTCGCATGGCTCTGCGTCGCCGAAACCGGGGCGACGTCTGCGCGTTGTTTCGATTCGAAGCGCTGACTCGGTCTCTCCGCGACGCCGGGACGCGGCTGCTCGCGCGGAGGGGCGACGGACAGGTGTTCAGTGGCCGATTCGGACGAGCGCGATTGAGATTGGAGCCTATACCCCTCTTGGGTCTGTGGTCGCGGCGGGAACGGCGCTTCGGGTGTGGTCGCCGCAATCAGACGTCCGGCCTCACGCAACGCTTGAAGCATCGCGGCGGCGCTTGTGTAACGATAGTCGCGGTCGAGCGCCATCGCCCTCGCAATCACCATAGCCACCGCAGGGGGAATTTGCGGATTGACCTGATGCAGTAGGCGCAGCGGGTCGGGCGCCTGATACCGCACGACCTCCTGGCGCACTCGCGCGTCTACGGGAGGCTCGCCCGCGAGCAGGTGATGAAGCGTCGCTGCGAGCGAATAGAGGTCGCTGCGCGGGTCGGTCCCCGCGCCCTCAATCTGCTCGGGCGGCGCGTAACTGAGCGTGTAGGCGTGCAGACTCGCGCTCGAGTGAGTCGGCGTGGTCGCGTTCTTGGCCAGCCCGAAATCGATCAGGAACAGTTCGCCGCGCGGCGTCAGCTTCAGGTTTTGTGGTTTGATGTCTCGGTGAATGACCGGCGGATGTTGCGTGTGAATGTAGTCTAGCGCGTCGAGCAAAGTCTCGGCCCAGGCCAGGACTTGCCCGCAGTCGAAGGGCCGCCCGCGGCGGTTAAACAGCGCGAGGAGGTCATCGCCAGGGATGAACTCCATCACCAGAAACTGCCCCCCGCCCTCGACGAAATGGTCGCTCACTCTGGGCAGCGCGGGATGGCGCAGTCGCGCCATCGTCGCCGCCTCCCGCTCGAATTGCTCGCGCAATGTCCGCTGATGCTCGTTGTAGAAGGTCTGTTTGACCGCGACCGGGGCGTTGCCCAGATGGACCGCCTCCGCTTCGTAGACCGCGCCCATTCCACCGCGCGCCAGCAAGCGGATGATCCGATAACGCTCCTGCAAAAGCATGCCGTTGGCTAACATAATTCAGCTCCTACTCGGGTTATCGGGGCCGCGCGCATTATCGGGAATGCGCCAGCGAGTGACAAGGCGATGGGCGTGACAGAGCAGTAGCCCCGGACGCGTAGTTGCTCAGCCCGCGAACGCGGGCGGCAGAATAAAGCCTGGGGTGGAGCGCGGCAGCGCGGAACCCCAGGACTGAGCATCAAAAACCATCAAGCCCGCGAATGCGGGCGACAGCGTGTCATCACAGATCCCTTTCGTCATACTCTATGCCGTTCGCTTCCAAAAATTCTATGAACTCGTCTCGGAAAGATTTTTTCTGATGATGCTCTTTCTGTCGCGCGATGTAATCCTGGACTTTCTCAACATTTGATCGGCTGACGGTGAACGCGCCATAACCACGTTGCCAGGAGAAATCTTTCATATCTGGAAACACATCATGCATCCATCCACTTGCGTTCACTTTGAGATCGCGCAAAACATCTGACAACGCCCTATCCGGTCGCAGCTTTGCCAGAAGATGAACGTGATCCTCCGTGCCATTGATCGCCAGTGAAATTCCGTTCAATCCGCGAATCGTTCCGCTGATGTATTCGTAGAGGCGCGATTGATGGGCGTCCGTGATCAGCGGTTGGCGGTCTTTCGTGGAGAAAACAATGTGGTAAATCAGGTTTGTGAACGACTGAGCCATAATTCCTCCTCAATGGCTGTCGCCCGCATCCGCGGGCTTGATGGTTTTTGATGCGCCGAATTCCTGGGGTTCCGCGCCTTGCGCTCCACCCCAGGCTTTATTCTGCCGCCCGCATCCGCGGGCTGAGGTTCGGCGCCTGCATTTCGTGAGCAAATTTGGGTCTCAACAAGTCTCGCAGTCGGATTACTGACATGGTTTGTATAGTCACTTGCAGGTCGAAGAATTTCGAGCGTGATTCGCGAGGCTGATGAAAATCCGAATCTCATCCATGACCGTCCTCCAGCCTCATCACGTCGTTGTTCCTGTTTATCGCTGAGCCATTTTTCCGGAACGGAACGCTGGAGATTATCGTGAATCCGGCGTCGAGTGACAAGCTATCGCCTGCGGTCTGTTATCCAATATCGGCGCTGAGCGCCTGTCTGATCTCTCCGACCAGAAACAACGATCCGCAAACAACGATCAACCCATCAGGCGGCGTGATCCGCAACGCCTCGTCCAAAGCCTCGCCGGCGTTTTCAATGCGGATCACATCACGATGGGACGCTTCCGCAATCGCGCTCGGCTCGGTGGCGCGGGGGGAGGCTATTCTAGTAGCGATGATCTGATCGGCGGCAGGGAAGAGAACATCGCCCATCTCGCCAATCGACTTGTCGGCCATCGCCCCAAAAATTATCGTGATCGGAGTCATGCGGAAATGCTCATCGAGGAAATCGCGCAGCGCCCGCGCGCCGGCCGCGTTATGCGCTCCGTCCAACAACAGAGGCGATAGCGACGGCGACCGGCGGATCATTTCCAAGCGCCCGGGCCATTCGGCGTTGTTCAAACCTTCGACGATCGCCGATTGCGGAATGTCGAATCCGGCGATCCGCAGTTGCTCGGCGATGTGTATTGCGACCGCCGCGTTCGTGATCTGATGCCGCCCTCGCAGTCGCAATCGCAGGGCGTACTCATCGCGCGCCGCGCGATAGCGGAAGCGGGGCCGCCCGACGTTCTCGCCGTCGCCCGCGGCCTCGACGTCGAACGGGTCCGACGTCACTATCATCGGCGCGTTCATTTCTTCGCATCGCGCGACGATGGCGCTCATCGCTTCGCCGGATTGCGGCGCGATGACGACGGGCGCGCCGGATTTGACTATGCCGGCTTTCTCTCCGGCGATGCTCGCCAGCGTGTCGCCGAGGTACTTCTGGTGATCGAAGCCAACGGGCGTGATCGCGGTCACGACCGGCTCGCAGATGTTGGTCGCGTCGAGACGCCCGCCCAGGCCGACTTCCAGAACGGCCAGATCGACTTTCTTCTCGGCGAAATACAGGTAAGCGATCGTCGTCATCTGCTCGAAGAAGGTAGGCGGCGCGGGCAGCGCGTTTTCGGCTACAAGGCGCTCGCCTGCCGCGCGAACGCCGGCAGCCAGGCGCGCGAATTCGTCGGGCGCGATCTCGTCGGCGCCGACGCGAATGCGTTCCGTGATCGAAACCAGGTGTGGCGACGTGTATAGGCCGGCGCGCAATCCGGCGGCGCGCAGAACGCTCTCCGTCATCGCCGCCGTCGATCCTTTGCCGTTCGTCCCGGCGATGTGGACCGCCGGGAATTTACGCTGCGGATCGTCCAGGGCGCGGGCCAACGCGCGGACGCTTTCGAGCCCGAGCTTCATCGCCAGCGTTTCGTTTCCCAGGCTGTAAAGATATTCGGTCGCTTCTTCAAAATTCATCGTCTGCAAATTATCCGAGAATCCGCATCCGATACGGATTTTCGTAAATACGGCGCGGCGCTTCAATAAAGATGTAAGCCACGCATTCGAGATTTTGTTCTAGATAATTGATGGATTTACAAAAATGAGCCGCGCAGGCCGGTCGATGTTCATTACGATTGCGACGACTACAAAAGCATATATTTTTCGCCCCTTATTCCTCTCTTCAAAGTCGTCGCCAGGCAAAAGCATAAAGCAAACCCCTCCTCTCAGGCTATTGGTATGTCAGTTGCGCCAATCGACTGCGTTTCCGATATCAGACATTTGGAAAGACATACAGCGTTTCCGATTCCTATATCAACCTACAGGAGGTAAATATGCGTTTTTCACACGGACATATGCTTCGCAGAAACGCCGGCGGGTTCGCGTTCGGAATCCTGCTGGTCATCGCCGCGGCCCTGACCGCGGCGGCGCAAAGCGGCTCGGCTGTTGTGCGCGGGACTGTCACGGATCAGCAGGGCAAAGCCATCGCCGGCGCGAAAGTCACGCTGACGAGCGTTGACAAAAATTTGAGCCGGTCTCAGACCACCAATGAAGAGGGCATATACGTATTCAGTTCGATCGCCCCCGGTAGTTATCGTATTGACATCGAAGCCGCCAGCTTCAAGAAGACGTCGATCAGCGAGGTCGCCGCCCAGGTCGATTCGCAACGTAATGTTGACATCCAGTTGGAGGTCGGCAGCGTAACCGAAACGACCAACATTACCGCCGCAGCCGAAGCGCCGATCAACGTCACCGACGCCACGTTGGGCAACACGTTCGATTCGCGCCGGATCGAGAATCTGCCGCTCAACGCGCGCAACATCGTCGGGCTGTTGTCTCTGCAACCGGGCGTGACGCGCCTCGGCGAGGTCAACGGAGGGCGCCGCGACCAGGCCAACATCACGCTCGACGGCGTGGACGCCAACGAGCAACAGACCGGCCTGGACGTGGTCGCCGCGTCGGTCAACGCCAACGAGAACGACGCCAATAAGACGCGCGAGGCGTTCGCGAGCGTGCTGCGCATCAACCCCGACGCCGTGCAGGAGTTCCGCGTCATCACTTCTGGCGTCGGCGCCAACCAGGGCCGTTCATCGGGCGCGCAGGTTTCGCTCGTCATCAAATCCGGGACGAATCAATTCCACGGTTCACTTTACGAATTCCACCGCAACACGATCACGACGGCCAACGACTGGTTCAACAACGCCAACGGTCGTTTCACGGCCGGCGATGGGGCGGTGCAGCGCGGCCAGGCCGAAGTGGGCGACGAGAAGAACCCTCGCCCCAAACTGATCCGCAACATCTTCGGCGGGAGCGTGGGCGGGCCAATCATCAAAGACCGAGCGTTCTTCTTCTACAGCTACGAAGGCCGCCGCGACGCGGCCGAGCAATCGATTCTGCAGACCGTGCCGACCGAAACCCTGCGCCAGGGCATCGTTCGCTACCGCAACACCTCCGGCAATATCGTCACGTTGGCGCCGGCTGACATTGCGCGGCTCTATCCGGGGACGGGCGGAGTCAACAACGCCGGCCTGGCGATACTGCGCGGCGCGCCGCTCCCGAATACGACCGAGGTCGGTGACGGATTGAACATCTCCGGCTTCCGCTTCAACGCGCCGATTTCTACCAAACTTGGCGCGCATATCGCGCGTCTCGACTTCAAACTCGGCGAGAGGCATGCGCTCTTCGTGCGCGGCAATTACCAGAACGACCTGTACGGAACGGCCCCGCAATTCCCCACCACGCCGTCTCCAGACCTGTGGGTTCACCCGAAAGGCTTCGTCACCGGACACGACTGGACGATCAGCCCCAATCTGGTCAACAACGCGCGCGTCGGTTTGACGCGGCAAGCTTTCTCACAGCAGGGAGATTCGAACGCCAACCTGGTTAACTTCCGATTTGTCTATCAACCGTTCATCTATCAGCGCGCGCTCAACCGCGAAACGCCGGTCTGGAACTTCACCGACGACCTCTCATGGGTGAAGAACACGCACACCGCGCAGTTCGGCGCGAACGTCCGCCTTGTGCGCAACGACCGCGAGTCCTTCGCGAACGCTTTCGACGTCGCGGTCATCAACCCGTCGGCCTTCGCCACTTCAGGCTCGTCGCTCAACGCGCCGCTGACCGATCTGGCGCAAGGCAGCCTGGCCGACACGCGGTCGGCGGTGGCGGCGGTCCTGGGCCGAGTGTCGCAATACACGGCCAACGTCCTATTCGACACCGACGGCAATCCGTTGCCCTCTGGCACAGGCTCGCTGCGTTCGTTCGCCACCCAGGAGTATGAGTTTTTCGGGCAGGATGTATGGAAGATCAAACCGAACCTGACGCTGGTTTATGGCTTGCGATGGAGCACGTCTACGCCGGTGTATGAGCGCAATGGATTGCAGATTTCGCCGACCGTGAGTCTGGGCGAATTCTTCGAGCGGCGAGTCGAGGGCGCGAGGACGGGGCAGCCAGTGCGTGACCTGATCACGCTCGACAGATCGGGTAAGGCCAACGGGCGACGCGGCTTTTACGATCAGGACTGGAATAATTTCGGGCCTAATGTGTCGGTCGCCTGGTCGCCCAATTTTGGCGACAACTGGTTCGGGCGGGTGATCGGACGCGAAGGGAAGTCGGTCATTCGCGGCGGATTCCGCATGCTCTATGACCGCGTAGGCAGCGCGCTGGCGGTCAATTTCGATCTCAACAGCCGCCTGGGTTTCAACGCCGCTTCGACCGCCGCGTTCAACCTCTGCAATCAGACAAACCAGCTCTGTCCGCGCCTGGACGGGTTGACGCCTGACGTGAACAGCTACCCCAACATCACCATTCCCACCGAACTCCGGTTCCCGCTCACGCACCCGACGGCGGGCGGGCGCGGGCGTCTCGACACTACGATTGATGACACGCTGACTACGCCGCGGCAGTACACGTGGAATTTTTCATACGGACGCGAACTGTCACGCGGCTTCGCGTTCGAGATGAGCTACATCGGGCGCGCGGGCCGCGACCTGCTTACTGTGCGCGACGTCATGCACCTGAATAACCTGGTGGACACCAGGTCGGGCGCGGACTGGTACACTGCGGCGGGTATGCTGGCCGACCTGCGCGAGAAAAACACGCCGATCACCAGCGTGCAGCCGATTCCTTACTTCCAGAATCTCTTTCCAGGCGTGGCGGGCGGCGGTTTGACGGCGACGCAGGCCGTCTACAGTCTCGTCGCGCGCGAGTGCGTGGACAACGCGTTCACATCCACGGGAGCGTGCGCTCGCGGCGTCATCGGCGGTTCCAACCTGACCGACTGGACGGCGGTGCAGGACGTGTTGAACGATGAGTCAATACTGGGGCCGGGCGCTTTTTATCACCCGCAGTACGCGGCGCTGGCGACTTATGCGTCCATCGGCTCGTCCGATTACCACGGCGCGACCGTCACTTTGCGCCACCGCTTCAAGAGCGACCTGGCGTTCGATTTAAATTACACCTTCTCCAAGTCGTTCGACGACAGCTCGGTGCTTGAAGCTCAGAACGCTCAAGGCGCCTTCATCCGCAACCCGCTCAATCTGCGGGTGGGGCGCGCCGTCTCCAACTTCGACGTGCGTCACAGCCTCAACTCCAACTGGCTGATCGCGCTCCCATTCGGGCGTGAGAAGTGGTTGTTCAAAAACTCCAACCGCGCGCTCGACGGGATCATCGGCGGGTGGCAGTTGACGGGGATCATGCGGTTGCACAGCGGGATTCCGCTTCCATTCGCCCAGGGCGCGCCCTTTGAAGAGGGCACGTGGGCGACCAACTGGCAACTCGCGAGCAGCCTCGTACGGATCCGCGACGTGAAATCCGACAACGTGTCCAACGTCGCCGATCCGACAGGCGATACTTCGGGAACTCGTCCGAATATTTTCGCCGACCCGATCGAGGCATTTCGTTCGTTCCGCAGCCCGCGCGCGGGCGAAGTGGGCGACCGCAACATCCTGCGACTGCCGAGGTATTTCGTGATGGACGCCGGATTGAGCAAGACCTTCAAAATGCCGTACTCTGAGAGTCACCACTTGCAGTTCCGCTGGGAGGTCTTCAACCTGACTAACACGCAGCCGTTCGGCCAGGTCTTCGCGCTGAGCGGAGCCCAGGACCCTTACACCGGCGAGCCCGGATCTGACTTCGGACGTTACTTCGATTCGCAAAAGCCCGTGGGCGAAACCCGTCCGGGGCGCGTGATGCAGTTCGCGTTGCGTTACGTGTTCTAAAACGCGAATCAACCGCCAAGACGCCAAGATCGCCAAGGCCGAGGATAGAGGATAGAAGATCGAGGATCGCCTCAAGCAACGATGCGATCTTCCATCTTCCACCTTCCATCCTCTTTCTTGGCGACCTTGGCGTCTTGGCGGTTAGCTGGCTATATACGGTCTTTGACTCGGCGGATTTCGGCGTTTCGCATGAACCAGCGCCAGACGTTTCCACGGCGCAGGTTCTCGGCGCTGAGCAAAGTGACGCCCACGTCAATACCGATCACGTCGGGATTGACCCAGCC
>DATCXQ010000270.1:0-4702 GCA_036565725.1 Blastocatellia bacterium
CGAGCGGTAGCGAGCGGGGCTCAGCCTGAAGCCCGCTCGCTACCGCTCGCGGTACTGATCCAGTCAGCCTTCCCGTACATGCAGTTGCAATCCGCTCTAGAGGGCTGGGCGGGAGTAATCCTGCCTGGCTACTCGGCGACAGCATTTTCAGTTTTTCTGTCACTCGCGATCTCGGTTCGTTGGAGCCGGCTGAAGTTACGCCATCGAAGACATACAGGGCAAACGCTCAACTCTTCTTGCGCCTGCGTTGAAATTCGCGCGTCAATTTTTCCGCGCCGGCAGTCGCAGACTTCAATTCACCAATGCGGCTCTGCAAGGAGGACAGCGCCTGCAAGTCGGTAGCGCGTTTGAACAGTTCGCGGGCGTCTTCCAGATGTTCGGTCATGCGGCGGCGCGCTTCGCCAGCGTCCTTGCGCCGGATGGCGACGAAAATGCGCCTGTGCAGTTGCAGTGTGTGCTCCGGCTCGACCAGTTGCGAAGTCAGGTGAATCAGCCGCTCCAACGATTGATGCACGACGGTGAACATCAGGCTGCAAACGCGATTGCCCGCGATGCGGAAGATAGTTTGGTGAAACAGCAAGTCGCATTCGGTGAAGCGCGCGTGATCTTGCCGGTTCTCTTCCATCTCGATCAGCGCTTGCTGCAATTCGGCGATGTCTTCCAGCGTGGCGCGCGCGGCGGCGCGGGCGGCAAGCTCTGGCTCGACGATCAACCGCGCCTCCATCAACTCGTGAAAGGAGATGCCATCTAGCAGGATCAAAAACTCCATCGGCTCGGCCAGAATCGCAGGCGCCGCCGTGTTCAAATACGTGCCGTCTCCCACGCGCTGCGAGATAACGCCCATAATCTCCAGCACCTTCAGCGCCTGCCGCAGCGACGACCGGGCGACACCGAACGTTTCGGCGAGTTCGCGTTCCGCCGGCAGGCGATGCCCTGGCACAAGCGAGCCCTCCGAGATGAGCCGCTTGAAGACGCCGATCAGCGTCCCTGTCACGTCCTCTTTGCCGGCGCCCGCCGGCTTCGCTCTGATGGGGATAACTTTGTTCTTCATAGGTACGACCAATTCTAGCACAAGAAAGCCCCTCGCTTTAACAGGCCTTTCGCCGAGCGGCGCAAAACTCGCTGTCCGCGTGAAAGGCGGCGCCAATTCAAAGTCGAGCGGTTCGCCGAAACAGAAGAATTTTGCGCGCTATCCCTAATTCCGCTTGTCAGCCCGGCTCAATGGTAGTACCATTCACCGCCATCTAACCAAGCTTTTACTATTTCAACTTTTCGAGTGGCGCGCTGGAGTCGCGCCTTGCCGGCTGCTACAGGCCATGACAAAGGTCGTACCATTCAAACGTTGAGTTACGTCCACAAGCGCCTAACGGAGGTACATTATGAAAACCCAGATTCTAAGTTGCGCTCGAAAACGCGTCCTTGGGTTGCTGTCGCTCTGTCTTGTTTTAACGGTCACGGCCTGGGCGCAAGTCCAGACGGGGCGCATTGTCGGCACGGTCATAGACGCGCAAAAGGCGGCTCTACCCAACGCCACAATCACGGTCACCGAAGCCGCAACCAACCAGACGGTCACGGTGACGACCAATGAACGCGGCGATTTTGTGGTCACGCCGCTAAATCCCGGCTTCTACCGCGTCAGCGTTTCCAGCCCCGGCTTTCAGAAGACAGTCATCAACTCGGTCGAAGTGCAGGTCGGGCAATCAGCGCGTGTGGAGGTGGCTATGAAGGTAGGCGAAGTGACTTCCACAGTCGAGGTGACTTCTTCCGCGCCTCTACTCGACACCGAATCGGGCACGCTCGGGCACGTGGTGACCAACACGCAGATTGTCAACCTGCCGCTCAACGGGCGCAGTTATTACGAACTGGCGCGGTTGACGCCCGGCGCGGCGCTGCTGCCGGGCGGGGGCAACCTGCTGCGCATCCGCGCCAATTTTACCTCCGGCACGGCAATCAGCGGCGTGCGTGGCCGTCAAACCACCTTCCTGATAGATGGCGTGGATGTGACCGATCACCATCAGGGCGGCTCGCTCATTCAAACCTCGATAGACGCCTTGCAGGAATTCAAAGTGCAGCAGAGCGCCTACTCCGCTGAATTCAGCCACGCGGGCGGGTTGTTGAACGGCTCGACGAAGGCTGGCGCGAACGACTTTCACGGCGGGCTGTTTGAATTCTTGCGCAACGACAAGCTCGACGCTCGCAACTTTTTCGCCCGCGAGCGTGAAGTCCTCAAGCGCAATCAGTTCGGCGGCACATTCGGGGGGCCGGTCTCTCTTCCGAAGCTTTACAGCGGCCGCGACAAGACATTTTTCTTCGCGAGCTACGAAGGGATGCGGGAACGCCAGGGCCTGGTCTTCAACAGCATCGTGCCGACTGCGGCGATGAAGAGCGGCGATTTCAGAGCGTTGACTTCGCGGAGAATCAACAATCCGATGACAGGCGCGCAGTTCGAGAATAATATTATACCGATGGATAAGCTCTCTCAGCAGGCGCTGTTCTTCGCCAAATTCATCCCCGATCCGAATACTCCGTCAGGAACATTTACCTACTCCCCTTCGCGTCAATTGGACACTGATCAATTCACTTTGCGGCTCGACCAGAGTCTTACTGAGAATCACCGTGTCTTCGTCCGCTGGAGTTTTCATGACAACCGCCTAAACGAGCCGAACGCCTTCCCGTCGCTCGGCTACGCCCCGCTCAAGACGCGCGGGCAGAACTTGGTGGCGAGCATGTCGAATATTCTCAGGCAAAACCTGGCGCACGAATTCAGGTTCAGTTATCTGCCGGCGATTGTTGACCTGCAAGCGTATTTACAGGGGACGAACATCAATAAGGACGCAGGCATTCGCGGTTTTGAAGAGACCGCGCGCCCCGGCGTGGTCGGCTCCTTCCCGGACTTCAGTTGGAGCGGTTACGCCGCAATGAATGGCTCGGCCTTTGACCAACGCCCTAAGACGCAAGACCTGAAGGTCTACGAGTGGACGGATAACCTGACCTGGGTCAACGGGCGGAACATCTACAAATTCGGGACAAAGATCCGCCGTTGGGTTCCGCTCTTCACCGACAGCAAGCAGTATCAGGGGCAGTGGACTTTCAACGGCTCGATCAGCGGCGAAGCCTTCGCCGATTTCATGCTAGGCTATCCGCGCCAGGTTACGCGCGCCTTCCCGGCGGACACCTTCGGAGGGGAAGGGAATTACTACCACTTCTATTTTCAGGATGACATAAAGGTGAACAATCGCCTCACGCTCAACTTGGGGCTGCGTTATGAATACTCGCCCTGGCTCAAGGGCTATCGCGGCCAGCTCGGAGCCTTCGACCCGAAGTTGGCCAAGCCGGTCATCATCGCCGGCAGCGGCGATCAGATTGACTTGAGCGCGCAATTCGCCGGGCCTTCCTCTTTCAATCTCTTCAAGGACTTTATCCAGACAAGCAGTCAGGCAGGGTTGCCGCTCTCGATCACTTCGGCCGACAAGAAACAATTGGCGCCGCGCCTCGGTTTTGCCTGGCGTCCGTTTGGCGATCGGACAGTGTTGCGCGGCGGTTACGGCATTTTCTACGAGACAGAGAACACGGATGGCCGTGTCAATAACAATATGATCCCCTTCAAACTGGACGAAACCGCGTTCAACGATCAAACGCCGGCGGCGCGCACGATGGCCGATTTCTTCCTGGGACGCGCGCTGACGACGACGGCGGCGCCGAGCCTTGGGCCGACTTATACGAAGCTGCGCATGGGCTATGACCAGCACTGGAACTTCGGCGTCCAACACGAGCTGTTCTCCAACACAGTCGTCGAGGTTGATTACGTCGGGAACAAGGGCGCATTCCTGAACGGGACGAACGCGGCCAACAATCCACCTGCTGGCGCAGGCGCGATTCAAGCACGCCGCCCGTACCCGCGCTTCGGCGCGATCAATTACTTCTCGCAGGATGTCTCGACCATTTATCACTCGCTACAAGCGAAGCTGGAGAAGCGCCTTTCGGCGGGCGTCTGGTACCTGCTCTCGTACACTTTCTCCAAGAGCATCCAACACCAGAACGCGCCAGCTGTCGGCGGCAATATGGCCTGGGAGAGATCGCTTACGGATTTCGACATCCCGCACAATCTGGCCGCCAGTTGGGGCTACGAACTGCCCGTTGGGCGCGGCAAGCGATTGCTCAACGGGGCGAATGGTTTCACCAACGCGCTGCTCGGCGGATGGCAAGTTCAAGGCATCATTGTAGTGCGCAGCGGGCGCCCGTTTACGCCGAACATCTCGGCTGACCGCGCCAACATCGGCATCGGTGGCCAGCGGCCCAACCGCCTGAGTTCGGGCAAGCTGGACAACCCGACGGTCGAGCGCTGGTTCGATGTCTCGGCCTTCTCGCTGCCGGCGCAATTCTCCTATGGCAATTCGGGCGCGAACATCCTGCGCGAAGATCGCTTCAAGACTTTCGATTTCTCGATCTTCAAACAGTTCCGCATCACCGAAGGCAGCCAGCTGCAATTCCGGGCCGAAGTCTTCAATGTGACGAACACCGCGAGCTTCAACGCGCCGAACACGCAGATAGACACGGCTTCCGGCGGACGTATCACGAGTACCGCCAGCCTGCCGCGCCAGATCCAGTTCGCGTTGAAGTACAACTTTTAGTTTGTAGCGCCGGCTTGCGGTCGGATGCGTCGCATAGTCAGCCCTTCCGGCCTCATGCCGATACTACGAAG
>DATCXQ010000274.1:0-5654 GCA_036565725.1 Blastocatellia bacterium
AAGGTAGCCCTTCGTCCCGAGGAAGTAACGCACGCGCTCGAGGTCATCCATCAGCTTCTCTTTGAAGTAGATGTCCTTCGACGTGAAGTTCGAGAAGAGTCCCGCATCCTTGACCAGCTTCATCGCCCCGCGCAGCCGCCGCTGAGAGAACCCTTCGCGCTCGCCAACGAACGCGATCTCCTTGACGCGGACGCGGTTGCCTTCTTCCACGTCGAAAATCAAAGCCACCGTGGTGGCCGAAATCTCCTCCACCTCGACCCCAACCTGAGCATCCGGATGCCCCTTTTCGGCTAGCAATTCCCTGATGATCAGGCGGGCGCCGTTGGCCTTCGCGGGATCGAAGTTCATTTCCTTGCCGACCTGGACGCGCCGTTCTTTGAACCGCGTCAGGACCTCGCTCTCGGTCGCCGATTTCAGGCCGCGATATTCCATGGCGCGGATGATCGGGTATTCCTTGACCTGGAAGATGATGATCTTGCCGCCGCGAGGGCCGTCTTCGACGAATAGCTTGGTGTAGAGCGGATCGAACAGTCCCATCTGAATGATGGACTGCAGGTCGCGCTGCGCCAGGCCAAGGTCGAAACGATCCTGCGGCTTGCTCTGGATGTAATAAAGGACCGTTTCGCGCGGGATGCGTCGGTTGCCGCGAATCTCCACCTCTTCGACGAAGTCTTCCGACGCCTGAGGATTTTGCGCCAGAGCGGGACTAAACGAAACGAACAGAACTATCGCAATGACGATTGCGCTTGCCAGAAAGAAAAGGCCTCTGGTCATGAAAGCTCTCCCATTGAACAATGTTGCGCTCGCCCCTGCGTCAAGAGCAACGCAACGATGAATAAGCCGCCGAGCAACTGGCTAATACGTAGTTGAGAAAGCATATGATTGAGTCCTCCATACAACCCACCCCGGAGGGCAGGGCTTTTGCAAAGCCAGTTGTGGCCTTTGCTGGTGAGCTAAACCTACGACCGACAAATGATTGCGACGTTTCGATAGCTAAGGCGATGGAAAGGCAGGAAGGTTTGTAAGGATTTGTAAGAAGTTCCTGACAAAAATTTACTCACCGAAAGCGCGCGCGCGACGCCATTCAACATGCGGCTTTACACCAACCTGCGCGAGCGGCGTTGCAAGATTGACCGCGAGCGATGAACCCGCATCTTCACCTTGGTCTCCGTCCATCCGAAATTCTTGGCGACCTCGGCGACGGAATAATTCTCGTATTTAAGCATGAGGAACACCTTGCGGTCTTCGGGTTCCAGCAGGTCGAGCAGCTTGTCGGTCAAATCGCGGCGGATCACCCAGGCTTCAACCCCGCCGCCCGCTGCCTCGGCGGATTTCTGCTCGAAAGGAAAAATCGTTTCGCCGTCGCCAAACTGGCTGATTACGGTCTCCGGGCGGCGCTTCCGTCGTCGCAACTCGTCGTAACAGGAATTGGTGGCGATGCGCGCCAGCCACGCCGCGAAAGAATGCGCGCCGCCGCCGCGGTACGAACCGATGGCGAACCACGCTTCGACGAAGCTGAGATGAACGATCTCTTCGATGTCTTCGCGCCGCTTGAAAAATCGGCGTACGACGCGGAAGATCATCCCGCGATGACGGCCGACCAATTCGGCGAACGCCTGTTCGTCGCCGTGCGTGACTGAGCCGACCAGATCGTCATCTGTTTGGCCATCTGGTTTATGGATTTCGGCCGCCAGCGCCGCGGTTAAATTCCCTCTCTTCTCGTATATCTGATTCATTGTTTTACCGAATGTTTGATCACGAAATGGTGAATGAATAACCGACGCCGCGAATCGCCTTGATGCGCCCGGCGCGGTCCTGGGCGCCACTGAGTTTGCGGCGCAGATTGCTGACGTGCATGTCAATGCTGCGGTCGTTGTCGTTGAGCGGGCGGCCCAGAATCAATCGGGCGATCTCTTCTCGCGCGACAACCTGGCCGGCGCGCTTCAGCAGCAGTTCGAGCAGATCGAATTCTGCCGTCGTCATCTCGATCTCGACGCCGCTTTTGCTGACCGTCCGCCTCAACTTGTCCAGCTCGATGTCGCCCGCTTTGAGCATGTGGCGGAAGACGCTGACGCCCGCGCCGGTCCGGCGCAGAATGGCTCGCACGCGCGCTATCAACTCCTGCGCCAGCAGTTTATGTGGATATGGTGTGCTCAGATAATCGTCGGCGCCTAGTTCGAGCGCCAGGATCCTCTCCGCGTCATTAATCTCAGCCGACACCATCAACACCGGCACAAGCGAACGCTCGCGAATACTGCGTAGCGATTGGACCCCGCTGATTCCGCCGGCCGCCTGCGAAGCGTCAAGGATGACAAGAGCGAGATTTTCCGAGAGGGCGCGCTCGATGCCAGTTAAGCCATCGGTCTCGCGCTCGACCACAAAACCTTCGTCCCGCAAAGACCGCGTCAGAGCTTCAGCATCAGCGGACTGCATAATGACTAGTATGTCATTCGCCATAAGCCCCCTACCTACGCGCGCGCCGCCCAACGGCGACTGTGCGACGCCGCGATGAGGCTTTTACTGCGGCGGGTGGCGGCGGGATGACCAGGTCTTCTCCCACGCTGAAGATTTCCACCACCTCAGTCTTTCTATCGCAGACCATGCGCTCAGACCGCGTGTGAGGATTGACGGCGGAGAGTGGTTGATTGACGGGGTTGCCGGCGTCCTGCGCGTAAACAAGCGTGACGCTGAGGATCAATAGGAATCCCCAGATCAAAAGGACAATCGCCAATGGATTGCGGAATAACTTGCCGGCCCAACGCAGAAACGAGCGGACGGCCTTAAGTGGACGACGGGGCAATTCATATGGTTGATGACGGTGAGGATCATCGAAAGTTCCAAATTGCATGTATTTATCCTTGTGACAACCTGCTTGAACAAATATCGTCAGCGGAGAGCGGGTCATTGCCTAGCTTATTTCTTTTCATCCGCACAATCGTTTGTCGTCAATTTAGGTGAATGTGCTGGGCTTGAATGCCCTGTGGATCGAACGGCGTGGCATCGCTTACTTGCGATGTTTTGGCGGTAATTATTGTTAAGTTTCTCAAGGCATGATTCGCAAACAATCAATAATGACAGGCTCTTCAGCCCACACAACGCCGAGAGCCGCCGAAGCGGCGCAGAGCATCCCCTGCGCCGCTTCGGCGGCGAAACGCGTTTATCGGAATGGTACGGCGCCGATTGCTTAAAAGCTGAACCTGACGCCGAGTTCAAACTGGCGAGCGCCGCCAGCGCTGCTCGGTTGCAGGAAGTACGGCGAACCCAGCACCCCGCTGTACGATCCGTAGTTCACGCGGTTGAAGAGATTCGTGGTCTGCGCCATGAGCTGCACGTTGAAGCGCCCGTTCTCCCCGCCGCCGCCAAACGGGGCGCCACCCATGGGGCCCATACCACCAGGCCCCATTCCCGGACGACCGCCCCCTCCGGGAAAGCCGCCAGGCCCTTGCTGCCCGCCCGCGTCCTTGCGCTGGCCGAAGCTGAACGTGCGGCTGATTGACAGGTTGACGTTGAATGCGCCCGGGTTTTCGGCCTTCACGCCGTTCGGGAAATTCGCTGTCAGGTAATCGCGCAACAACACCGGCGAGCCTCCGGGCTGGCAGCCGGATGTGCAACTGTTCGGAATCAATGAATAAAGGCTCGCAGGCAGATCGGCGTTGCGCGCGAGGCCGGACGGCCGGTCGTTCAAGTTCGTATCGCCGTTCTCGTCGAAACCCGTCGTGATGCTAAAGGGCGAACCTGACGATGCCGTGATGAACGGCGACAGGTTGAAACCGTAAGGCAACGAAATGCGCCCGCCGACGAAGACTGAATGGCGGCGGTCGGTGTAGGCGCGCCCCCATTCGGCCGCGAGGTTGTAGTTGTCCGCCGGCAGCGCCGTCGCGCCGTCGGAATCGCTGTTGGTCCACGAGAGCGTGTAATTGCCGAAGAGCATGAATGTTCGCCCCAGCCGCCGGTCGAGGCGGAAGAGCAATCCGTTGTACTTCGAGCTTGCCGACGATTCGATCTGGTAAATGTTGCCGACGTCGCCGAACGGGCGCACGCCGCTCGAGGGGTCTGACGGATCGTATGTACCGGGCATCGGCGCGTTGATGTTGCGCATGCGGAATTGATGCACGCCGCGCGCGTAGATGTATGACGCCGACCCGTTCAATCCGTAAGGCAATTGCCGCTCGACGCTGGAGGAGAAGTTGATCGTGTAGGGCGCTTTCAGATTCGGGTCGAGCGTGCGTTTGACGGTGTCAGTGATTGAGATGTTCGGGGCGCCCGCGAACGGATCGGGGTAGAGCGGATTCTGGATGACGATGCTCTGTTGCGTCACGCCGTCGTAGCGCAGCGTGTTTTCATAGAGGCTGCCGGTCAGCCGCTGATAGAACAACCCGCCGCCGAAGCGGAAGACCGTCTTGCGGTCTTTGAAGGGCGACCAGGCGACGCCGATGCGAGGCGCGAAATTATTCTTGTCATCAAGTTGTGATTGGAACTCGTGGCGCAGCCCAAACGACAGCGTCAGCGTCGGACGGAATCGCCAGTCTTCCTGCGCAAACCACGAATATTCAGTCCGCGAATAACGCAGCAGCGGATCGCCGATGTTGATGGTGAATTGCTGGGCGCGCGCCGCCTGCGGATTACTCGTCGCCTGGCGATATTGTTCGAGGTTTGCAAATGTGAAAGTCCCATTGAAATTGTTCTCGCTGTAATCGCGCACATTGTCATGCAGAATCTGCATGCCGAACTTGAGCGTGTGCTTCTTCTTCGTCCACGTCAGGTACTCTTGCCATTCGCCGCCGGTCGTGCGCGTCTCGCTCGGACAACACGTCGCGCCTCCGCCATTGAAAGCGTCTAGGACGTTGATCGCCACGCCAATGGTGTTGGCGGTCACCTCGCTGCTCTCGCGTTGGAGTTGGAACCGCGATTCGAGCATCAGGTCAGAATTGATGATGAACGTCTCCGACAGCCGCAGCGTGTGATTGGCGTTGTTCGAATTGGAGCCGCGTTCGGGCAGCGTGTAGCTTCCCCCACTACTGGAGCCGCCAGTGGCGCCGGCGCCGAACCCGCCGCCTCCAAAGCCGCCGCCCCCAGGGCCGCCGCCCGGACCACCACCGGGACCGCCGCCGAAACCACCGAAGCGCACGGCGAATTCGCGGTTGTCGCTTTCAGAGCCGAAGAACATGTAATTCACATTGAGCGTGTTTCGGTTGTTGATCAGGTAATCGGCGCGCGCCATCACGTTTCTGCTTCGGCTCGGCGCCTGTACGTTGAGGACCTGTTGCCCGTCAAGCGTTGTAGCGATCACAGTGCTGCCGCCTTCGAGTCCGCGCTGATCGTAATTGGCGAAGAACGACGCCTTGTTGGCGATGATTGGCCCGCTCAGATTGAAGCCGTAACGCTCCTGGCTGATCTCCGGCCTGACCGTCGCGAATGCGTTACGGGCGTCGAGCGCTGAGTTGCGGGCGTTGAATGAGACGCTGCCGCGCCATTGATCGCGCCCGGGCTTGGTGATGATCTCGATGCGGCCGAAGCCGGGATTGGAGAACTCGGCGGTGAATGGATTCTGGTTGATGCGGATTTGAAAGATCGCTTCGCGCGGAGGCAATCGTCCGCCGCTGAAGCCGTCCACGAAGATTTGCGCCTGCCGCAATACATCCTGACCGTGCATG
>DATCXQ010000098.1:0-11275 GCA_036565725.1 Blastocatellia bacterium
GCACCCGTTCGAGTTCGGCGAGCCGCTCTTCGCGGCTGCGGCGCAACGCCTCCTCGGCGCGCTTGCGTTCGGTGACGTCGCGCACCACGCCGGTGAAATAGATTTGGCCGTTGGCGCAGAATTCGCCGAAAGAAATTTCGAGCGGGATCTCATGACCGTCGCGATGGAGTCCCGGGAGTTCAATGGCCTCCCACGAGATGCGCCGCTGCCCGGTCTGTTGATAGCGGCCGAACCCGGCCTGATGTAGACCGCGCAAGTGTTCGGGCATGAGCGACTGGAGGTTCACGCCGATCAGGTCGGCTAACGGGTGGCCGAAGATTTTTTCCGCCGCCTGATTGGCAAAGATGACGACGCCCGACGCGTCGACCGTGATGATGGCGTCCGACGCCGCCTCGGCGAGCGTGCGGAATCTGGTTTCGCTTTCACGTAAAGCCGCCTCGGCGCGTTTGCGTTCCATCAACTGGCCGATGTCGCTGCCGATCCTGGACATCATCTTGACCTGCCTGGCTTCGGGTTCGCGCCGCTCGCGGCTGAAGAATTCGAGCACTCCGATGACCTCGCCGCGCAGCAGGATGGGAAAGCCGAATGCGCTGCGCAACTCTTCCTCGCCGGCGGCCCCGGTGCGCGGGAAATTATCGTCCTGGGAGATCTCGGTGATCCAGTGGGCCTGGCCGCTCTGAAGCACCCGCCCCGGCAATCCTTCGCCCGGCAGAAAGACCCGTTGCCTAGTCAGTTCCTCGAACTTCAAGGCCGCCGTGCCCGGCTGATGCCAGACGTCAGCGCAATGCAGGGCGCGGGTCTGCGGATCGACATTCCAGATGGCGCTGACCTGCCAATCCATGCTTTCGCAAATGGCGCGCAGCATCCGCGCCGAGGCCTCGGCCGGCGTGGCGGATTCCGCCAGTATGTGCGTAATTGCGTTGTCCAGTTCCAGCGCGTGACTAGCCTGGCGCAGTTCGGCGCGCTGCGCCGTCAATTCATCCGCCAGCTTCCGCGATTCGACTAGCGCGGCGTCCAAGTCTTTGAGGCGGGAGGTGAGGTAGCGATTGAGGATTACCAACGCCGAAGCGATCAAGATCACTGCGAGCGCGATGAACCATGGGCGCTGCCAGTTGGTCGGCAGAGTGTGGAAGGCAATCGAGCCCGGCGCGGAGCTCGGGCCGCCTCCGGCGCGCGCCAGTAACCGGTAGGCGCCCGGCCAGAGAGTGGAAACCCACATGAAGCAGTGTGAATTTTGCATGATGCGCTTGCCACCGTCGTGAGGCAGACCTTCATCGGTCGTATATTTTTTGATCGGCGCCTGCTCGGAGCCGGCGCTCGGCGCGTTCAAGGCCAAGCCGAACCATGCCATCGAACACAGAAACAACCTCACCCCTTCCCGGACAGCCGCGCTCATAATTCTTCCTCCCTATGATTCGTCGGCCTACGTGGCTACAAGGATACGTAGTGTGCGCCTTTGGCAGAACCGGTTCAAGTCACTTTTGCGCCGCGAGGCTACTACGGGCATCCGTGGATCCGAATAATTCACGCGTTTCCTATCGATAATTCACGCGTTTCCTATCGTCCGCATGATCTTATCTCCTGACTCCCTAAGGCTGATCGCACATGCGTGTACGGATCAGTACCGCGAGCGGTAGCGGGCGCGCTTCACGTTGGGTCGCGCTCGCTACCGCTCGCGGCGCTGATCCAGCGGGCCTTCCCGTACACGCAATCGCAAACTGATCTAGCTGCCGGGCACACCAAGAACTGGATAGCGTAGGGGCAGACCTGTGTGTCTGCCCTGAAGCGGCGCAATTGCCAGACCGGGGCAGACACGCAGGTCTGCCCCTACGCTGTCGCGCCGCCGATCCATATCTTGGTGTGCCGCTCATATAGATTCCGTTGAAAGGTTTCATCTACTCGTGTTTTGACTCCCCCTTTCCCAAGCTTAGCTTGGCGCGATGGTCTCGATCCCATAGCCGGCGAATCGCCGAAGATCCTTTTCGATGGCGCCCGCGTCGTTCAGATCGACTCGACCAACCCGACTCAATAGTGGAAGTAGCTGACAAGTGTCTGAACTTGATGGCGCTCCCCACTCTTCAGCCCCAGGCCAAGTCTTCATAACTTTACTGTCTACAACAATCTTGGCTATGGAACAAACATTGCAGTACCGGTTACAGGGAAGGCATCTTCCTGTTTATCGGCAACCGCGTGGGAACAGGTCATCTGCGTAGACTATGCCATATAAAATCATCATCGCTATATTTCTGCTATGGGTCCTGTCAGGCTGTACCTGCGGGCCAATATCTGACGACCCGCTTGTGGCAGCCTCAAGACGCGGAGACTTGCGAGAAATGAAGGAGAGACTTCAACTCGGCGACACAGTGGATCGACGAAACCCTATCGGAGAAACTGCCTTGATGGCTGCTGCCGGATCTGGTCATACCGCAGTAGTCGATTTCTTATTGGAAAAAGGGGCCGATTTCAACGCTCAAGACGATTACGGCAAAACGGTTCTAGAGCGCGCGGCGAGGGATGGCCACGTTGACATTATGCGGAGATTATTGACTCGTGGCGCAGCGGTGAATACTAAAGACCGTGATGGCCGAACCCCACTCATGTTCGCTGCTCTCGGAGGGCAAGTCGACGCCGTTGAACTGCTGATCTCATTCGGCGCGGAGTTGGAGGCGCGGGACAATAGTGGAATGACTGCTCTGATATGGGGCGCAACAACTGACTCGGACGAAGTGATCAAGCCCTTGCTCAGCAAGGGATCCCAAGTAAATGCCAAAGACAACGAGGGGGAAACGGCGTTAATGATGGCAGCTCGGGGTGGCCATACAGCGACGGTGAGAGCCCTTCTGAAGAAAGGGGCTGATGTCAATGCCGCTACAAATGAATCAGCCTACTACCACCCGGGCCGTTCTACGGCGTTGATGTTTGCCATTACGGAAAGGCGCCTTGAGACTGTCAAAGTTCTCTTGGCAAACAGGGCCGATGTGAGAGCTGAGAATATGGCAGGAGAAACGACTCTCATCATAGCCAAGCGCATCGGATCTAAAGAAGCAGCGCAGATACTCAAGAGGTATGGGGCAAGACGGTAATGTCTCCGGTTTCTCGTGAGCCCTTGGTGATGAGATTTGACATTTTGTAATACGCCAAACCGGCCCGATACTGTTGGCGAACCATCCAAACAAAGAATTTATGCGGTTTACTCGACTGAATATGAAGAGCTTACGCGCCTGAGACTGAATTCGCCAACAGCATCAAGCCGGTTTGCCGAAGCCTCTCGGTAAGTAGGCGGCGAGATAGGCCGCATAAGGAGTCAGGGTGCCCGGTTAGGATGTTGTCTGAAGATCCACGCGCTCCAGTGCCGCAGCGAGCGGCGGCAGGTTTCGGACTGCCAGCCAGCTTTCAGAAGTCGAGCGGATAGCTGCTGTCGAAACGACGCGTGAGTGACAGCGACGATCAGGGAGTGGCGCGTGGCGAGCTCTTCAATCCAGGCCGCTGCGTTGTTGATGCGAGCGTCCTCCGCTGCAGACGGGTACTGTCGACGGATAGACAGGAACAGGGTTCGCCCACCGACTGCGAGCGCCCATGCCGCAAGCGGGAGACGAAGCCCCCCGAGAGCGGGGCTTTCGAGATCGAGCTCGCGTAACAGAGGCGAGATGACGATCTCGCGCCCAGGCGCCAGCAGACGAGCCGTCGCGACAGCGCGAACGGCGTCGCTGGAGAGCACAAGGTCGGCGCGGCCCAGCAGTTCCTTGATATGGGCAGGAACGCGCTCGTCTTCGCGGATGCCTGCGGCTTCATAAGCTTCACGCCACGCTCGGAAACCACTGGCTGTGATCCAGCCGGTGTGGTCGTGCGAAGAGCGGGCATGACGAATAAGGGCGACGCGACACTCTGTCTGAATGGAGACTTGCACACCAGTCATAATATCCCAGCCGCCTAATGCGGAGTTGATCGGAGAGGCTTCGGCAAACCCGCTTGATACTGTTGGCGAATTCCCCGAACAAAGAACTTATGCATTTCGCCCAACTGAATTTAAAGAGCTTACGCAGCTGAAACTGAATTCGCCAACAGTATCCCGCTTACCGAAGCCTCACGATGATCGCGCCTGCGGCAATCAACCTGGCGATCGCGGCGCGGATCTCGAACGGCTTGCGCTTCAGGTCGACCGCCAATTCTTCAACGCTGAAGGGCAACTGCTGCAGCCTGACTTACTGGGGCGGTGTGCGGCAGGCTTCGATTGGCGCGGAAATGCTGAGATTGCAGGTGGCTGCACCCGGATCAGAGGTGTATGAAGCTATTTTGTGATGCGTCCAACTCAGAATCTCCGGTCGATTGTAGAATCGCGCATGCGCTTTCTGATATTGTCGGCCGCCAGCAACACCGCTCTTGCCAGGTCGATCAGCTCGTACATCCCGTAGAAATCGGTCGGGGGGAACTCGCGCCTGCTCACGGAAAAGATGTACCATCCACTTTGTTCGGACATATCGTCCGACATTCGCTATGCAAATACGGAAAATCAAAATCAACCTTTAAAATGAAAGGAAAAAAGACATGAAACGGTTCACTATCGTCAAGCTGTTTTTGAGCCTTGGCATTTTGTTTTTGAGCGCTGCGTTTTCCGGACCCGACGTGCAGAGTTTGAACGCGGTCGCCGCTCCCCTTTGCCCGCCTCCTTGCTTTAAAGTGCGTGTCCTTCTCGACGACGGGACGCATAAAGAGATCTGTGCCTGTCCTCCACTTACACCTTAAAATTGACGTTTGCTCCAATGAGGGGTGCGCGACGAAAAAGCCGGGTTCATCGCCCGGCTATTGTATTTGATGAAGTAATCACGGCGCGGCGTACAGGCGTCTGCGCCGAGGACGCCGACCAAAACGACGAAATGCCTTGTATTCAATCCCCTTCATTTCGGCCTGGCAATTGCACAGCTATCGCATTAAATAGTGCGTATAAAAAACTAACGGCAAGCCGAGCGGGACGCGTGTAAAGGGGTGCGTGTCTTGCTCGGCTTGCCTATTTTCGCCTCAGTCGCTCGGCTTTTGCTTTTCGACCGGCTTTTGCGGCAGGTCCTTGCTGCGGTGTACGCGCATCACGGTGTAAAAGAGCTCGTTGACTGTGCGCTGCCACCCTTCCGCCCCAGGTTCACTGTAAGCGGGCAGGCTTGCGCTTTTCTCGCCCTTCCCGTCTTTGTCGTAGAAACGCGCCCTTACCCAGGTAACTTTGCCTTCCGAGTCGACGCCTGAATACTTGACAGTCACTATGGTCTCCGCTTCGGAGGCGGATATACCGCCACTGATCAGTTTGTCTCGAATCGAGGCCAGGGATTGCGTGTAAGGCTTGTAGGTGACGCGCATATCGATGACGTCAACGCCTTCCGGTTTCTGCCGCTTCAGGCAATGGACAGTCGCGGTGTAGTCGGTCGTCTCCGCTTGCGCGATCAGTTCCGGTTCCTGTTTCGATTTGGCCTTATCCTTATCCCGACTCGGCGCGTCGCTGCGCTTCTGGGCGGTCGCTACGCCACGAAGGGGCGCGGGCATCCACGCGAAGCCGCATAACAGCACGACAATGGCAAACGCTCGAACAAGGTTTTTCATTTAGAAGCCTCCTCTCGATTGTTTAGTGAAAATAGCCAAAGTGATCGGAAAGTCTTACGCTCGGCGCTGGCGCGCGGCCTTCTCTGTCTGTAGCAAATAACTCGACGAAATGCACGCGGAAAGAAAAAAAGCCGTGCGAGCGCGACAACCTGTACGTACAGACGTCTGCGCCGCCGCGGCGCGTAGACTGGGAATGGAGAGGTTTGCTATAAGCCTCCCCATGGCTGCGAAAAACCTTCAACAAATAGACCGGCTGTCAGAGTGGCTTAGGCTGAGGAAGACTGAAACGGGATGGAGTTTTCCGGAGATCGCCCGGCGCTCAGGCGGGCTGCTCTCTCAGGGCACGCCGTCCAACGTGATTAACAAGCGTTACGATACTGTAGACACCAGGACGATCAAGGGGCTGGCGAAGGCCTTCGAGATCACCGAGCCTGAGCTTTGGGACATCGTCAATGGCGTCACTCCGATTGACAACAAGCCAGCCTACGAGACGCGGGAAGTCAAAATGCCGTCGCACCTGTGGCGACTGATTGACGACGAAGCGAAGCGCAAGAACAGGGCGTGGAATGGCCACCTTGAAGCGATATTCGAGGGATACTTCGGAGGCGATCCCAATATTGTCCTGGAAAGATTGCGGAAGATTCGCGGGGACGGCGCTTAGAGTTAGGATTTGCGCGGGGTTTGAGAGATCGACGGCGCGTCGCGCCCCCACAAATAAGAAAGCCGGGGTCATCGCCCGGCTTTTTTTGCGAAGAATCGACCTACAACGCGCTCTTCTCGACGGGGCGCCTGTGTGATTCGCGGCGCGCTGATCGCGCTAGGAAGGCGGCAAAGCGCTCAAATGCGCCCCGTCGCTCACGCGGCTCTCACCACTAATCGTTGACACTTCTGATGGGCGCGGAGTTGGAGAGATTGCAGGTGGTTGTGCCTGCAGGCTCAACTATTGAAGGGATAGTGTGGTGATGGACGTACTCTGCTCCGGCTCCATTTTGCGCCGCCAGAGATGCATGATTGCGAACCCGATTAGGCACACGGCAACCATAAGGAGCGGCGCCATCGCGCTCGCCGCGATCATCATTCCAACACCGTCCATCGTCTCCATTCGGCTAGCGCGAATAGCTCCTCCGCCGCTCATCAGCAACCATTCGGCCGCGCCCAGCAGAAAGCCTCGCGCCAGAACTTTGGAAGGCGTGCGTGCGCCTAGCAGCAAGAAACAGCTAGATACAATCCAGCCGCACACAAAACAGCCGAGCACGAGAAAGATCGCATCGGTCCCGCCGAAATTCAGCGCAAAGAATACCCAACTTCCCATTATGGCAATCAAGAGGCCCGAACAGGAGCCCATCAGAATAGCGATAGATGTTTTCATGGATGCACTTTTCGTGGCGACCGATTTGATTTAGGAAGCGGACTTACGCCAATTGCCCCAGCAACATGGGCGCCGATCATCCGCTTTCCGCTAAACTCCTGATTCCGCAAGGAGAGTATCGCTCACTCAATTCGGACGGCGGCGCGAGACGTGACAGCTTGTCACTGTGCCGATGTGGGTAGCGTGTCATAATTGTAGCGCCGCGTTTTTCGATTGATGAACCCTGCGCCTCGGCTCTCACGCTGATCACGCAGCAAAGGCGGCAAAGCGCCAAGGTGCGACCCGCCGCTCGCGCGGCTCATCACGGCAAAACTCGACGCCGGGCATGCGGTGGGCGAGACGCTGGACAGGATCGCCCGCTTGCAAGATCACGTGAAGGCGTTTGCGCAAGAAAAAAAAGGAGAAGGTTACAATCAACCTTCTCCCTTCTCCTTTAGGCTGAGATACCCAACTCGCTTAGGCGCTAAAGCGGGGGGAGAATCGCTTCACGCGCCACAATCTCTCAAGAATGAGTCGGCTTCGGATATGCTTGTCTGTTTGCTCACTCCGCAGCGGACTATACTCTCAGCGACGCGCGGAGTCCTTTGGAAACTCGAAAGAAATTTCATGGGAATTCTTTTGTGGGCAGGTCGGCGGCGCGATGCCTTTGGATTCGCGGTTCTACGTAAAGCGACCGGCTCCGCGAACGTTGAACGCGGATCAAGGCGCGGGTAGAATGCCGTCCGCAGTCAAACGCTATAGGGGGCGAGAGGCCGGCTGCCCCCTGAGCGCTACCCGCGCTCTCCGCATAACTATATTCGGCGCTATTCCTGGTGAGCCACAATGATCATAAACTTTATCCTCGTCCTGATATTTTGCCTGGGACAAAATCAAAGCAATCTCCCTTCCGATTTTTCAACTCTTCAAAAGATGAGCGTTGAGGAACTTGCGCTCAAGACACAAGCCCATAAGGAAGTGTGGGGGTTGGGAAAAATTGAACGTTGGGACTTACAGCGTTTTGCTCTTGGGTGTTCAGGTTAGATGGCGATTTGCAGCCTTCTTTTGCCGCGTATCGGCGCCTGACTTTAGCCGTGGGTTTCTACCTCTTGTCATAACTCAAATTTCTGCGCGAAATGCGCGCAGTTCTTCGTCGCGTAGCGACGGCCTGACTTTAGCCGTGCGTTTTAACGCACGGAAAGCACGTAAAGACGCCCCCGTCGCATAGCGACGGTTGAGTGTAAAAACCGCTGCATGGGAACACGCTTGCCCTTATGCCGCGAGGAAGATCAATCGTCGCTACGCGACGAGGGAACATCACATGCGTCTACCGTGGGTTGAAACCCACGGCTAAAGTCAGGCGCCGCTGACGCGGCGGACGAACCTTGGCCGGTTCTACAAGAGGTTGACGAGTATCTAAGCCTGAACACTCATCTGCAAACTGCTATAAGTCAGAATACAGGCGAGCTAGTCTTTTCCTTGCCTGATGGGATGAAGGAGGTCTGCCCTGCACAAATCATTGGGACTTACAATAGCGAGGATCGTACCTGGATGTGGGCGTGGGCCAATCCTTCTATTGATGAGAGGTTGAGAGCTGACGCGCTGAAAGTACGAAAGTACGGTGAGGAACACCGCATCGACCGGTTGACGAAACCGAAGTGGGAAGGAACGGAAGACGATGCATGGGCGATGGCGGCCTTAGCCGTGAAGTTGTGTGGAGAGCAAGGAGCGTATCGCGGCCCGTCGGGTACGACATATGTGTTCATCGCCTTTGGTGAAGTGAAGTTGAGCAAGAAATGATCACATTTTTCGATTGATGCTGTGCTTCGCCAAAACCCAGTCCGGCCTGTATTTTCAATAACTTCATCAAGCTGCTCGCCGCTCGTTGCGGTGAGGTAGTCTGCGAGACCGGGAAAAACCGGGGGCTGCAGACGGTGAGCGTCGAGACTTGATGTTTCGGATAGGAGGACGAACCTGATGCCGAAAGGGGCGCGCCGAAGGCCGGAGCATTTGGCGGAGAAACTGTGTCACATTCGTCACCGGCTTAAGTTGACACAGGAAGAGCTGAAGGAACGGCTCGAACAGCTCGGCTTTGTCAGCGACCTGGATCGCGCAGACGTTTCGGAATTTGAAAGGGGGCGGCGCGACCCCGACCTTCTAACTCTATTGTCCTACGGCCGCCTGGCCAACGTTTATCTCGACGTGCTGGTCGACGACGAGCTGAATCTTCCGGAGGATGCGAGTCCCTGTGCTCCGCTATGATTCCGGGCTCTCCCTGGCTTACACGCCAAATCTCGTAATGCCGTCAGATTGTCGCAGTGAACATAAGGCTATTAATGGTCTGTTCTCTCTGGACTCTCCGGTTCTCTGCCAGCAGTCGCAAACTCCTTGGTCTCGGGCATCAGCGTCCAGAAGATCAGGAGCGCGACCGTTGCGACGGCTGCGAGCGAGAGAAACGCAGCCTGGTAGCCCGCGTATTCGACGATCAAGCCGGCTAAGAGCATGCTCAACGATGCGCCGACGCCGGTCGCCGTCGCTATCGCGCCTTGAGTAATATTGAAACGCCCCGTGCCCTTCGTCAAATCGGCCACCACCAGCACGCTCAACACGCCGAACAAAGCCGCTCCCACCCCATCGAGAATTTGCACGGAGATCACGAAAGACGGCTGATCGCTCAGGGTGAAGAGCACGCCGCGGATCGGCAATGCGGTGAACCCGATGAGGAAAATCGATTTGCGACCCCACACCTCCGTCAAGCGCCCGACCAATGCCGCGACCGGAATCATCACCAACTGCGCGACGATAATGCCTGCGGCCATAAAGAGCGAAGAACTGTGCGGCTTGCCGACCGAAATCCGTTGACCGACTAAAGGCAGCATCGCGGCGTTGGCGAAGTTAAAGAGCACGGCCGAGGCGGTGAAGATCAAGATACGGCGGTTCGTCAGCACCACACTGAGGCCTGAGATTCGAGGCTCCGCTTGAGGCCGGTTTCGGGCTGCTTCGTCATTTGGGTTTCCATCCCCGACATGCTCGCTGCCCCGCGCCACTTCGTAATCTATCTCATCCCCGCGAATGCCAAACGCCGTCAAGGCGCTGACGACCGAGATGGCGGCGACGGTGTAGAAGATCCAGGATTGCGAGACGAAGTAACCGAGCAGACCTGCCGAGAGGGCGGTGACGACATTACCCGCGTGGCTGATTGACTCGTTGCGACCGATTCGCCGGTCGAGCCATTTGTATCCGACAAGGCCCAGACTGATCCCCGCGAGGGCGGGCTGAAAGACGGCCTCCACGATGCCCATCAGCGCCTGCATCGTCATCACTTCCGGCACACTCCGGGCCCGGAGCGTCGCGAGACAACCCACGGCGACCAGCAGGGCTGCCAGCGCCACCAACTCACGCTTTTGACGCAGGCGATCGACTAGAGCGCCCGCCGGCGTCTGCGCGATCACACCAGTCAAGCTGGCCGCGGCGAGCGCCATCCCGATGCTGGCTGAATCCCAGTGGAGAGTGGCCTGCAGATAGACGGCGAGAAACGGGCCGACGCCGCCTTTCACGTCAGCCAGAAAGAACGCCAGAAGATCCAGCGCCCGTAAACTTCTCCGGCTTGGAACCTCGTATTCAACGTTCATCGAATCACCCCTTAATGGACGCCTTAAATATGATTGATAATCGCTCAGGCGCTGAGACACTAATAGAGGGGCAACTGTGGCGCCACGTTGGCGGCGTCGTCACTAGATCAACGATCACCATGCCGACGAGGCGCGCGCGATCGTTGGTTTCTTTGGAGTCACCAACCGGGGGAGCGTATGGCGCTTTTCGACGTGAGCGAGATCCGCAAGACCCGTTTTTCAGTTATAGGCTTACATCGGAACCAGCCCCGCCGACATTGTCGTATCACAGCATGGACTCTGGGGCGACCTAGCCGTCTTCCTCATCGTCATAATTGCACTGCTACTGCGCCACAATCCTCGTGACTGACAATCCCCAACGATCCAGAATTGCGGAGTGTTAGAACGCCGCAATTCCTGTCCTGCGACATTTCGTCATCAATTACAAAATGCACACTAACTAGATTTAGTTTGCATTTTATAAGGGGGATTTTTGAGCGGTTTTTGCGATGGAAATGACACAAAACAAGGTGTTTAGACCAACGAGAACGATTTGGAACCAGAGCTTATGAAGAAGATTCTCTCACCCAAAATCAAAGGCTCCGGTCCGGCGCGCTTGGCGGACAAACTCCGGAGCCTGGTCGCCGACGACATGGAGATCGCCGCGCTTGATGGCCAGATCGCTATCTATGAAGCCTGGGCGCTCGACGACGGCGACCGCGTGAAAGTCCAG
>DATCXQ010000336.1:0-3018 GCA_036565725.1 Blastocatellia bacterium
GTTCGGGTTCCAAGCCGCGCCGACTGAAGTCGGTACTCTGAACGCTGTCGCCCGATGTCTGTAATTTCATTCGATGCGCCAATGTCAGTTGCCTTGATCGAGACTCTTTCAAAGAGTCATGGCGATTCAGGACAATTCAAATCCGTTTTGACCTTTGAATAGACTCTTTTCGTGCAGCTCTCGCTGTCGTTGAACCGGATGTGGGCCGATGTCTTGTTCCTCCTCGTACCAAACCATTCGCGGTTCTTGCCCCCATTCAAGAGCGCGTCGAAACAGTCCTTCTGAATCAAGCTTACCATCCGACCCGATCAGGTCGGGCGTCACTTCCACGTTGACGTATCCGTACTCAATCGTCGTGCGACGCAGGCGTACTTGAATGGATAATGTTTCCGCGCCTTCTAACAAGTTCATACTTGCATTTCCTTACTCTCGTCTGTTGTAACGGATCGCCACAGCAACTCCGCAACGTCCATCACCTTCACATCGCGCTCTCCGCGTTTGGCGTTGACGCCGTCTTCCAGCATCGTCATGCAGAACGGGCATCCGACAGCGACTATGTCCGCGCCGGTCTCCAACGCCTGTCGCGCGCGCTCCTGGTTGACGCGCTTGTCCTTCGGCTCTTCAACGAAGCTCATTCCGCCGCCGCCGCCGCAACAGAATCCCTGTTCGCGACTCTGCTTCATCTCGACGGTCGAACGCGACGAAATCCGGACGAGTTGGCGCGGCGCGTCGAAGACGCCGTTGTGACGGCCCAGATAACAAGGATCGTGATAGGTGACCGTCTTATCGCTTTGAGCCGTCGGCTTGATCCTGCCCTGGTCAACCAGTTCGGCGAGAAACTCGCTGTGGTGATAGACCTGGTAATCGCCGCCGAACTGCGGGTACTCATTGCGGAACGTGTTGAAACAATGCGGGCACGATGTGACGATCTTCTTCACGCCGTATCGTCCCAACGCCTCGACGTTCTCTTTCGCCATCATCTCGAAGAGGAATTCATTGCCGATGCGCCGCGCGGGGTCGCCGGTGCATTTCTCCTCGCGGCCCAGGACGGCGAATTTGACCCCGGCCTTTTCGAGCAATTGAGCGGTCGCGCGGACGACTTTTTGATTACGTTCGATCAACGCCCCGCCGCAACCGACCCACAGCAGAACCTCGGCGTCACGCGCGGAGGCTGCGGTTCTGACGTTCAAGCCTTCCGCCCAATCCATGCGCGAGCTTTGCGTCCCTCGGAACGGGTGGCCGCGCGATTCCAGCGACGTGATCGCTTCCTGCATCGTGTCCGGGAAATCTGACTCCTCCATCACCATATAGCGGCGCAGGTCGACGATCTTCGTGGCCTGTTCGATGAAGACCGGGCAGGCTTCCATGCACGCTCCGCAGGTCGTGCATTGCCACAAACGTTCGGACGCCGCCGCGGGAACCGCGCTGGCGATCGGCGCTGAGAACGCGGAAGCCCCGTCGCCGCGCGCAAAATTTCGCAGATCGAGAATGAGGTCGCGCGGCGATAATTCTTTCCCGACCGAATTTGCCGGACAAACTGACGTACAGCGGCCGCATTCTGTGCAAGCGTCGAGATCGAGCAGGTCTTTCCACGTGAATCCGGCGAGCGTCTTGACGCCCATCGGCTCGCCCGTCTCCGCCAGTTTGTCGAAATCCAGCCGCTTGAGCGCAGCGCCGCTCGGCTCGAGCCGCGCTGCGTAAATGTTGAGCGGCCCCGTCAGCGCGTGAATCATCTTCGTGTACGGCGCCCACGCGATAAAACCGAAGACCAGAACCGCATGCGCCCACCACGTAACCAGATGGGCAGTCTTCATCGCTTCGACGCTCATCAGCGCCTGCGAAGCCAGCGCGACCAGATGGCCGAAAGGCGACCACGCGCCCCACGGATCGTTCGTCGCCGCAATCCGCCATCCTTCGATCAGAAAACCGGTCAGCGCGATCAAAAATATCGAGGCCAGTATCAACACCGCTTCGTCGGTGTAGACCAGTTTCGCGGGCCTTATGGCCAGCCTGCGCGCGGCGGCGATTCCTACGCCGATCAACACCAGCGCGCCGAAAACATCTACTATGAAAGACTGGAAGTAGAGATAGAACGCGCCGCGCATGATCGAAAGACCGAAATCGTAATCGAGCATGACGACCGTCGTCGCCGCGGTCAGAATAATGATTCCTGTGTAAATGAACGTATGAAAGAAGCCCGCGTATTTATCGCGGATCGTGCGCCGCTGACCTAGCGCGTGTTCGAGCAGCATCTTTAACCGCTCCGCCGGACGATCGAAACGGTTTACCGGCGTCCCTCGCCGCCACACCACGAAGCGCCGCCAGACGCCGTACCCGGCGACAACGATAGAGGCGACGAACATCGCGTACATCACCCAAACGTCGGTAATGTTCCAAAGCACGGGGCGTGTGGCTTCAAGTTGTTGAATCATCACATCGTAGGAGCAGACCAATGTGTCTGCCCCGAATTCGCAAACTCCGGCGCCGGGGCAGACACCGGAGGTCTGCCCCTACGAGTTTTATTTCAGCAACGCCGCGAGTTTCTCTTTCAGCAGAGGAATGACTTTCTTGTAATCTTCGACAATGCCGAAGCGGCAGCTTTTGAAGATCGGCGCGTCGGGGTCGATGTTGATCGCGGCGATGTTTTTGGCGTCTGAAATGCCCGCCATATGCTGGCTCGCGCCACGGATCGCCACGGCGACGTACAAACCGGGCGCGACCTTTTTGCCAGTCTGGCCGACCTGCCAGGACGGGGGACACCAGCCCGAATCGCAGGCGGCGCGTGACGCGGCGGTCTGCCCGCCCAACATCGCCGCGAGTTCCTGCAAATCCTTGAACGGTTCGGGGCCTCCGAGGCCTCGGCCTCCCGAAACGATTACGCGCGCGTCTTCCAGCCGCGACGCCCCCGCCGCTTCGGATTTGCGTTCGACGATCTGCGTGCGGTCGTCGGCTTTAAGATCGAACCGGATTCGTCTAACCGTGGTCACCGACGTCAAGGTTGTGGCCACAGGCTCGAAC
>DATCXQ010000343.1:0-3579 GCA_036565725.1 Blastocatellia bacterium
GTGGTGGCGACGCTGGCCAAGAGTTTCAAAGGGCGTGATTGAAAATAGACGAGATTGACAGGATCGTTCAGGGCTTGTGAATTCTTTAAACCTTGAACAACCTCGTACCCCCTGTCTATTCTCCCGGGAGAAGCGATGAAAAAGCTCAGAGTCCTGGTTGTAGAAGATAATGATGAGAGCCGTGAGTTGTACGTCCTCGTATTGACACGCGCGGGCTTCGAGGTGAAAGAAGCGGTCGGCGGCGAGGAAGCGCTGCTGATGCTCGACCAGTACGACCCTGACCTCCTCATCACAGACTTACGCACGCCTTCCATGAGCGGCATCGACCTTATCCGCCGAATCCGCGGCGAAGAGAAGTGGGAAAACCTGCCGATCATCGCCATCTCCGCATACAGCCATGAACAACTCGCCCACGCGGCGCTCCAAGGGGCGACGCGAGTGCTGCGCAAGCCGTTCGAGCCCAACAGATTGTTGTCCGCCGTCTTCGAGTTGACGAGAAAGATACGCGTCCGGTCGGCCGGCGTTCCCGGTTCCGAATGAATCGATGTGGCGTTTGCGGCAATAGAACGCTGATGACGCAGACAAGCGCGGATCATCGCGGATAATGCCCAAAAAGATCAGCGCCAATCCACTCTATCCGCGTCATCCGCGTTCTATCAACCCGTACACTGATCTGAAAAACCGCCCTAGATTTTCAATTGATCCCAGCTCAGAGAGAATCGCGATAGATACTTTCGCAAACGGTCGGCGTCGTTCGCGGTCTTTTTGCGCTCGCGTGAAGAGCCGAACAGCGTTCTTCCCGCTTCTGACAGCGTGCGGCATTCGCGGCACACTTTGATCACGGCCGCCAACTGCAACCTGTCGAACAGATCGATCTCTTCAAGCATTTCGGCGCCCAGCAACTCCTCGAGCGATTGGCCGCCGTCATCCGACCCTGCCGATTTCCACCCGCTCCACGTCGAACTCAATCTTTCGACCTCTTCTTCGACGACCTGAGTCGAAATCCTTCCGCCCGGCGCGAGCGTGGCCATTCGCGTGATCGCCCCGTTCAGATCGCGGAAATTGCCCTGCCAGCGCGCGTCCGCCGAGACGGCGAATTTCAGGAAATGGGCGCGGGCCTCGCGGCTGAACGTGACGAGCGCGCCGTTGCGCCGCGCGTATTCGCTCAGTTCGTATTCCAGGTTCGGCTCGATGTCTTCCGCTCGTTCGCGGAGGCTCGGCAGCCGGAAAGTCCACAGGTTGATGCGCGCCAGCAGGTCTTCGCGGAATCGCCCCTCGCGAACCATGACGGCCAGATCGCGGTTGGTTCCGGCGATCAACTGAAATTCGCTTCTCACTTCGCGGTCACCGCCGAGCGGAAAGAACGTCTTCTCTTCGAGCGCGCGCAAGAGCATAGTCTGCTCGTCTATTCCCATCTCGCCGATCTCGTCCAGAAAGAGCACGCCACCCGAGGCCGCGCGCAGCAATCCGGGCCGGTCCTTCAAAGCGCCGGTGAACGCGCCTTTGACGTGGCCGAAGAGCGTGCTCATCGCCGAGTCGCCGCGGATCGTCGCGCAATTGACTTCGACGAAATCGCCCGTGACCTGATGCCGATCGCGCTTCAATTCATAGATTCGCTTCGCCAGCCGCGACTTCCCCGCCCCGGTCGGCCCCGTCAGCAACAGCGGGTCGCGCGAGCGGATGGCCACCTCTTCTATCCGGTCGATCAATTGGTTGAAAGCCTTACTGCGCGTGGCGATTCCAGATTTCAAAAATGAGACTCCCTGCTCCCGCTCCTTCTGAAAGCGCGACGCGATACGGTCGTATTTCGACAGGTCGAGATCAATAATTCGATACCAGCCGGCGGTCTCTCCTCGTTCGCGACCCGGCGCCATCGCCGTCTGAATCAACTTGCCAGGAAAGTATCTGGCCTCGGTCAACAGGAACAGGCAAATCTGCTGCACGTGCGTGCCGGTAGTGATGTGAACCAGGTATTCCTCTCGCGCGGCGTCGAATTTCTGGCTGCGGGCGAAATCGTGCAGCGCGCCGTAGACTTCTTCCAGGTCCCACGGGTCGTTGAATTCCAGCCGCGTCGAGCGCACCGTCGTCTCCGGCGAGACCGAGCCGATGTCATCGATGATCGTTCGCGCCAACCTTTCGTAGCGCCTCTGGTAAAGTATCTCGAACCGCTTGACGATCAAATCTTCTTGCTGGCACACCGCCACCGTGGGCCGCCAGCGGTCCCAACGCTCAGGCCCATCGCCGCCGTCCATATTCGACCCCAGCATCCCAATTACGACTATCTCTTTGGTCATAGAATAAAATCTAACTCCGTAGCGATTGGGATAATAATTTCTACGCCCGGAATCTCCAAGCGATTCGGCAAAAATGACGCCGACCAGCAAATTCTCAAGCTGACTCAACAGGTTGAATGAACTTTCTGGGTGTTTATCAGATTGTGGAACGGCGCGTGCCCTTATGCCTGTCTTCCTAAGCAGTGAATACAAGAGGTCGAAAACAGGCGGGCTTTAAATGCTTTCGCCAACGAGAGAAAAGATGCGAAAGATCAAGTTCTCAACCACGATCCCAGGCGGCGATCGGCGACACTACCTGACCGAAGAAGACGTGACGGTGGTCTTGAGTCGCATGCCGGAAGAGACCTGGCGGCGATTGCGCGCCGTTCACTTCAATGACCGCGCAAGAGGCAATCGAGTTCTGGGCTACGTAACTGGCGGAGGCCGCGAGATCACCATCTGCGCGCTTCCGCCGCGCATAAGCCTTTCAGCCGCTTTGGCGTCAAGGCAGTCGTGCGAGCAGTTCGGCGCAAGGCGCGGAGAGAAATGGCCGATGCTGGCGATCCGCAGATTTCTTTTGTACGACGTATTTCTGCACGAGCTGGGCCACTTGCAAGTGGTTAATGAAAGGACGAAGAGCGAGAGGCTGCGCTTTGCGCGAGAGAAATGCGCGCAGGAGTTCGCGGAAAGATGGCTCAAGAAGCTCTGGTCAGAACACTTCGATCATCCCGACCCGGTCCACAACGCGCCGGATCGCATTTAAAGGAGGAGCGCAATGGCAAACAAGAACTTGTTCAAAAAGGTCGCCGGCAAACTTCTGCCCAAGACTGACGCGCTCAACGAGCATCTTGCCCCGGCTTACGCCCTGCCGCCGAAGGCGCAGCTCGCGCAATACGCCGCGACCGGTTGTTTGAATCATACCTTCTACGCTGACGCCGACGAGCAGCTCGCCAAAGTGATCGAGCTTTGCAAGGGCCTCGACGCGGAGTTCATCGCCAGGGCGGCGATCTACGCCCGCGAGCGCGCCTTTATGAAAGACATGCCGGCGCTGCTCTGCGCCATCCTGTCGGTCAAGGACGTGAAGACGCTCGCCCGCGTATTCTCGCGCGTGATAGACAACGGCAAGATGCTGCGCAACTTCACCCAGATCGTGCGTTCGGGCGCGGTCGGTCGCAAATCCTTCGGCGCCGCGCCGAAGCGTTTGATCAACGAATGGTTCGACGCGCGCAGCGACGAGGCGATCTTCAAGGATTCGGTCGGCCAGTCGCCATCGATAGCCGACATGGTCAAGATGGTTCACCCGAAG
>DATCXQ010000370.1:0-4529 GCA_036565725.1 Blastocatellia bacterium
TGGCGGTCGGCGGTTGGCAATAATGGCGCCTGCCGCCGACCGCCAGGCTAACCACCGACAACTAACCACCGATCAAACGACTGGAGACTTTAGATAGAATGAAGATGAAACTCTTACTGACCCTGGCTTTCCTGATCCCCGCCGCTCCGGGCGTCTTCGCTCAGGCGGCGGGCGGCGGCGCTACGAAGACGAAGGTTGCCATCGTAGATTCAATGATTTTCCGCGAAGAGGTGCTGGAACTTAAGGCGAGATACGATAAGCTGCAGAGCGAATTCGCCGCGAAGGGGCGCGATCTGGAATCGATGCAGAACTCGATTGCCAACAAGCAGAAGGTGGCGCAAGAAAATAAGACCTTGACTCTCCAGCAGGCGCAGAAGCTCAATGACGAGATCGAGCAACTTAAGAAGGAGTACACCAGGTTGCTCCAGGATACGCAGGATCTTTACGGCAAACGTGAAAAGGCGGAGACCGACGACGTTTACGAGAAGATCGGCAAGTCCCTCGAACAGTATTGCTCCAAAAATGGCATATCGACGCTCTTCGACGCGCGCCGTTTGCAGGACACCGGCGTCGTCGTGTACGCCGTCCCGACGTCGAACATCACCAAGGATTTCATCACTGAATACAACAAGGCGAATCCGGTTCAGACGGCCGCGAACCCGACGAAATGACCGCGGGCCGAGTTTGCAAACCGATTTTGCAATCCTAAATTGACGATAAAGGAGTCTAGCTGACAATGAAGAAAATGATTTTTGCGTTTGCGATCACGAGCATTTTCGCGCCGGCGGCGTTCGCGCAAACTCCACAACCGAACCGGACCTCCGCCGCGGCGCCCGCGCCAAGCGCCTCGACCGGCGCCCCGACCGGCGGGACTGGGGCCGAAGGCAAACTCGCCTACATCAACCAAGGCAGGTTCAGCGGTGACATCAATGAGTTGAAGGCAAAGCTCGACGCGTTCAACACCGAGTTGGATCCGAAGAGGAAGGAAGTGCAGGCGGAAGATGACGCCCTGAACAATCTCAAGAACAAGATTAACACTCAAGGCGCCACCGTCAGCGCCCAGGTGCGCAACCAGTGGGTTGAAGAGGCCTCTGATAAGGAGAAGGCGCTCAACCGCAAGAAAGAGGATTACAACCTGCTGGGTCAGAGGCGTTTGGCGGAACTCGCCCAGCCGGTATATGAAAAAGTCACCAAGTTCCTCGACGCCTACTGCCAGCAGCGTGGCATTGTGATGGTTCTCGAAGTCGGCGCGGCGCAACAGGCGGGCATTCTGATCTTCGCCTCTCAAGCCACAGACATCACAGAGGACTTCATCAAGGAGTACAATAAAGCCAACCCGGCCCCGGCCGGGGCCGCCCCACCGGCTGCGAAGAAGCCATAGTGATTCTTTAAAATGGCGGGATGGACTTTTGTCAGTCCCGCACAGCGACGCGGCCGTGAGGGAGCGGCGATGAACAGTAGAAATCCGCTCTCTCACGGCCGCGTCGCCATTAAGCGCCGTGGCGGGAGTTGTTTACTCGCGCCGCGTGACAACGCCACGGGCGCAAGTAAACAACTCGCAAGGCCCCTGTACGCAGCAAGACTGTTATCCAAGCGCTTAAGCGCTTACCTGAAGGAGACCACCACATATGCGAATCCCTCTTGCTTTCGCAATCAGCGCCCTTTTGTCCCTTGTCGCATTCGCCCAAACCACGCCGCAACCGCCCCGCTCGACGCCGCAGAACCCGCCGGCCCCCGGAGGAGGAGGCGGCGCGCAAGGAAAAATCGCCTTTATCAACACCGCCGCTTTCCGCGTCGGGATCGGGGAATTCAAAACCACGCTGGAGGCGCTCAACAAAGAATTCGAGCCGCAGAACAAGGAACTGGAAGGCCTTCAGAAACAGATAGAGGATTTGAAAAATAAAGTGCAAAATGAAGGGGCCAAGGCTCAGCCCTCCGTGCGCGATGGTTGGATAGAACAGGGGACGCAGTTGGAGAAAACGCTCAAGCGAAAGACCGAAGACTATCAGACGCTATTCCAAAGGCGCGGCCAGGAAATAGTGGGGCCTGTCATGGACAAGATCAACAAGTTCTTCGATCAATATTGCCAGCAGCGCAACATCATCATGGTGATGGAACGCCAGGTCGCTGATAGCAGTAATCTTCTGGTCTGGATGGCGCCGCCCGCGGAGATCACCGAAGATTTCATGAGTGAATACAATAAGGCCCACCCTTCTTCGACTCCTGCGACGCCGAAGAAGTGAAAAGTCATATTTCATATTAAATATGAAATATGAAATATGACTGCCTCTGTCGAAGGCGCCCGGCGGCTTTTCTCGTAAAATTATGACTCTGCACGAACTCGCGCGAATCATCGGCGTACAGGCGCGAGGCGACGGCGAAATCGAATTGACCGGCGTCGGCCCGCTCTCCGAGGCGCGCGCAGGAGATGTGAGTTTTGTCGCCGACGCCGCGCGGCTGGATCAGGCCGGAGAAACCGAAGCCGCAGCCATGATCGTTCCGCCGAAACTGGCCGATCATGACGCGCTCGCCGGACGCAGCCTGCTCGTCGCCAAGGACCCGAAGCTGGCCTTTGCGCGCGCCATCACTGCATTTCACTCGAAGCCTTACAAGGCGCGCGGCGTCAGTCCCGACCTGATCCTGGGTGAAAATTCCCGCGTCGGCGCCGATTGTTCGATTCATCCGCGCGTGACGATCGGTCACAATTCGATCATCGGCGACCGCGTGACGCTACACCCGGGCGTGGTCATCGGCGACGATTGCCGTGTCGGCGACGACACGGTGATCTTCGCCAACGTATCGGTTTACGACGAGACGGAGATCGGCGCGCGATGTCGCATTCACAGCGGCGCGGTGATCGGCGCCGACGGCTTCAGCTTCACGCCCGACGAGGGAGGCCGCCAATTCAAGCTCTTACAGGTGGGCCGCGTCGAGATCGAAGACGACGTCGAGATCGGCGCGAACTGCTGTGTCGACCGCGCAGGCTTCGGACGCACGCGCATCCGGCGCGGCGCGAAGTTCGACAACCTGATCCAGATCGGCCACAACGTCGAGATCGGCGAAGATACCGTCGTGGCTGCGCTCGCCGGGTTTTCGGGGGGTACTTCGGTGGGCCGCAATTGCGTCATTGCGGGCCAGATCGGGACCAACCAGCACATCACCATAGGCGACGGCGCGACCATCACCGCCCGCACCGGCGTCACCAAGAGCGTCGAGCCGGGCAAACTCGTCGGCGGAATGATGCCCGCCATGGATTATCAACAGTGGCGCAAATCGCAGGTCTTGTATGCGCGGCTGCCGGAATTGTTTGAACGGTTGAAAAAGCTGGAGAAGAAAATTGGCGACTGAGCCGCCAACATCACTTGTTGAGGCAATCTCACTTGGCCCACAAAATCGAATGCTCCCCTGGCGCTGAAAATCATCTGCCCGCATTGACGGCTCGACAGCAGCCTATTGTTTTGGATACAGTGGATGGGCAGTTGGCGCATTAGCCGACCGTTGTGACGAGAAATCGTAAAAATTTGCGGTCTAAACCACTGGCTGTCTGGGAGCTTCGCATTAACAATTGATGTTACTGGCTGATGCTAAGCCCGTGGCTGCGCTGCCGGCCGTCGAGGATGAGGATATGGAAACGCTCGCGTTAAGCGTCGACTCTAAGTTTCTTGACCTGACCGAGCGTTCGCGGCGGCGACGCGAGATGGTAGGCGACATCTCCATCGACGAGTTGCGCCTCCATTTGGGACTGATGACTTGAGAATAGAGGCGCCCGTAACAGCTTATGGACATCACTGAAATTCAATCAATAATCCCACACCGTTATCCCATGTTGCTGATTGATCGCGTGCTCGATCTGGATCCGCTCAAGCGGATCGTCGCGATCAAGAACGTGACGATGAATGAACAGGTCTTTCAGGGGCATTTTCCAGGCGCGCCAGTCTTCCCCGGCGTCTGCATTATCGAGGCGATGGCGCAGGCCGGCGCGGTGCTCCTTTTCCGCGAGGTTTCCGACCGCGAATCGAAGCTGCTTTATTTCACCGGCATCGAGGAAGCGAAATTCCGCAAACCGGTTCGGCCAGGCGATCAGTTGCGCCTGGAAGTGACCGTGCTCAAATACAAGATGGGCTACGCCAAGTTGCGCGCCGAGGCTTATGTCGACGGCCAGCTCGTGACCGAGGCCGTCATCTCATCCGCGCTGGCGGACAGGCCAAAATAGCGGGATTGCGGATTGCGGATTGCGGGGTGCGGATTGCGGATTGCGGATTTATACGCCCTTCAATCCCGATTTCGCGTCCGGCAGCTGAACGAACTCATAAATCCGCAATCCGCAATCCGCAATCATATGATTCATCCAACAGCAATTATAAGTTCACTCGCGCGACTCGGCGCGAATGTTCTGGTCGGCCCCTATTCGATCATCGGCGACCACGTCACTGTTCATGACGGCGCGGAGATCGCCGGACACGTCGTTATCGAAGGCCCTTGCGAGATCGGCGAGGGCACGCAAATCTACCCATTCGCCTCGATCGGCC
>DATCXQ010000390.1:0-6443 GCA_036565725.1 Blastocatellia bacterium
TCGCGAGGCGGCGTTGGAGCAGATCGCGAAAATGGAGAAACTCTTTGAACGTCGGCTGGACGTTGAGTCGAAACTGCTCGTTCCTGACCTGATCCCATCAGATGAGTCGGTATCCAACGGCGCGCCTATAATTCCGATGACAAGTTCGGATCGCCCCACAATCCTTTACCGGGAGAAGGCCAGATATACGGAGGAGGCGCGGCAAGCCAAGATGAGTGGTATGGTCAAGCTCCAAGTAATCTTCCGCTCAGACGGCGCGCTGGTAATTCAACGTGTCATCGAGTATTTGCCGTATGGATTGACGACGAAGGCGGTGGAAGCGGCAAGCAGGATCAGATTCAATCCGGCAATAAAGAAGGGGGCTCCAGTCAGTATCAGAGGACCTCTCGAATTTGAATTTAATATCTATTGAGAAGTTCAGGTGAATTCAGACCTTCGCCTGGTAAATTCGCTCGGCTATGCGCGACGCTTCATCAATCACTTTCTCTTCAAACCCGAATCCGCCCAGCCAATGCGTGTTCGGTTGCGCCCGCCACCAGGTCCACTGGCGTTTGGCGTAATGGCGAGTGTCGAGCTTCATTTGCTCGATCGCGCTTTCGAGCGTGCGCTTCCCTGTTATGTATTCGACGAAGCGTTTGTAGCCGTGCGCGTTGAACGCCTTCGCCGTCGGTGGGACGCCTGACGCGATCAGGCTTTGAATCTCTTCGAGCATTCCGCGCTCGACCATCGCGTCCACGCGCCGGTTGATTCGCTCGTACAGTTCCTCGCGCGGCGGTTCGAGTACGAAGTAATGCAGCCGCCCGGCGAATTCGGTCGGCTCTTCGGGCGAGCGCTCCTGCCATTCGGAGAGCGGCCTGCCCGAAGAAAAATAGACTTCGAGCGCGCGGATCACGCGCGACCAGTCCCTGGGCGCGAACTTCGCGGCCAGTTTCGGGTCGACGCGGGCGAGCATTCTGTGCAGATGTTCCGCGCCGCGTTTCTCCATGATGCGCTGCAATCGCGGGCGAAGGCTATCGTCAATTTCCGGCGAGTCGAAAAACCTGGTGGTCAACGCGCGCAGATAAAACCCCGTGCCTCCGACCAGGATCGCGCGCTTCCCTCCCGCTTCGACGCCGACAATGACCCGCTTCGCTTCTTCGGCCCAGGCCACGGCTGTGAAGTTGACCGTCGGCTCGACGACGTCAATCAGATGATGCGGGACGCCGCGACGCTCTTCCATTGGAACTTTGGCCGTGGCGACGTTGAGGCCGCGATAGACCTGGACGGAATCGCAGTTGACGATCTCGCCGTCGAAGCGTTCGGCCAGGGCGATACCCAGATCGCTCTTGCCCGACGCCGTGGGGCCGACGACCGCGACCAGCGGAGTTTTCGAGGGTGGTTGGCTCATCACGGAAGATTGAACCAACGATAGAGCGCCAAGGCAAGCAGTAACGTGAGCGCCAGCCAAGCGCCGATCTGCTGATTTCTGGTCATAGTTTACACTTTCGCCCTCCTGATAATTGCGTTAAAGTCTACAGCGGCCATACGCGGTTATTACCCGGAGATACAATCTCGGACTCAACCCGATCAAGGAGACCTCATGCTTATCTTCCCACTCAACACCGAGACATTCAAAAAGTCATTCCTCTCAGGCGACGGCCAGATCGAATTGCAATCCGATCAGGACATGTGGCTGACGCTGATCGCGACAGGCGGAAAGTTTCTGCCCATCGTCACCCGCGTCGCCGAGGTCAATTTCAAATTCGCGAACGAGCAGAAGTTTCGCTTCGGGAGCGAAGGCGGGATGCGTCTGAGCGTGAGCGCGGGCGCCGCTCACAAAATTCAATTGATCTGGCCCGATGAAGACGAAGAAACGCTGAAGGCTCTAGGACTGAGCGAGTTTCTGACCGATGAAAAGCTATATGCGCGGTTGTTTTTCATGGCGAACGGCGATCTGGCGGCGGACGCGAAGATTCCAATCGGAACTCTGTCGGCCACTTTCGGCGTCGCAGTCGGCGGCGAGGTCGCTTATGAACGGTTGAAGGTTTACGACGCCGAAAGTTCCGCGAAGGAGATCCTGGGCGATCTGCTAGCTGGTACGCGGCTGCCGCAGCAGGTCGATTCATTAGCCGAAATACCCGAACCGGGCGAGGCGCTGATCACGCGATTCGACGGGTATCTGAAGTTGAAGGCGGCGATGAATTGGGGCTACGAGATGACAGGCTCGCGGTCTATCGAATTCAATCAACTCAGCCTCGACCTGGATTACGCGCTGCGGGCGATGGCGGCGGTGTCGGTAGGCTATTCGCTCGCGGGCGATTTCAGCATCGAGGCGAGGCGCGGCGCCAAGGAAGGGTGGGCGCGCTTCGTGGTCCGCAAGAGCCGCGATTCGCAGTTGGACTTCGCCGCCGATTTCGGCCTCGACGGAAAAATCGAATTGAAAGGACTGCCGCAAAGCGCGGATGAGTTCCTGATCCGGCTCATCGGCGCCGACGCCAAGACCGTGCTGAGTTACTTTCACAAAGCGCGGAAATATTCGTCGCTCGATGAGCTTGAGAAGGCGTTGACGCCGATGATCAAAGGTTTCGTTCACGAATGGTCGCTCGACCTGATCAACAAGGCGCTGAGTAACGACACGCTACAGGATTTTCTCGGCGCCGCGCGGCAAGTGGTCGAAACTTACAACAACCTGGACGCGCGTATAGTCGATCTCTATCACGCCTATCTGGACGAGATTCCCCAACTGCGCCGCGCGCTCGGCTTGCTCGCCGGGGCGCCCATCCCGGCTGATCTTGTCAGATTGACCGAGACCGACGACGAAGAAGAACAGAAAGCGGCAATGGACGCGTGGGACATTGCGCAGATATTGTGGGGGACGAGCGTCTACCCGCTGCTGCTGCAAAACGAAAAGTTCGCGGAGTTCTCGGATCTCGCCCGGAAGGCGCAGTCTTTCGTCGAAGACGGCGCTACGGCCCCTGTCCGCAATTTCCTGGCCAAGCTCAAATCGGCCACGCGGCTCGACCCGCTGTTTGAAAAACTCGGCGAGATCAAAACGGTTGATCAGTTGCGACAGATCGGCGACGAGAGATTGCAGGACCTCGCCGGGCGTCTGATCGGCATGGGGTTCGACAAGATCGAAAACAGCAAGTTGAACGACGCGCTCAAGGATCTGCAAAATAGCCTGAATAAGATCGAGGATTTCAAGAACGCCTGGTACGAACGCATTAAGAAAGCGGTCAACGACAAAGTCACTTTCGATCTGCATTACGCCTACACGCAAGCGTCGCATGACCAGGAGCTGATCGACGTCGAGCTGAATTTGAATCGGGCCGAAGGCCGCGAGCTTGCGCGGGCGGCTGCGGCGGGCGATTTTTCAGGCGTCATGGAAAAATACAACTCGAATTATGCGCGGATCAATGACGTCTTTTTCAAACACAAGATCGAGCGGAGCGCGCATTTGCAGATCAATGTGATGGGCTGGGACTACGACTGCCTCAAACAGCTTACCCAAAATGTCGAACACGCGATCGAAGCAGTCAGCGGAGGGCTCTTGCACGTATATGCGACCGAGACCTCGATCAAGCAGCGCCGAGAGAAGGGGCGCAAGTTCAAAGAGATTGTCGAAAGCAATTTCCTGCTGCGCGCCGTCGGCAAGACTTTTCAGCCTGAAGGCGATTCGCCTAATGCGGTCGATAGCGCGAACAGGCGGTACATGCTTCAGACGCTCAAGAATCTCACTGCGCAATACGAACTGTTCGAATCGGACGAGCGAGCCTCTGTTGAGGAGTTGAAGCATTACCTCGACCTGGCGGAATTTCTGGGCCTGTTTGGCGAAAAGGGCCGCGAAGCCTTCGTCGGCGGTCTGAGGAAACAGTTTCCCGGCGGCCTCGGCAAAGTGAAGATCAATTACATCGTACGGTATGATGACGCGGCCTTGCGCGCAGCGCTCGGCGCGGTTTCGGGCGATGAGCTGCGCAAACTCGCGCGGCAAACGATGCGCCAGTTGATCGGGGCGAAATTCGCCGGAATGAAACGGACCGATTGGATGGCGCCTGTGGGCTTCGCTTACCTGGAGCCCTCCGTGTACGAGGTATACAAAAGAGGTTTCACCGCGCTGAAACAATCCAACATCGTCGTCACGCTTCCCGGGTGGTTCACTAGAGGCGAACCGAGAGAAGTCTTGTTGCGTCGGGAAGACGCCGACCGCCTGATCACGCTCTACAATATCGAAGACAGGTACGTCGACCGACTGGTAAAACTCGACGAGGTTCTGGACCGCGCGTTGAAAGAGAAGAAGCCGATCCCACTGGACGAGTTGCAAGAGGCCGCGCGTAAATTCGTCGAAATGGCCGGCGAACTGGACGAATGGCGCGATAACGCATTCTTCGCCATCTTCGACAAGATTGTTGAAGCGGCCCTGAAAAAGACCCCGCATGACAAAGCCGCGCGCGAATCGGCGATGGTATTGGAGATTATGCCGGACGGAAAAAAAAGGGTCAGGAAAGCGCTGATGCGGCGGAGTTGAAGTTGACGCGGCCAATTTTCCTAAGCTCTCTGAGAAACCAGTAAAGTTTGACGTTAAGCTTGCAAGTCAGCCGTCAACATAAAGCCTTGTCATTACCCGGTATCTACGCGAAATGCGCGTCTTCTTCGTGGCGTAGCGACGGGAGTGAATTTAGCCGTGCGTTTATGGTCTTTGAAGATTAACCGCAACCATGCAATTCAACGTAGGGGCAGACCTATGTGTCTGCCCCGGCTTGTGCGCACACTTCCCGGCCGGGGCAAACACATAGGTCTGCCCCGGCTTGTGCGCACACTTCCCGGCCGGGGCAGACACATAGGTCTGCCCCTACGTCGTTGCATTTATTTTTCAAACACCATAAAACCACGGCTAAAATCATCCCCGTCGCTACTCGACGAAGAAGACGCCCACTTCGCAGGCTGAAAAAAGAAATATGCTGCTTCGGCTCAATAATGGCATCTGCTTTTTGGTTGAGCGAAAGTAATTTACTGAATGATTGCTGAAAACATCGCTCTGATCTTAAACCCTCTCACAACAATTTCACTGCGCCAGCCCGACGCGCCGCATCAGATCAATAAAGCGCGGATCGGCGCGCATGCGGTCGAAGGCCGGTTCGACCCGCAGTCCGGTGAGTTGATCGGAACGGTCTTGGAAAGCCCGGTTCAGTAAGGCCATCGCCTGGGTGTTATCGCCCAGTCCGGCGTAGACCTTGGCGATGTAGAACGGAGGGACGTAGCGCTGTTTCGCGACATCTTGCAACTGCGCCAGCGTCCGGCGCGCCTCATCACGGCGTCCGGCGACGGCGTAGGCGTAAGCCAGATCAGAGATGAAGTCAGGTTCCGCCTTGCGCGCGACGGCCTGGGCCAGGGCGGCGATGGCCTCGTCATACTGGTCTCGTTGTAACTGTATGCGACCGAGGTCACGGCGCCCGCGCGCAGAATCCGGTTCCAATTCCGACATCTGGCGATAGCTTTCGAGAGCGCGGTCATATTGGCGGGCGTTGTAATAGACCTTGACCACCACGCTGCTCACATAGACGGAGATCGGATCAAGCTCCTGCGCGCGTTGCGCCTGCGCTATCGCATCCGGGAAGCGCCCCTGAGTCGAGAGAAAATCGGAGTAGACTGCGCGAAAATTGGCGTTGTTCGGGTCGAGTTCTATGGCGCGCTTGAATCCAGCCTCAGCGGCTGTCCACTCCCAATCGGCCCACCATTTGACCAGCGCCAGCGAGAAGTGGGCCTGGGGCAAGGCTTCGTCCAATTTCAAGGCTTGCAAAGCCGCCTGGCGCGCCTTGCGCATGGCCTCGCCCGGCTCTTCATACGTGCCGGCCCCGACGGCGTACACATAACAGACACCGGCGTAGGCCAGGGCGTAGTCGGGGTCGAGATCGATGGCCTGACGAAAATACTCAAGCGCCTTGCGCGAGCCTTCCGGCGTAAATTGCAAGAACATTTGGCGGCCCCTGAGATAAAGCTGATGGGCCTCGGTCTTCTCGGTGTAGCGTTTGCCCAGTTGCTTCGATTCGGCGTCGGTCAGCTTGAGCCGCAGCCCGGCGGTGATGCGCTGCGCTATCTCTTCCTGTACAACGATGAGGTCGGAGAGGCGGCGTTCATAATGCGCGCCCCAAAGGTGGCTGCCGTCGCGCGCGTCCGTCAGTTCCGCGCTGATCGAAAGCGCGTCGCCGCGATGCGTGACGCGGCCGGTGAGCACGGCGCGGACGCCCAAACGCCGCGCGATGGCCTGCGGATCGCTCTGGTCCTTTTTGAAGCGGAAGACGGAGCTGCGCGCGATCACCTTGACGCTCGGCAACTGCGCCAGGCTGTTGATCAGGCCGTCGGTCAATCCGTCGGCCAGGTATTCCGCGTCCGCGTCGGTGTTTTCGCCGGGTCCGGCGTAAATGAAGGGCAGCACGGCCAGCGAGTCGATCGCGGTTTGCGGCGGG
>DATCXQ010000426.1:0-13836 GCA_036565725.1 Blastocatellia bacterium
CCGGTGAACGGCGCGGACGCCGCAGCCACACAAAAGAAGCAGAGCAGTAGCTTGATTCTCTTCACCCCCGATTGTGCGTGACGCCTCATAAATTGCCTTTCCAATTGGGTTCCTCACGGTTCGGTCACTTTTTATGAGCTCTTGAAACGACAATCTTCCGCCGCGGAGCGACTATTGAGCTTAGAGCAGAATTTGGTCTTCTAGTCGCGGAGCGACGGTTGAGCTTAGCCCGGCGTTTCAACGCCGGGAAGCGGCGGTAATTCGCCCCTCAGTCGCGGAGCGACGGTTGAGCGGCCAGGACGACAAACGATCTTTCAGCAGGACACGGCGTCTGCTTTCTTTTTCCCTGAAAACTGCCGCTCAACCGTCGCTCCGCGACTAGAAGACCAAGATGATTCTGCTCCCGGCGTTGAAACGCCGGGCTAAGCTCAATCGCCGCTCCGCGGCTAGAAGATCGAGATGATTTCAGTTCTCGCACATTCCGCTTGCCAGCGCGCGAATATACGCGGCGTTGCACCCGCAACACCCGCCGACATAGCCGACGCCTTCGGCCTTCGCGATGCGCCCGAAGTCGGAGAACTCTTCCCTGGACGCCTGGATGGTCTCCAGTCCGTCTGGGAACTGGGGGAGACGCGTGAAGCAAGGAGTCTCGTCCGTGGAACGGAAAGCGGCCGGTTGGGCGGCCAGCGGAACGTCCACAGCGGCGCGCATCTCGCGCAACACAGCCAACATTCTCTTCGGCTCCTGCTCGCAGTTCGCCCCGACCAGATGGGCGCCGGCGGCCGCCATTTCACGGGCGCATTCGGCCGGAGAATGGCCGTCGCTCGATTGGTCGAGCCGGGGGCGGAAGCTCATCGTGGCGATCAGAGGCAAGCCGCTTTCGCGCGCGCATTCGAGCGCGATCAACATCTCTTCGAGGTGGAAGAATGTTTCGAGGATCAGAAAATCCACGCCGGCTCCGGTCAGCAAGCGCGTTTGTTCGGCCAGCAGTTCGCGCACGAAGTGGGCGGCCCCAGGCCCTTCGCGCTCGAAGAGTTGCGTGCGCGAGATCGATCCCGCCACCAGCGCCTCGCCGGCCGCCGCCTCGCGCGCGACCCCCACCGCGTTCTGATTGATCACTTCAGTCTCGGCGTCGTAGCCGGCCCGCTTCAGTTTCTCTCGCGTGCCGAAGAAGGTCAGCGCCTGCAAAACCTGCGACCCGGCGCGCAGAAATTCGAGGTGCAATTGGCGGAGCGCGTCTGGATGCTCGATCGCCACTTCGGGCGTGAATTGCCCGCTGCCGCGCCCGGTCCCCACCTTCTCCCGCTTCGAGCCGCTGTCGACATAGCCGCGCCGCTCGAGCTCAATCAGATAGCCGCCGTCTCCGAGCACGATCCCTCGCTCCTTGATCAACGTCAGAATATCCGCCTGCATTCATTCATCTCCGAAACATGTTTTTGAGCCCCGGCTTCGTCCCAATGCCATAAAGTCGCAAGGGGATTGCCAATTACCAATTCCACATCGACCATTGTGTAGCGGGGAGGGCTTTTTCCAGCCTTCCCTCATGCCGATCAATGAGCAATGGGGGACGCGTAATGGTCAACGGAATCCGGGCGATCGCCTCGACGTAAAATATTGACCGCTGCGCCGATCACGCCGTTTCGGGCCAGCGCGGCGTGTGTGACGGGAAGATTTCGTCTCGCCTCCGCCCAGATGTGCGCGCGCGTCGAACGGAGAAAACATTCCCAATAAAGCCCGCCGGCCCGTCCCAATCCTCCGCCGACGACGACGGCCTCCGGATCGAGTGTATTGATCAACAGGCCAGCCGTGACGCCGAGCGCGTCGCCTGCGCTACGGACGATTTCAATCGCCCGCGCGTCGCCGCCTTTAGCGGCTTTGATGACTTCTTCCGCGCGCGAAATCTTCTCCGGAGAGTAAGGTTGATACTGACGGGCGAGCGCGGGGCCCGAGGCGTAATCCTCGAGAGCCACTTTGTTACTCGCTCCGCATTCCGCGCAAGTCGAAGTGAGCGGGCTGCTCGCGCATATCAACGCGTCGCCGTGAGCGCCGGCGTAGGGCCGCTTATGCATGACCAGGCAACAACTGACGCCTGTGCCCACCGTGAGATAGAGAAAAATCTCGTAGTCCAGGCCAGCCCCGTAAATCGCCTCGGCCAGCGCGGCGGCGCGCACGTCCGATTCAATCACCGTCGGCGCGATTCGAGAGAGGCGCTCGCGTATCGGCCATCCGTTCCACTTGATCGTGTGTCCGCTCGTGACATTGCCATCGAGATCGACCAGTTCCGCCACGCAGAGGCCGATCCCCGTGACGTTCATATTCGCCTCTTCAGCCTTGCTTATCAGTTCTACCGAGAGCGCTTCGACGTCGCGCAGCGTCGCCTCTCCGCCGCGCTCGGCGCCGGTCGGCAGACGGCGGTGGAAGAGCAATTCGCCCGCCCGCGTCACGACGCCTGCGGCGATTTTGGTCCCGCCGACGTCAATGCCAATCGCGCAGATGTCATTGGCCATTGGTCGTTGGTCCTTGGTCATCGGCTTTGCTCACTGCTCATCCGCCGGTCGAGTGTGATCATGCAGATGATGGAGATCGCGTCTGTGTTCTCTCAGGCTCAAATCAAGCTCGCGGAAGCGCGAGGTGACAGGCGCCCATCGCCCATTCTTCGCCGACGCGGCGGCCGCCTCAATGACTTCGAGCAGGTGCAGGTCGTGCGTGATCTCGGCGAGCGGCTGTCTCCCCTCGAACATCGCCGTGACGGCTTCGGCCAATCCCTCCGTCCACATCCATGTCCCTTCCACCGGCTCGTACTCTTCCCAACAACCCGCTTTGTTTCGCCAGATTTCAAAGCCTCGCGGGTCCCAATCGTCGCCGAGCAGATTGGCGGTTCCCTCGGAGCCGTAAATCTCCAGCGCCGGGCGGCGGTAGCGCTGGATCGAATGGCTTGAGACGACGCTCGAAAGCGCACCCGATTCGTGTCGCAAAATGACGTGCGAGACGTCGTAGCCGGGGTCGGTTATTTCATGGTCGCCGGCGAATCGGGGTTTGATCGCCGTATGCTCGGCCGCCAGTACTTCGACCGCCGGCCCGAGCAGCGCGGTGAGGCTCTTCAAGTTGTAGACGCCGACCTCCGCCAGCGGCCCGACCTTGCCTTGATGATACCAGGCGGCCCAGGTCGATCCCGCGTTGCCGTACAGCCCGCGCGCCGAGTGTGGACGGCCTATCGCCCCGCTTTGAATATGTTCCCAGAAAGCCCGAAACGTCGGCGCCAGGTGGACGAACGGCGCGGCGATCAGACGCAGGCCGCGTTGATCGGCCAATTCCGCCAACTCTTCCCCTTCGGATCGAGTCATCGCCAGCGGCTTCTCCGCCAACACGCTCTTGCCGTTCTCCAAGGCCCGCCGGACCAATCCGGCGTGGCTCTCAGGGGGCGTAATAATCACTATCAGATCGGCGTCAGACCGGAGCGCTTCATCAGGCTCCGCCACGAGATGAATTCCGGGGCGGCGTTCGCGCAATTCGTCCCAACGTTCACGACGCCTCGCGCAGACAGGGCCGAGCGACGCTTGCCCCTTTGGGATCAGGCGGTCCAGCGCCCGCAAATACGCCCACAGAACGTTGCCCGCTCCGATAATTCCGACTCGCACTGGGCGATTAAGCGCTCTGCTCAACTTTCCCGCCTTTCAAACGACAGGTTGCATCTCCCGGATAACGGCCCTCCTTTGCGATCTTTGCGCTTTTGCGCCTTTGCGAGAAACAAGTGACTCTAAATTCTACGGGGCAGTTTCTCGCAAAGGCGCAAAAGCGCAAAGATCGCAAAGGAAGAATGATCGCTGAAAGTGTCATCTACGTTTAGCGCCCTATGAAGCTTGCTTTTCGACATCTGATCTTTCTTCGGTTTCGTAAGAAAGCATCGCCCCGCCGGCGACCGCGAGCGCGATTCCGGCCCACTGTCTGAAGGTCAGCGTCTCCGCCAGGAAGATTCGCGCCAACACGATCGTGACCAGCGGATATAGCGCCCTCAACGGCACGGCAACCGAGGCTTTGGCGCCTCGCTCCAGCGCCTCGAATAGCGCCCACGAGCCGAGCCCGTTGGCGACCCCTCCGAGCAACCCAATCAACAACACTCGCCAGCCGAGGCCAGTGATGTCGCCGTTGCGCCAAAGAGCCGGAAGCATCGCCGCGAACCCCACGACCAGCCAGACCAGCAGTGAGCGTGATGAGACGCGATTGGTCCCCAATTTCTGAAGAAGCCCGACGACGCCCCAACAGAGCGTGGCGACGCATGCATAGAAGACCCAGGTATCCATCGCATTAAAACGAGAGAAGAACGATGGCGGCCAGCGCCAGAATCATGCCAGCCACCTGAACGCGATTAATCCGCTCGCGCAAGAACGCGAACGCGAGCGTCAACGTCAGAAGCGGGAAGAGCGCCGTGAATGGCCCGACTATTGACGCCTGCCCCCTGGACAGCGCCGCGTAATAGGCGAGCATGCCCAACCCGCTGAAGATACCGTTCAAGATTCCATAGATAGCCCCGCGCCGATCGGTTTCAACTTTGAATCCGAGCTGCGCCAACGCCAGTATCGACGGCGGTATGATCCCGGCGGTGAATAGAATCTGGAGTTGCTGCGGGGACGCCTGATCCGATCCCAGCTTTGACAAAAATCCCCAGACGCCCCACCAGACGACGCAAAGCAGCGCATAGACCAGCCATGCCGAATGTCGCTTGCCGAAGATCCGTACGCTAGAATGTTTCATATGCCACAAGCAGGTGTAATCATCAGGACATCGTTCTATGAAAGCGCTTCAAAATTCCTCCCTAACCACATATCTCATACGCCGTACGACGCCTGAGATATGATCCCACCTTCATTCTCGACGATGTAGGGACAGAACCGTAATGAATCGCAATCCACGCCGCGCAGTCGCGAAAGCCGTTCGGCGGCGAGTTGCGCGGGGATGACGTCTATCAGGAACTGCCAGCCTCGCGGCGATCTCGGCAATGAAAAAACGAGGTCGCCGGCCCCGTCAGAAAGTCCCTCGCCGATCAGCATGACCGCCGCCTCGAGCCTTCGCAGGTCTTCCGCCACCTCCAGGTCTTCCGCACGCAACAGGTGTTGATCCAGCCATAGGCAGAAGCGCATGCCTGGATAAACTATCTCCTGCGGCCCATGTCGAAATCCTCCTGTGCTCAACGCCGTGGCCGGAGCTTTGGCCGCTTCCTCCCAAAGCAGCCTCGCCTCATGGCAACTGGCCAGGCTCGCCCCTCTCGCCAGAAAATAGGCTGAAGGGCTTGAGAATATCCAGTCGCCGGCCTCGATCTTTTCGCGCCAGAGATCGAGTTTTTTTTCAACCGACAGCAGAGATTCGGTCAACGATGAGCCTAGCGACGAATCCATCTCTCCCACCGCTGCGACGGCCACCAATCCCGCCGCCATAGCCAGCGCAGTATACATCGTCACCGAGACGGCGTGATCGAAGGGGAGGCCGACACAGACCGAAGCGTCGCACTCCAGAGCGAGCGGGCTGTCCGGCGCATTGGTGATCGCCACGATTTTCGCCCCCGCGCCCCTGGCCTTGCCGAGCAGATTGACTATCTCGACGCTCCGGCCGCTGCGCGAGACGATGACGACGGCCGAATCCGGCGCCATGCGAGAGAAGCGCAGCATCTCCGAAGCCTCGATCAGCGAGATGGGGTGGCCCGCCGCCTGGAAAAAAGAAGCCGCCGACATCGCCGCATGCCAGCTCGCCCCAATTCCGGTGATGTAACCGCTTCTCGCCTGACTGAGTATGAAGGCTGCGTGGTCGAGGCGCGCTCTCTCCTTTTCCATCAGTGTATGAAGCGCTCTGATCAGCTCTTGCGGCTGTCTGAGAATGTCGTTGAGAAATTTGGTCATCCCAGCAAAGTCCTTTCATGGCGATTGGGCAAGGGGCAGCCACAAATAAACACGAATCGCCACGAATGAGGCGAAATACCTTGAGATTACAACCCTGCCCTATTTGTGTTCATTCGTGGCCGAAATATCCCGCCTCATTCCCTTCGTTGGATGAAAATTCAGAACGTGATTCTGCCGGCGATCTGAATATTTCGTGGCGGCGTCACCGCCCCTTTGTTCCACTCCCCGAAGGAGCGGCTGTTGATGTCGGTGTTGAATCCGGTCAACGTGTGATTGTTCCAGAGGTTGAACGCCTCCGCGCGGAGCTGGAAATTCACGCGCTCGGTAATGCGAATGTCCTTGGAGAGCGCGAAATCATGATTCCTGTAGCCGAATCCGCGATAGTTCGTAATGCGCGCGCCGCTTCCAAAATAGGTCCCCGACCCGAATCTCTCCTTCGGCTCGAAGGCCGCGATGTCGACGAGCGGACTGCTCGGGTCGAAATGGCTCTTATCCTGCGCCCACGGACTCTCGCCCGGCAGGACACCGGGAATGCAGGAAACCGCGAATTGGCCAGGCACGTTGCAGAAGCTCGAGCCGAAGGCGAAGGGAGTCCCGGAACTGAAGCGGAGAATGTTGCTCATCTTCCAGCCTCCGACAATGTGATTGATCACGCCGCCCCCGCTGAGCCATCGCCGCCCCCGGCCGAACGGCAGGTCGTAGATCGTCGCGAGTGAAAATGTGTGTGGCACATCATTGAAGGCAAACCCCTTGGTCCGCTTCTGCTCGAATGGAGACACCCCGAGGGAGAAAGGTTGATGGCTGTCGGCGTTTGTCAGCATTTTTGAGAAGGTGTAAGCGGACAAGAACCACAGCCCATTTGAAAATTGCTTTTCAGCCTTGAGCTGAAGCGAATGATAGGTCGAATTGCCGACATTCTCATTGATGCCGAAGATATTGCCGCAATATTGCGGGAAGGGGAGCAACGCCTGGGCCAGCGAGGGCGGGCAGGCCTTCATTTGCTCGACCCAACCGGCGTAGGGAACCGCCACGCCATGCAAGCTGGTCTGACCGGGCGCGAATTCTTCGACGAGTTTGCCTCCGAACTGAGTCAACAGCTGGGGGTTGAGCGCGTTGATCGGCTGGACGCGGGACATGAGCCGCGTCCCTTTGCTGCCGACGTAAGCCGCGCTCACTGAAATCGTGCGAGTCGCCTGGTGTTCGATCGTCAAATTCCATTGCTGCGAATAAGGCAAGCGGTTCGCGTCGATGGGCCGGTAGATCGGGGCGAATTGGCCGTTCAGGAATCCCTCGTCGAGGAAGGGCGGGCGGGCAAAGTTCTGCGGCGGCCCGTCGCTCAAGGTGAACGCGGCGACAAACCCGTTCTGCGAACTTGAAAACGACGGGTTGGCGTTGAAGCCATCGCTGCTGAGGCCACCTCCCCATCCCGGAATGTAACCGGCGTCGACGAAGATGCCGTATCCGAGCCGCACTACCGTCTTTTTCCGCGGCGAATAAGCGACGCCGATGCGCGGCGCGAACGCTTTGTAGTATCTCTCTTCGGGGTATCGCCGTCCGAAACTCGCCGCCCCCGCCTGGTCGCCGGCGAAGACCAGGCGTCCGGGCCGATTGCCCGCGGACGCGTTCGGAGTTTCCTTGTCCAGGAAGGAGAAGAAATCATGCTTCTCGACCGAGGGCGAGACGGTCTCCCAACGAAGGCCGTAATTTAGACTGAGCTTCGGATTGATTCGCCAGGTGTCGCCTGCATGAGCGATCCAGGAGGTCTGCACGGCGATTGATCTCGTGTTGTTGCGTATACCGAAATTCGCCCTGCCGACCTGTTCGAGCAGAAAACTCGCGATCGGGCTTCCGCTGGGGACGTCCGGCACGCCGCTGGCAAGCCTGTCGAATCCGAACTCGCCGGCCTCGCCGGTGACAAAAGGAACGTTATTCGTCATGTGCCGGTACTCAACGCCGAATTTCAGCGTGTGCCGGCCTTTGACCCAGGTCAGAAGGTTGTTTCCTGCGATCGCCGGAGCGGGCCAACTGTTCTCTTCCGCGGACCCCTGGTTGGTCCCGTAACCGTCAAAACCATCGCTATCGAAGCGAATGGCGGACGGGTAGGCGTTCCGGGCCACTCCCTTGATCTTCGGCAATTCATCCGTAAAGGGCACGTCGATTCCGCCGCCATAGAAATGGTCATGGTTGTAACCGACGCTGAAATGATTGAGCAGAGACGGGCTGAAGGTGCGGTCCCAGGCGGCGCGAGTGACCCAGGTCCTCTTATAGTTGACCTGACCGGTGCTCAGTTGGGGAGGCAGCGTGGTGGTGTCCTGGGGGAGATTGTTGCGCTTGTAAATAGTCACCGTGAAGTGATCTTTATCGCCCAGATACTGATCGAACCTCAAATTCAGGATGTCCGCGTCGGCGCTGAAACCGCCAGGCAACGCCGGCGGCGAAAAGTTATTCGTCGGCCCCGGCGCGGTAGGCTCCGGAAGAAACTTGAGCCATTGCAGGGCAAGAGAATTTCTCAGCCGCGGATCGTTCGGGCAGATCACATTCGGAGTTTTCCCGTCGCAACCCATGAATTGATCGCGGACTAACTTTCCATCCTCGATCCTGGTCGTCGCCGGATCATAGATCGGAATTAAGTTGCCTTCCGCGTCCACCCAATCGGTAAAATCTCCTTGCCGCTCTTTGAGCGACGGAATTGAGAGAAGTGAGCGCACAAGGCCGCCGCGAACTCTGTACCCCTCCCAATTGGCGAAGAAGAAGGTTTTGTTTCTCGACGACCAGGCGAAAGGCAATTTGACCGGCCCCCCGATCGAGCCGCCGAAGTTGTTCTGGAGGTTAATCGGCCTCTCAGGCCTCCCTTCTCCGACCCAGAACTGGTTGGCGTTGAGAATTGTGTCGCGATGGTACTCGTATAAATTGCCGTGGAATTGACTCGTCCCGGCTTTGGTCTCCATGACGATGACCATCGCGCCCGTTGACCCGTACTGCGGCTCGTAGTTGGCGTTGAGCAGCTTGAGTTCGCTCACCATGTCCGGTGATTGAGCGAAATCGAACGCGGCTGACGAAACGCCGCCCCCGCCCGAAGGGTTGACCATCGTGATCCCGTTCAAGATCGCCTCTCCGCCGCGCAGCATGCCGCCGTTGAAATGGGCGTTGAAGATGCTGCCGTCGGGCGTGGCCACGCCCGGCAGGAGCGTGGCGAACGTGGCCGCCGAACGCGGGCTGCCGCCGACGATAAGGGGTAGATCGGCGACCGTTTGCGGCTCGACGCTTCCGCTTTGCGTGGCGTCTTCGCGGTTGATCTGCGCGGCCTCGGCCTGCACCTGGACGATTTCGGTCATCGCCCCGACCTTCAATTGCGCGTCGAGACGGGCCTTTTCGTTGAGCGCGATCCGGAATCCGGTTCGGCTGTAACTCTGAAACCCGTCGGCCGCGATTTTCAACTCATAGTCGCCCGCAGGCAGGTTGAGAAAGCTATAGAAGCCGCCGGAATCTGTCGTGGCCTTGTTCTCTATCCCTGTGTTGATCGAGATCAACGTGACGGCGGCTTTCGCGATCGCGGCGCCGTTCTCGTCGGTGATCACGCCGTTGAGCGAGGCGCTGATGTTCTGCGCCGCCGCAATCGCGTAAAAAAGCGCCAGAAGCAACACGACGCTCAGGAAGTGTCTCTTTCTTATGCTTGTCATTTCCGCCTCCTTGGTGGTTGGTGGACAATTGAGGGCTTGCCATGGGTGGGCGACCTCTTTTGCCTGATCTGTGAGCATGCGCTTTCGGAAAGCGCTTTCGCAAAATCGACCAATAGATGCTCAGTTACCTCTGCCGCGTAGAGGCGCCTTGAATTTAGCCGTGGGTTTATGGCCTTTGAAAATTAAACGCAACCACGCAATCCAACGTAGGGGCGGGTATTCCCCGCCCCTATCGCTCGGGTCACGAACCAGGGCGGGGAATACCCGCCCCTACACCGATGGTTGTATTTAATTCTCAAACACCATCAACCCACGGGACGGCAGGAGGATATTCCTGCGTCACGCGAGCAACGGCTAAATTCAAGGCGCCGCTAGCGCGGCGTGGGGCGCCGAGTAGCTGCCAATTTGATTGGATTCCTTTTCATCGTCAGCCTTTCAGGTATGAACGCCGCGTTTGAAATTCTCGACGATGTATTCGCAGGCGCGCAGCGTGAACGCCATGATGGATAGCGTCGTCGTCTTGTCGGTGACGAACGGGAAGACGCTCGCGTCGCAGACGTAGAGGTTCCGCACGTTGTGGCACTGTGAAAAACCGTTGGTCACGGACGTCTTGGGGTCTTTGCCAAACCGGCATGCGCCTGTCTCGTGCAGGCTGTGACCGGGAGAGAGAGGCTCGGCGCCGGCGCCCCAGACCTCGCCGCCCGCGCGGCGAATGATCTCGGCGCAAACCTGCTTCGCGTGCTCCCACATCATCAATTCGTTCGGCCCCCAGTTGAAATGGAATCGCGCCACGGGAATCCCGAAGACGTCTTTTACTTCGGGGTCGATGTCGAGATAGTTGCCCTGAGAGGGGAGCGACGGCGCCTGGATCAGAAAGCTGACCGGCGCCGGGTAATAGCGACGGATGTTGCGCTTGAACTCCGAGCCGAAGCCCTCGAACTGATGGAAATGTCCCGGGAAGGAGCCGCAGCCGCCGTAAGGGTAGACGGAGTAGCCGCGAATGAACTTCTCCTCGAATGGGCTTTTCAGATTCTGCCAGCGAGGCATCCAGACGACTGTCGAGTCGGCGATGTTGTCGGGCGTGGGCGGCTGCCCGACCAGTTGCGGCAGGAAGCCGTAGGCCGGCGTCCCGTAAAGATGATCGCTGATGTTTCGGCCCACCTGGCCGCTCGAATTGGCGACGCCGGTGGGCCAGTGTCGCGACTTCGAGTTGAGCATGATTTTCGCCGACTCGCAGCACGAAGCGGCGACGATCACCGCGCGTCCGTAAGCTTCGACTTCCCGCCGCGTGGCGCGGTCAATATACGAGACTCCCGTCGCGCGACGGCCGTCGGGGGAGACGAGGACGCTTCGGACGTGGGCGTTCGCGCGCAGTTCCAGTTTGCCCGTCCGCTCGGCGTCCGGCAGGAAGAACATCGTCGGCGAGAAAAAGGACCCCGTCTCGCACCCCGTCGTGCATCCGGCGCAGTAATGACATGCCGGATGTCCGTTGTGAGCTACCGTCAATTGGGCGCAGCGGTCGTGAACGTAAGGGATCCCCATCCGGTCACAGGCGCTCTTGAGTATGTAATCGAAGCAGCGCATCTTGATCGGCGGCAGGTATTCGCCGTCGGGATTGCTCGGGCGGTTCTGGACGGTACTCGCCACTCCGATCAGCCTTTCTACCCGGCTGTAGTAAGGCGCGATCTCCTCGTAAGTGACGGGCCAGTCGTAGCCGACTCCGTCCAGAGAGGCGGCTTTGAGATCGATCTCGCCGTAGCGGGCCGAAGACCGTCCCCAGAAATTGGCCTTGCCTCCCGTCGCCTTGCACCGCGTCCAGGTCCACCGGCTCCCCGGCGCGACAGTGTAGGTGACGTCGTGCTCGAAGAGGTCGAAGGTGACCTCGTGCTCGCAATCGCCCTGCCGGAGATGGCGCGTTTTCGGATCGCCGAGGCCGCGGTACTGCAATTCGTATATCTGTCGATGATTGCGGTAATCTTTCGCCGGGTCGAGGCGCTTGCCCGAGTTGAGCGCCAGAACCTTCAACCCCGCCTCGCAAAGGAACTTGATCGCCGCGCTCCCCCCGGCGCCCGTGCCTATCACGATTACGTCATAGACTCTTTTGCTCTTCTGGATGGACGGCATAATTTGGACCTCGGTACGGTACCGCGCGCGTAAGCAAGCGGCCGTCCTATCGGTCAGCCGCTTGCTTACGCGCGCGGTACTGTTCAATCGCCCGGCGACGGCAGATGTTTATGTTCAGGATCGTCGAGGTGCGGGCATCCTGGAGCTTCGCGCCAATACTGCTTGAGGCCGGGGTAGCCGATCTCCTCCAGCCCGACGCGCGAAGTGTAGAAGCCGATGACTGTGTACTCGCGGATGAGATGGAAGAAGTTACGACCGTCCTCCTCTCCCGCGCGGTGTCGATCCTTGTAGGCCAGATGAGTGATCATCTCGGTCTGTTGTTCGGGCGTGATTTCAAGAAACCGGCGCCCGAACAGGTAGCGGGCATGCGCGTCTATCCACCCGACGCCATACCGAAAGCGATATTGCAGACTCCGATCGCTGAAGACTATGAAATCAATGAACTCGCTTGCGCCCGCCTCACGCGCTCCGGGCGCGCCGTCAGCCGGGATGATCATCTCCGCGAGCCTCGAAACGATCTCGTACTCGTCGCCGGTGAAAAATTGCGGTTTGTATGAATTGCTCGACTTCGATTGCGAGCCGGGAGGGTTGGGAGACTTGCCGCCGTGATGGCCTACCTCCGGATCGGCGAAAGCCCACCTCACAAAGCCCGGAAATTGAGAAGCCCCGGCCGCGAGCGACAGCGCTCGCAGCATCTCACGACGTTCCAGATTCTGACCTGCCATGAGCGGCCTCCGTCGTTCCGGCGGAGGATTTCAGAAATCCCCCCTCCAATTTCCGTTCATATTTTTCGTTATGCTATTATTGCGAAACGTTTTCCGAAAGCGCTTTCCTAAAAGTTGCCAAAACGTACCACGCGACTTAGAATCTGTCAACCACGAACTACCTGGGAGCGCCACCCATCCTTGCCTGCTGGGTTTCCGGAAATGACCGACTGATTGAAGCAAGCAGGCAAGGATGCCTGCGCTCCCAGGTAGTTCGCCCTACCCTTTTCCGAGGGGAAGACATGGAGAGAGAACGATGGGATACACGATGAAGGATGTGGCGGAGCGGGCGGGGGTTTCGCTCTCTACGGTTTCACATGTTTTGAACAAGACGCGCTACACGGCGCCGGAGACCGAAAGCAGAGTGCTTCGGGCGGTTGAGGAGTTGAACTTTCATATCAACGCGCATGCCCGGCGGCTGGCCATGAAGCAGACCGACCTTGTCGGCCTGATCGTCTCGGAGATCGCCAACCCATTCTTCCCAGAGATCATCAATGGCTTTCAGACGGCGGCGTGGAAAGAGGGCTTCGACACTCTTCTCTGCAACACCGAACACGACGCCACGCGGTCGCAGAATGCGATTCGCAATATGCTTCAAAGCGGCGTGCGTGGCGTGGCCGTCATGAGTTCGGCACTCGACCGCAGTGCAGTCGAGTGCCTGAGGGCCGCCGGGATCGGCGTCGTCTTCTACAACCTCGGGCCTGCTGAAAAATTGATCAGCAACATTCAGGTCGATTACCTGACGGGGATTTCACAGTCCATTGATCACCTGATCGAATTGGGACACCATCAGGTTGCGGTGATTTCGGGGCCACAGACCAACCGCACGGCGGTCGCCTTGCAGAAGGCCATCGTCGAGGAGTTGGAAAAACGCCGGCTGCGCCCATTCCCGATACTCGAAAGCAACTTCAAGGTCGACGGGGGCGCTTCAGCGGTCCGCGTGATTATGGGGCAATCGTCGATTCCCACCGCCATCTTCTGCGGCAACGACCTGATAGCCATGGGGGCGATGAGCGCGTTGGAAGAGGCCGGGGTGAAGGCGCCGGAAGACGTTTCAGTCATTGGCTTCGACGACATATTCTTCGCGCATCTGGCCCGCCCGCCGCTCACCACAGTGCGCATTCCGCGGGAACAACTGGGTGAGATGGCCTTCAAATCGTTGAGCAAGATGGCAGGCTCCAAACGGCGGACGGGCGTCGATTACCTGATCGAGACTCATTTAGTGATCCGCAAATCCACGGCGCCGCGACGCGACCACCCGCTCGTCGGGCCGCAGGGTCTGAATTGAAAAGTTATTCATGCGCCACGTAGTAACGACTTATGGTCTTTGAAAAAATAATGCGCCCATGCGCCGGTAACGTTGTGGCGCGAGTTGTT
>DATCXQ010000430.1:0-12693 GCA_036565725.1 Blastocatellia bacterium
TTGAGCTTCGGCGGCGACCAACCGGTGGATCGCCTGCCGCAAGTCATCGATCCCCTCACCGGTGAGAGCCGAGATTTTTACGACCCGATCGCCGCCGGATAATTTGCTTATCGCCGCCTCAGAAAGCGCGACCCCCAGGTCGCATTTATTGATGGCGTAGAGACTGACTGGGAACTGGTCGAACAATTCAATCTCTTCAGGAGGGAGGGACGAGTTCGATTCGACGACAGCGATTACCAGGTCGGCCTCACTGATCGCAGTCCTCGTTCTTTCGACTCCGATCTGTTCGACGATGTCCTCGGTCTCCCGGATTCCCGCCGTGTCTATCAAGTCTACGGGGACGCCATTGATGACGAACGACTCGTTCAAAGTGTCGCGCGTGGTTCCGGGCAGGTGAGTGACGATCGCTCTCTCTCTTCCGAGCAGGGCGTTGAAGAGTGAGGATTTGCCGACGTTCGGACGCCCGATCAAGGCGAGTTTGATTCCCGAGCGAATGAGCTTTCCAAACCGGTAGCTTGAGGCGAGCGCGCCGAGTCGTTCGATGAACTGATCAATGCGTGAGAGAAAGAGAATGATGTTCAACGGGTCGAGATCGTCTTCGACGAATTCGACCGACGATTCGAAGTGAACGATCATCTCGACCAGCCCCTCTTTTATCGGCTGCAACCGCTTCGAGATTTCGCCCCTCAACTGTCTGGCGGCGACGCGCGCCTGATGCGTCGTTTGAGCGTGAATGAGATCCTTGATCGCCTCGGCTTGTGTCAGGTCCATGCGCTGATTCAGAAAGGCGCGCATACTGAACTCGCCTGGCTGAGCCAGTTCGGCTCCGAATGAGGTTAGCAGCCGGAGAATCTCAGACAGGACTACCGGGCTACCGTGGCAAGCCAATTCGATCACGTCTTCGCCGGTGAATGAATGAGGCGCCTTGAAGAAGGTGATTATAGCCTCATCGATCATCGCGCCGGTTTCGGGATTGATCAGGGGCCAGAACGACGCCTGATTGGGATCAAAGTCCGCCCGATCTCCGTCGCGGACCAGGCGGCGGGCGAGATCGGTCGATTGATCTCCACTGATCCGGACGACGCCGATGCCCCCGTAACCTTGAGGCGTGGCGATGGCCGCAATCGTTTTTGATCGCTGCGAAGACATTTATATAAGATTGAGGATCGAGGATTGAAGATCGAGGATCGAGGATCGAGTGGCGATGATCGATGAAGAGGATGGAGGATCGAGGACCGAAGACAATCTATTTTCGATCCTCGATCTTTAATCTTCGGTCTTCAGGCGGGAAGAACTTTCACTCTTCGCATCTGCCCATCTCCTTCGCTCTCCGTCCTGATCCCCTGGAAATCGACCAAGGCCGTATGAATAATCCGGCGGTCTTGCGCGTTCATCGGATCGAACACGAATGGAGTTTTGGTTACTTTCACTTTCTCCGCCGCTTTACGAGCCATGATCTCGAGTTCCTGCTTGCGGGCGTCGCGGTATCCGTTGGCGTCAAAATCGATCTGCGTTCCCGTCGCGACAGCGTCGGCGAAGGCCCGGCGGGCGATGTATTGCAGCGCGTCAAGCAGTTCCGCGTTGTGTCCCAGCAACAATGGCAGGTCGAACCCCTGGAACATGACTTCGATGTGGTTCGGCTCCAATTCGCTCACTTCGACTCTCAGATCAAGCGACGATTTGTCGATCAAATCTTTCACGAAGTTTTCGACCTTAGTTTTCAATCCTTCGAAATTTTCCCGTGTCATAACTAATTTGCAAGAGCCTCTTTAGTTTTTCTCCCTTTCGGAGATTTCGGCCTGCCCTTCGGAGATTTCGGCCCAGGCCCGTCAGAACCTGACGTATCGGCGGCGGCGGCGGGTGGGTTTGTAGGGTTAAGGCGGTTGATAATGTACTGCTGCGCGACGCCGACCAGGTTGCTGACCATCCAGTACAGCACCAAGCCCGCAGGAGCGGTTCTGAAGAATGCGACGGTCAGAATCAACGGCATGAGGTATTGAACCTTCTTCTGTATCGGATCAGCCGTTGAGGGTGTCAGCGCCGTTTGCGCGATCATTGTAACGCACATGACGATCGGCAAAATATAATACGGGTCCATCGAAGAGAGGTCGTGAATCCATCCGAAGAAAGGCGCGTTGCGAACCTCGATTGACACCGTGAGAATGGCAAAGACCGCTATGAAAAAGGGCATTTGCAATAACAGCGGCAGGCAGCCCATTAAGGGATTGCCTTCCTTCATCAGGGCGATCTGCTCTTTTTGAAGATCAAGCATGCGAGGGTCATTCTTGTCCAGCTTCTTCATCCGCTCCTGAAGATCTTTCATTCTAGGCGCCATGGCGGCGGCGCGCTTCATGATGATGGAGCTTCTCCACCGCAGAGGGAAGAAGAGCATGTTCAGAGCCACGGTCAGAATGACGATTGACCAGCCGAAGTTGTGAGTGAACTGGTTTATTACGCGCAACGCTTTGAGCATGAACTGCGCGATCGGTTTGATTATAACCCTCACGAAGTCCAGAATGCCGTAACTGACAATGTCCTCCAGCGGCGTCTTATTATTGATGCCGAAATCGCCGCTGACCTTACTCAATAACGCGAGATCCTTAGGGCCGGCGTAAACGTGATTGACCGCGCCGTCGGTGAGCGCCACTGCGATCGAGACGTATTTGTCATTCAAAAGGCCGACGGCCGGCGCGGCCTGTGGCGGCACAAACGCCATTGCGAAGTAATTGTCATCGACCGCTGCCCACGTGACGGGCAATGAGGTCGGGTGCGCTCCGCCTTTCAGACTGCCAGCCGTTTGCTTCTCCACATCGCCGTCCGTTTCTGCATAGGTCAACTGGGGCGCGTGTTTATACGAGCTGATTTCCTTTACGTTTTGGTCGCCGAAGTTAGGGCCGATGACGACGTAAGCCTGAACCGGGTTTCCGTTACGCCTTACGCTTCCAACGAAATCGAAATCGAAGCCTGAATTATTCTGCCCCTGCCCTTTAAAGATTATTGCCTTGGTCGCTTCCACGCCGTTATTGGCATAGGAGAACTTGATCTCTTTTTGCTCCCCATTCGTTACAGCGACTTCCTGGTCTGGGAGATTTTCCACGTTATAAAACGCGGAATTCAGCTCACTCTCAAGAGAAGGGTCGGAGGGAATGTAAAAACGAAAAGGCGCGCCGATCTTCTGACTAAGGTCGTTGGAGATCAGATTGACGCCTTTGGGCGGATCAATCGCCTTTCCCTCAGGGAATCGGGTCATCGTCCATTCGGTCAACACGCCGCCTTTGTTTGACAGTGTGGCGACCCAGTAATCGGTTTTGACCTTGATCTGTCGAGGCTCGGCTTGAGTCGCCGGCTGCGCCGAGAGGGGAGGCGCCAATTGCTTGGGGCTTTCGGGCGTAATAGCGACTGACGGAGAAGCAGAGGGGGTCGTTAACGCCGCATTACCGGCGCCCTGTTGCGGCGTCTCCGGTTTGGACGCAAAGAAGTGCGACCATCCGATGAAAATCACCGCCGATAGGATAAGAAATAAAATCAGTCTTTTTTCCATTTATAAACTCGTTGGCGCAGCGCCGCTTGATTACGCGCTGCGCTGCGCCGGTGTCCCGATGTTTAACGAACCGGGTCATAGCCGCCCTGGCTGAAAGGATGACAGCGCGATAATCGTTTCATCCCGAGCCACGCGCCCTTGAGGAATCCATACTTGCCGATCGCTTCAACAGTATACTCCGAACAGGTCGGCGTAAATCGGCAAGCCGGAGGGAGCATTGGCGAGATTGCGTATTTATAAAATTTCAGCAGATGGACTGCGATCCATTTCATGACAAAACTTGCTCATCACGCGCGCGAAAGATTTTTGAAGCTGTTCGAAATCGGCCTCTACCAATTCTGATTTGACGTTAAGGACCAGGTCAAAACCGGCAGGATATGAAAGGCGAAGTTCATACTTCCTTACGATCTCTCTGAGTCTTCTTTTGCAGCGATTGCGAAGCACGGCGCCGCCTATTTTTCGCGTGACGGTGATTCCATATCTCCGCTCGCCGGCGTCGGTTCTCAGAAAGAAGGCCGAAAAGAAAGGAGTATGAATCCTGTGGCCTTGCTCATAAACCCTGCGAAATTGCCGGCTATTGCGCAACGTCTGCATCAGTTCAGTAATGGTTTGGCGTCAGCCTTTTGCGCCCTTTCGCGCGGCGGCGCTTGAGAACGAGGCGGCCGCCCTTCGTGCTCATGCGCTCGCGAAATCCATGTGTTTTGGCGCGGCGGCGGTTGTTCGGTTGATAAGTTCGCTTCATTGTGACGCTCCTAAAGTTGACGTAGTACTGTTATTTGAAAAGGAGGAGACTAGCAATCGTAGTTTGCCCTGTCAAGGAATTGATACGCTTGTGGCGCCGGCGCCGCTTCATCTAAGATGGCTGCTTGAACTGGCTATGGCGAAGATCATCTCTCTTGACCAATTAAGAACGGAGCGCGAGCGTCTGCGGCGTCTGGGGCATCGTGTGGTCTTCACCAACGGATGCTTCGACCTGATTCACCCCGGGCACGTGAGATACCTTCAAGAGGCGCGGCGGCTGGGGGAGGCGCTGATAGTCGCGCTCAACAGCGACCGTTCGGCGCGCGAGTTGAAAGGCGAGAAACGTCCGATCCTTGATCAGAACGAGCGCGCCGAAGTGATGGCCGCGCTCGGTTGCGTCGATTACGTGACGATTTTCGACGAGCCTACGCCGCGCCTAGTAATCGCCGAGCTGCTGCCTGACGTCCTGGTAAAAGGCGGCGATTGGGGCGTCGACCGGATCGTCGGGCGCGATGAGGTCGAGGCCGCGGGTGGCGTAGTGTTAAGTTTGCCTTTTATCGAAGGCTGTTCGACCACCGATCTGATCGAACGGATCGCGAAGCGTTATGGTGGACAATAGGACACATGGGACTCGTAGGACTTATAAGAACTTCCAAGTTCCTATAAGTCCTATGAGTCCCATGTGTCCTATAAGGAGTTCGTAGTGTCTGCTCTCTTTCAGCGACTCGAAGAGAATGAAAATTTTCAGCGGCTCGTGGCCGAGGCGCGCGCTGGGAGACGTCTGCTCCGCATCGCTGGGTTGGGTAGCGGGGCGAAGGCTTTGGCGCTCGTCGCGCTGCAACGCGCCGTCGGCCGGCGTCTGGCCGTGGTCAGCCTGAGAGACAGCGATCTGGAAGACCTCGAACGAGACCTGCGATTTTTCTACTGCAATCTCCATAACCGCGCGGAGTGCGAGAACGAAATCTTCATATTGCCCGCTTCGGAATCCGACCCGTACAGCGGCGCGTCGCCGCACGCCGAAATACTCGAACGGCGCGCTCTGGCGTTGTGGCGGTTGGACGCCGGCGTTGGCGACGTCGTAATGCTCACCGCACGGTCGTTAATGCGGCGGTTCGTCGCGGTCGAAGAGATCAAACAAGCGACAGTCGCTTTGCGCGTCGGTGAGGAATTGCCCCTCGATTACCTGATCGATCACCTTGCCTCGGTCGGCTACGTGCGCTCGGACCCGGTCGGGAGCGTAGGCGAGTTCTCTTCGCGCGGAGGGATTCTCGATTTTTATTCGCCGAGCGGGAGCCTGGGTGAAGACGGGCGCGCGGTCAATCCGGTCCGCGTCGAATTTTTCGGCGATGAGATCGATTCCATCCGCGAATTCGACCCCGAGACGCAGCGTTCGATCCGCGAAGTCGAAGAGACGCTGATCACTCCGATGCGCGACGAGCGCGCCGGCGCGGCTGACTTCAGACGATGGGCGAAACTCGCACGCGAGCGCTGGGGCGATGAGCGGTATGAACGCGCGCTGCGCGACCGCACTGCTTTCGCCGACGAGGGAGAAGAGTTTCGAGGTTGGGAATACCTGATGCCGCTCGCGCGCCCGTTGGCCGCTTCGGTCTTCGATTATCTACGCGACGCCATCCTCGTGGTAGATGAGCCTGCCGAGGTCGAGAAACAGATTCGATCCACCCTCGAAGAATTGCAGCGCGGATACGAACGCGCTGAGGCTGTAGACGAGCTGGCGCTTGAGCCGGACAAACTGTTCTTGACGCCTGACGAGTTGCGCGGTCGAACGGGGGAGTTCCCGCGCCTAGAGCTGCGGTTGTTGGGAAGCGCCGCGCTGGCTTTCGAGGAAGAGTTGGCGACTGAAGATGTCCATGCCGGCGCGAACCTGGAAATCGGGCCTGATTCCGGGCCTGATTCCGGGCCTGATTCCAGGTTGGACTCCAGATTGACCGCGTTCATCAACCGAGAACCGTCGGTCCCGCTGTTTCTTTTCCCGCCCGAGACGACGACGACTGAGGTCGAGATAACTTCGCGCGCCGTGCGCCGGTAGCATGGACGTTTCGGCGATCTCGCCGCTGAACTCAAGCGGCAATCGGCCTCCGGCTATCAAACCGTCCTCGTCCTGCCCAGCAGCGGCGTCGCCGACCGCATCAGCAAGGCGCTCAACGAGTATGATGTGTTTGGCGCGGCGAGCGTCATCGTCGGCGATCTCTCCGCCGGCTTCGCCCTGCCGCAATCGGCCCTCACCATTTACGCCGAAGGCGACATTTTCGATGAGGCGGTTCACGGGGCCGAAAGGCCTGCGAAAACGAAGCGGTCGCTCGCCGCCTCCTTCCTTTCCGATTTCCGCGACCTGAAGATCGGCGATTACGTCGTACACATCGACCACGGCATAGGCCAGTTCCAAGGGCTGGTTCAGTTGGACACTTCCGGCCCGGAAACCTCGGCTGAAGTCTACGCGCGGATGATCGGCGAGGCGCCCAAGAACGACGGCCGTGGCAAGCGCGAGTTTATGCTGTTGACTTACGCCGACGGCGCGAAGCTTTACGCGCCGGTCGAACGACTCGACCTGGTCCAGAAATATTCCAGCGGCGAGATGAGCGCTCCGGCGCTGGACCGTTTGGGGGGAATCGCGTGGCAGAAGACCAAGGCCCGAGCCAAACGCGCGATGCGCGACATGGCCGAGGAGTTGTTGAAACTTTACGCCGAGCGCAGGCTGGTCAAAGGCTACGCATTCAGCGGCGACACGCCCTGGCAGCAGGAGTTCGAATCGGCCTTCCCTTACGAACTGACGCCCGATCAGACGACGGCCATCGTCGACGTGAAGGGCGACATGGAGCAGTCGACGCCTATGGACCGCCTGCTCTGCGGCGACGTCGGATACGGCAAGACCGAGGTCGCGATGCGCGCCGCGTTCAAGGCCGTCATGGACGGCAAGCAGGTGGCCGTGCTCGCCCCGACGACGGTGCTCTCCTACCAGCACTATCAAACCTTCCGCTCGCGCTTCGCCGCCTTCCCGGCGCGCGTAGAGTTGCTCTCGCGCTTTCGATCGCCGAAGGAGCAGAAGGAGGTCGTCGAGGCGGTGGAGTCGGGCGCGGTGGACATTCTGATCGGCACGCACCGCGTGTTGTCGCGCGACGTGGCCTTCAAAGAACTCGGCCTGGTTATAGTCGACGAGGAGCAGCGGTTCGGGGTCGCGCACAAAGAGCGTTTGAAGCGTATGAAGAAGCGCGTGGACGTCTTGACGATGAGCGCGACGCCGATCCCGCGGACGCTCAACATGTCGCTGCTCGGGATGCGCGACATGTCTATCATCGAGACGCCGCCACGCGACCGGCTGGCGATCCAGACCAATGTCGCGCCGTTCGCCGAAAACATCATCCGCAGCGCGATCGAGCAGGAGTTGCAGCGCCAGGGGCAGATCTTCTTCGTTCACAACCGCGTCGAATCGATCGTCGCGGTGGCCGACCTGATCCGCCGCATCGTCCCTCAGGCGCGGATCATCGTCGCTCACGGCCAGATGGGCGAAAAAGAGATGGAGCAGGCGGTGCTCGATTTCGTCGATTACCAATACGACGTGTTGGTCGCCACAACGATCATCGAGAACGGCATCGACATCCCGCGCGCCAACACGATCGTTATCAACCGGGCGGACGCTTACGGCTTGTCCCAGCTCTACCAACTGCGCGGGCGCGTCGGGCGCTCGAACCGCCGCGCTTACTCCTACCTGCTCATCCCCTCCGACCAGGAGCTGTCGCCGATCGCCAGGAAGCGGTTGGCCGCGATACGCGAATTCTCCGACCTGGGCGCGGGCTTCCGCATCGCCGCGCTCGACCTTGAGCTGCGCGGCGCCGGCAACCTGCTGGGCGGCCAGCAATCGGGCCACATCGACGCCATCGGATTCGATCTATACACGCAGATGCTCGAACGTACTGTCCAGGAGCTTCGCGGCGAGGAGATCGTGGAGGAGACGGGCGCGCAGTTGAACCTGGGCATAGACACGCGCATCCCCGACGATTACATAGCCGACATGAGCCAGCGGTTGCGCACTTACAAACGCATCGCCTCGGCGCGCTCGGACGAAGAGTTGAACCGCATCAGCGAAGAGGTCTCAGACCGCTACGGGCGGTTGCCGATGTCGGTGGAGAATCTCTTCGGTTTCGCACGCGTTCGGCGCGAGGCCGAACGTTTGGGGATCATTTCGATCGACCGGGTTGGCGAAAACCTCGCCGTCAAACTCGGCGAAAAGGCCCGCGTCGAACCGGGCGATCTGCTCAAGTTACTGGAAGAGAATAAATCCGCGAGCTTCAGCCCGACCGGCGTATTAAAAATTAAGATGGTGGGCGCAGGCGACGATTTGTTAGCCGACAGGGTCTTCACCACGCTCGGCGACATTCTGAGCCGGCTGCAGAAATCATAGCGCCGCCGCGGACCGGACGGGGCGACGGGGCGACGGGGCGACAGGGAGAAGAAGAGACAGAACGTTAGGCTTGCCTTTGTCGCTGTGTTGCCCCGTCGTCCCGTCGCCTTGTCTCCCTGTCTCCCCCGCTCTGTGGCCAGGCATTCCGCCTTGCGGACGAACTGGCCGCAGCGTACAATTTGGCCTCAAAATCTGAGTCATCCCCGCACGGACAAATACGACTATGCGAGTCAAACTAACGGCGCTTGCTATCATTGTGATCTGTTGCGCTTTCTGCGCTTGCAGGTCGCCCAAGTCATCGTATTCGGGGTATTCGGAATCGCAGGATGACAACTCTCCGGTAATAGCCGACGTCAACGGGGAGGCGGCGCGCAAGGCGGCCTTCGAACGCTTTGTCAAATCGCGTTTGTCGGACTTTTCCGAGCAGAGCGAGCAGAGCCAGGAAGAAAACGATAAGCAGCGCAGCCAACTGCTGGACGAATTCATCCAGCGGCAGTTGATCATACAGGAGGCGCGAAAAAACAATATTGAGCCCACCGACGACGAGATTCGACGCGCGTACGAAGAGCAGCACAAGCAGGCCAACGCGCAGGGGGCCGACCAGAACCAGGCGACTCTTAAAAGCGACGAACGGCGGTTCGAGATATTCAATGACCTGCTCATGCTCAAATACCAGGCGGAGTCGCTCAAACTCAAAGAAGTGAGTGTGACTACGCAAGAGGTCGAGGACTATTACAGACGGAACGCCGAAATCTATAAGGGCAGGTCCGGATTCCTGGTGCGTGAGATCCGCGTATCCCAAGAAGATCAGGCGCAGAAACTCTACCGGCAGGCCCTGGCCAAGCCCGCAGATTTCGCCGTGCTGGCGAAAGATAATTCCGAATCGCCGACGGCCGTCAACGGCGGGTTGATGGATTATGAAGCGCAGCGCCTCCCGCAAGTGCTCGAGCAGGCGATCACCCCTCTTAAAGTCGGCTCGATCAGCAGAGTGGTGAGGTCGAGTTACGGATTCCACATCTTCAAACTGGAGCGCCGCGCGGAGCCTGTGCCACTCGACAAGGCGCGAAAAGAGATCGAAGACAAGCTGTTGAGCGAGAAGAATCAGAAACTGATTGACGATCTCAACAAGCGTTTGCTGGCCCGCGCCAAGATCGGAATTTATCGCGACCGCCTCGGATTTAATTATGTGGGGAGCTTGTGACTTCTGACTGTCACGCAAGTATTTCATCCCCGCCCGTTCCTTGATGGTGTGTCTTTTAATTGTTTCCGAGGAGTCAATCATGTCGCCCTGCGACGCTGCGGAAACGATGAAGACTCGCCACGTAATAACGGTTACTACGTGGAGCGTTTTCGGAGGAGATATTTTCTATGAATAAGAGATTGATTAACGTAGCCCTGTTGCTGGGGATCGCGTTGCTGGGGGCGAATGTCGCCTGGGCTCAGGAAGGCGATGTGAAGCCGATCGATGAGGTCATCGTGCGCGTCAACGCGGGCGTGATCATGCGCTCGACTTACGAGACCGCGCTGCGCGAGTTGCTCGAAGAGTTGAAGAAAAAGTACAGCGGCGAAGAGTTGGAGAAGCAATTCAACGAATATAAGCCGCGCGTCCTTGACGACTTGATTAACAATCAATTGCTCGCGCAACGCGCCAAAGACCTCTCGATCAACACCGACGCCCAGGTCAGCCAGCAGATACTGCGGTACATGAAGGATACCAACTGCGACTCGGACAAATGCCTCGAACAGAAGATGCGCGAGGCCGGTTTAGACATGGATGAGTTCAAGCGCATTCTCGGGGATAATTTCTCCAGGGAGGCGGTGTTGGGGCAGGAAGTTTACGGCAGGATCTTCAGGGCTCTGACCGAGAAAGAGAAGCGAGAGTTTTACGAAAAGAACAAACAACAGTTATACGCCGAGCCTGCTGAAATCACGCTCAGCAACATCTTCATCGCTTTCGGCAAAGATCAGGACCAGTCGCTCGCGCGCGCAAAAGAGATAGTGGTCCAGGCGCGCTCCGAGGCGGTCGATTTCAAAACCCTGGCGCAGAAATACACTGAAAGTGAGGCGAGCACAAAGGAAGCGTCGTTGGGCACGTTCAAGATTCCCGAACTCAAGCCCGAGGTCAAAGCCGTAGTGGAGAACGCCAAGGTGGGCGACGTCACCGACCCGATCAAACTTGAAACCGGCTATTCGATCTTCCGCGTCGATCAACGCAAAGAACAGAATCAGTTGCCCTTCGACGATGAACGCGTTCAGAACCACGTCGGGCGCGCCCTGGTCGAACAACACGCGGGCGAGGAGGTCGATACATACTTGACCAAACTCCGCAACGACGCCTTCATCGAAATTGACGCGCGTTACCAGTTCGAAAATTCAAAAGTGAAGTCGGCGCAGATCAAACGCGTCCCCTTCTCCGACGAAAACGAGAAGAAGAAGATTAAGAAGGATAAGGAGAAAGAGAAGAAGGCGGCTCAAGCGTCGAAGGCCGCGGCCGACAATAAACCGTAAGTTTTGCCGGTTCTCTGTTTTTATTTTTCCCGGGATTTTTTCTATTGTTTAGGGCGAGCCGCGTGGGCTATAAATTCCGTCATGGAAAAAATCTTCATCCGTGATTTCGCCCCTAATCAGACAATTAGCACGACCTTCCTGGTCAAATCGAAGGAACTGCGAAATAAGAAGACCGGGGGGCAGTTCGCGCTCATTACGCTTTCGGACAAGACCGGCGACATCACGGGACAGTGGTGGGACAATTTTGAAGACACGATAGACACCTTCGACCGCGACGACATAGTTTTCGCGCGCGGACTGGTAACCGTCTACCGCAACCATCTCCAACTTTCGATCCACAGGATGCGGCTCTGCCAGGAGCGCGAATACAGCCTGACCGATTACTTCCCGACCACCAAATACGACATCGATGAGATGTTCGCCGAGTTGATGGCCATCGTCGGCGAATTCAAAAACGAATATCTGCGCGGCCTGCTTCAGAGCATCTTCGCGGATGAAAACACGGCGCGGAAGTTCAAAAAGGCGCCGGCGGCGAAGACCATGCACCACCCTTACCTCGGCGGCCTGCTGGAACACTCGCTCTCGCTCGTCAAGCTCTGCCGCAAAGTGGGCGCCCATTACGATGGCATTGACATCGACCTTCTGCAGACTGGCGCCGTGCTGCACGATTTCGGAAAGATCGACGAACTGGCTTACGACCGCGCCTTCGGCTACACGGACGATGGCCAGATGATCGGCCATCTGGTGATGGAGACGATCATGGTGGCCGACCACATCAAACAGATTCCCGGCTTCCCCGACGACCTGCGACGCCACCTGTTGCACATGCTGCTCGCGCATCATGGCAAGCTCGAATACGGTTCGCCGAAATTGCCCTCGACGCCCGAGTCCTTAATGCTGGCCTATCTGGACGACCTCGACTCGAAGGTCGAGGCGATGATGAGGCTGATCGCCGAGCCTCAGATCGAAGGCGATTGGACGCGTATGTCGCCCATGTTCGAGCGCCCGATCTACCGCCGCCGCACGATAGAGCGGTTCGCGCAGGCCCAGGCGGTCGCCGAGGACAATCAGGCGAAGGCCGCCGCCGCCGCATTGTCGCAGACGGAAAAGAGCGACGTCGCGCAGCGCAAACAATCGGCCCATCCCGACAGTTTCAACACGCCGTTCGAGCAATTGTCCGATTTGTTCAAAGGCCAGGAACAGAAGTGACAAAACTCAATCGAATACGAACCCTTCCGCCCTGTTCTATCAACCAGGTCTGTGAATCTGCCTCTCCATTTTAATTCCGCCGGGGAAGCGCGCTTTCTATTCGAGATTATCAGTGATTCGGTTTACTTGATTGGAGCCCTCGCTTCGTGCAAGCTATTGACTCTCTCTCAACGCTCAAATATCTCGAATGCGAATGACTAGGAGGCCGCAACTTTTATCATGATTTCAGGAATTCTTCTGGCCGCTGGCGAATCGAGCCGGATGCAGGGCGCGTTCA
>DATCXQ010000447.1:0-3670 GCA_036565725.1 Blastocatellia bacterium
CGCGGCGAGCCAGACCTCGCGCTCTGCGCCCTCGCGCTCAAGCGCCGCTTGAAACAATTCCTCGATTCGCTGCCATCGTTCAGCCTTCATCCGCCGCTCCTCGATCAGGCGCGTCCGCCGCACAGTGAAAGAAAAGACTAGATGCCGATACGGGAGTTTTTACGCGCCTTGCGCGGGTTATTCAATAGCTATGAGCCAAGCTCACACCCCCGCAGTGAAATCATTTCAAGCCGTCAGAAGCAGGGCCGGAATCACTTACGTCCCTTTCGTTTTGACCACTTACCTTCAACCTTCCCGGTGTGATCCATCTCACACCGATGCTGTGAACAGCCTTGCTGCGCTCTTTCTCCTGCCATAGTAATTTACCGGAGTCGAACGAAGAAACGGATTGCAACTATCAACGCTAATAACCGGAAAAGGCGCCAACCATGAAAAGCATGTTGGCAAACCGAAATTCGATCTCAGGTCTGGCAGCGATTCTGTCGCTCGTCCTCTGTTTTGTTCAACCATCAGTTCGCGCGGAGGAATTGGAGCCGCGTTGGGCCGCTGCCGCAGCGAGTGGCGACGGTCTCCCGGTAAATCAATTCTCGATAAACTACGGCAAAGTCAGCTTTGGTTATGGGCAAACGCTGCGGCTTAATTTCACTTATGCCGTGGATCCGGCCCAAGCCAGCCAATTACCGCCTGCCATTCGCGCCATGGCGCTGTTCAGGGATACATCGGGCAACACGATTTATATCTCAACAGCGAACGGCGGAGTTTGGAAAACGAGGGATTCTGGCCAATCGTGGTCTTTCGAGGTGAATCGAGATCAACTTCCGCTCGCTGGCGCCCCACGCACATGCGCGGTGGCGATTGTGCCGGAGTTAGTGATTGAAGCTCCGGCGGGCATGGGCGCGGATTTCCCGACCTCGTTGGAGATCACCGAGAACCTGACTGGCAAAGTGGAATTCCACCAGCAAGGCAAATTCTTGACACTGCGTCCGCGCCCGGTGGACGGCGGGGGCCAGACTTTGGTTTTCTTCCTCGACAGCATCCCCGCGCCGATCAGCGTCAGTCGCGGACAAACGCTGCGCGTCAACCTTACGCATCTGTTGCCGTCGCAGTTGGCCAATCAGCCGCTGAGAGGGGAAGTCTCGATCACCTTCTATGACTTGAACGGGGTCGCGCACGCCACTTTTAACGCCACCACCACACACGGCCAAACACTCTCTTTCGACCTGGACCGCGATCAATTGAATCTGGACGGCGATCCCGGCACGGGGCGCGCGCTGCTGCGCCCGGAGATTCATTACCGGCTCCGACTCGACGCCGCGCTCGGCGCGCAACTCCTCGCGCAAGGAGAGATGTCACGACTCCTGGTTTCAGCCGAACTTGTGGACAACAACACGGGGAGATCAAATCGGGGCTGGGGGAGCTGGGAAATCTCGCCAGCGCGCGTCCTCAATAATTGATGCTGACGAACGGCTAAGTTAGCCGTGTCACGGCGTTGGCGGCCAATTTCGATCCGGAGTCTTTAATGCCCACGATTGAGTTCATTGACGACGTCAAGGGGAGAACCCACTCCAACGCTGGCAAACTGTCTTGATCTTTGCTTCAGGGCCGAGAGGTACTGTTAATTGATAAGCGCATTGTTGCGCCATTGGCAAAGGGCCGGAGCAATCCGGCCTTTTGTTTTTTCGCGCGGCGCGCTTGCGCGACTCTTCGCTGTGGCCAGTCTCACACCGCGCGTGTGAACTACTTCGCTGCCGTCTTTCTCTTCACAAGCTAAGTTATCCAAGTCGGAGACAACAACCACCGCAACCGTGAGGAAGCGACTAACCGAGAGAGAGAGGATCAGATTATGACCAGCGACATCACTCGTCACAGCTTGAGCGCGCGACTGGCGGCCTGCGCCTTGCTCACCGTATTGTTTTCAGCAGCGGCTTTCGCGCAATCAGCGACGTCACAAACGCCTGCGCCAAAAGCCAATCTGATCATCGAGCAAAAAGCCGTCCGTTTCGATCTGCGAGGTTCGGCGCGCTCGTGGCAGCTTGAAGTATTCAATCAGCCCGGTGATCTTATCTTTGCCAGCGGCGTCGTCAATCAGCAGACGGTTGAATGGGCTTTTAACGATCAGCAGGAAAAACCGCTGGACGACGGGCTGTACGTTTACACGCTGAAGTTCTGGGATGAGAACAACCAACAGGTTTCAGTCCAGCGCGGCCACGTTATCATCAACCGCGCCAGCGCGAACGACCGCGTCTGGGTGACCAGCAACAATTCAACAGGCGTTGGCTCGGATTCGGAACTGACCGTTGTCGGCTCGACGGATTCAACTGTCGGCGGCGCCACGCTTCTGGAAACTCGCGCTTCCGCAACTGGTAGATCAACTGACGCTTCAACCAACACTCAGCAACTAAAAGACAGCGTCGTTATCAATGCTGTTGGCCAAATCACCGGCGATGGCACGGCAAACCGCATCGCCAAATTCACAGGCGCGAATACGATTGACGATTCGGTGATGACCGAAGCCGGTGGCAACATTCAGGTCGGCACAAATTCCAATCTGGCCAGGCTGACAGCCATTCACACCAATGTCAGGGGCATTTACGGACGCAGCGATACGGCGGCGGGCGTATGGGGACAGAGCCTCAGCAGCAACGGCGTTTACGGTTACAGTTCAACCGGCAATGGCGCGTATGGTTCCAGCATCAGCGGATTGGGCGTGCTGGGCGTGAGCACCGCGAACCATGGCGTCTACGGCACGACCGCAACCGCGAACTTCGCGGGCATCTTCGGGACCAATAACGCCCTCGACAGCAGAGGCGTCTGGGGTATCGCTGATAACGGCGGAGATGCAGCGGGCGTTTACGGCGAGAGCGCCAATGGGCGAGGCGTTTTCGGCGAGAGCCAAACCGGCACGGGCGTGCGTGGCCAGAGCGCCAGCAGCGCGGGGGTTTACGGCTTCAGCTTTAGCGGGCAGGGCATTTGGGGTGTCAGCCAGACCAACTACGGCGCGCAGGGCCAAAGCAACGGCAATCACGGCGTCTACGGCAGGACCACGGCCGCGAAATTCGCCGGAGTTCATGGCCAGAGCGTCAATCAAGACGGCATCGGCGTGCTGGGTGAAGGGGTCGTGAGCAACAATCCCAGCACACCGAGCGACACGAATCAAACCTCCATCGGCGTTTACGGCACGGCGGGCGGTTACGGCGTGGTCGGCGTGGGCTTCGCCGGGCACGGCGTAGCGGGCTATGGCAGTTTTCTGGGCGCGTCTATCTACGGCGGATCGGGCATTAATGGGGATAAGGCGGCCTGGGCCGGATACTTCAACGGCGATGTCGTCGTTGACGGCATGCTTCAGGTCAACAACAACTTCGCCGCCAAGATTGATCACCCGCTTGATCCGGCCAACAAATATCTCAACCAGTCGTTCATCGAATCGTCTGAGATGATGAGCGTCCAAAACGGCAACATCACCACCGACTCGAACGGCGAAGCGATCGTCACATTGCCTGAATACTTCCAGGCGATGAGCGGCGATTTCCGCTATCAACTGACCGTCGTCGGCCAGTTCGCGCAAGCCATCGTCGCGCAGAAGATCGAAGGCAATCACTTTACGATCAAAACCGACAAACACAACGTCGAAGTTTCGTGGCAGGTGACCGGCCTCCGCCAGGACGCCGCC